>CATMRP010000129.1 GCA_950073835.1 uncultured Alteromonadaceae bacterium
GGTAAATTAATGCACTATGCGCATTTTGGTACCGGTAACTTTAACGAGAAAACCGCCAAAATTTATACCGATTACAGTCTGTTTACCAAGAATCAGGAAATGGCCGAAGAGGCCAACTCCGTTTTTGAACTGATTTCTTACCCGTATCGCCGGTTTAAATTTCAGCATTTACAAATATCACCACTCAATGCACGTACTAAAATCCAGTCGCTGATCCGGCAGGAAATTCAATTCTTAAAGGAAGGCCACGACGCACAAATTACGTTTAAGATTAATAACCTGGTAGACAAAGAGCTGATTGACGACCTGTACCGTGCCAGCCAGGCAGGCGTTAAGATCCGCGGTATTGTGCGCGGCATGTGTGGTTTACGACCGGGCATTAAAGGGCTCAGTGAAAACATTGAGCTGATTTCCATTGTCGATCGCTTTCTGGAGCATCCCAGGGTGATGATCTTTAACGGCGGCGGTAACCGCAAAGTATATATTTCGTCGGCCGACTGGATGACCCGTAACATGGACAATCGCATTGAGGTGGGTGCCCCCATCTACGATGAAGTCTTGCAACAGCGGATTGTGGATATCATGGAAATTCAGTTCAGAGACACGCTGAAGGCACGTCAGATCGACAAAGACCAGTTGAACCAGTATGTTAAACGGGGTAATCGCAAGAAATTGCGTTCACAGGAAGAAATCTACACTTATTTAAAACAGCTTGAGCAAAAATAAATGACGCCTACTCCCGCCTCTTTCGACAGCGTAGACAGTCGCGATGCCAGCAAGGTTGCCGCGCTGGATATCGGTTCTAACAGCTTTCACCTGGTAGTTGCCCGCATTGTGGCAGGCTCGGTGCAAATTCTGCATCGGGTAAAACAAAAGGTGCGTTTAGCCGAAGGGCTCGATAGCAATAACGTGCTGTCTGAAGAGGCGATGGAGCGAGGTCTGGCTACGCTCAGAGTAATAGCCGATAGTCTTAAAGGATTTGAACCAGACTCTGTAAAGATAGTGGCCACTTACACACTAAGAAAAGCGGTAAACGCCAACGTGTTTATAAAACGGGCTCTGGAGATCCTTCCCTACCCCATTGAAGTGATTTCCGGACCGGAAGAAGCCCGTTTAATCTACTCAGGTGTAGCCCATACCAATCACGACAACGGTAAGCGTCTGGTGGTGGATATTGGTGGTGGCTCAACCGAATTTATTATTGGCGAAGGGTTAACCCCCAAACTGTGCCGCAGCCTGCAAATGGGCTGCGTGAGTTTTACCCAGCGCTTTTTTGCCAACGGCGAATTAAAAGCCAAACAGTTTGAGCGGGCTATCACCGCTGCCGAGCAGGAAATGGAGCCCATTGAGGAGCGGTATCGCCGCATGGGTTGGCAACGTTGTATCGGTACCTCCGGCACCATAAAAACGTTGTGCAATCTGGTAGTTCACCAGGGGCAGAAAGAACCCACCGATGAAGCAGAAGTAACGCTCAAAGGCCTTAAGCAAATCATGAAGCAGTTCATCGAGGCTGGCCATATTGATAAACTTGTCGATCCTGCCATCAGCGAGGACCGTCGCGCGGTGATCCCGGCCGGTTTATGTGTGCTGATTGGCCTGTTTAAGGCGCTGAAAATAGAATCACTGCATTATTCTCCGGCGGCTCTGCGCGAAGGCGTGTTGTATCAGATGGAAGATGAACTGCATAACACGGATATTCGTGGCCGTACCGCCTCTAGTCTTGCCACCCGCTATGATGTAGATACCAATCAGGCCAACATGGTATTAACCACCACAAAAACCCTGTATGACGCCTGCCAGAAAAACTGGAAACTGCGCCACAGTGATTACCGTGCAATCGTGAGCTGGGCGGCGCTGCTGCACGAAGTGGGCTTACAAATTAATACTCGCGGCGTACAACGTCACTCTGCCTATATTTTACAGAATGTGGATATGCCCGGCTTTAATCAGGCCCAGCAGGAATTACTGGCTTCCCTGGTGCGTTTTCACCGTAAAAAAATCCGCGTGCAGGACATACCCGCCTTTACTCAGTACAGTAAGGAAGATATCTACAAACTCATCGCTCTGCTGCGCCTTGCGGTTTTGCTGAATATTAAACGACAGGAAGGTTTTTTACCTGAGTTTGATGTGGTCGCCGAAAAGCACAGCATAACCCTGACCTTTCCGGCAGGCTGGTTAAACTCTAAGCCCATTATGACAGCCGATCTGGAACGGGAAATAAACTACCTGCAGGCGGTGGATATTAAGCTGGCAGTCAGCTAACCCGCTCTCTACACCATAATAACTTTATTACGGCCATTGGCTTTAGCGTCGAAGAGTGCCTGGTCGGCACTTTTTACTGTGGTAAACAGGTCGGCTCCCGGTGGCATCTGCATAACCCCAAAGGATGCCGTAAGCGAAATATTAACCCCCCGTGCTGAGATAGTGCTCTCTGCAATGGTTTTACGTAACCGCTCGGCCATTTGACGGGCCTTATCGCCGTCATACTGCGGGGAAAGAATTAAAAACTCCTCACCACCCATGCGGATCAGGGTATCTTCCTGACGCAGTTGTGACTGGATAATTTGGCAA
Organism: uncultured Alteromonadaceae bacterium; assembly: GCA_950073835.1. GTDB lineage: Bacteria > Pseudomonadota > Gammaproteobacteria > Enterobacterales > Alteromonadaceae > Alteromonas. The sequence continues at coordinate 2,572 of CATMRP010000129.1, forward strand.
AAACGTTTAAGCGCTATGTCGCCGATGACGTGACCATACTCATCATTAATCTTTTTGAAGTAATCGATATCACAGGCCACCAGAGAAAGTGTTTCCTGATTACGTTTAGCATGAGCACTTAACTTAGGGGCAATTTCATAAAAAAAGTGCCGGTTTTTAGCACCGGTAAGAGGGTCGGTATGTACCTGAGAGCGCAACTTAAGCAATAACGACTGCAGAATATTCACCGCAAAGGCCAACATAAAGATAAGCATAATCACCAGCATAAAGGCCGATGTGGCGGCAAGATGATAGTGGGTGTCTGCGGGCGCAATTGTCAGGTAGGCGGGAACACCAAACAACACCAGTGCAATGACCAGTGCCAACACACCAAATAGTAAATGACTGCCTATACTTTCTGCACTGAAGTGCTGTTTTACGCAACGTAGTGCTTGCCACACAGGAAACGCCACACTGCTAAGTGCCAGACTATGCGCGATCCAACCTGGAGCTTTGCTCACAACCAGCACCGAGGTGATTGTGAAGATCCCGATAATGTGGATGACGGCGGCCATTTTTTTGCGCTGTGACACTTGTGTACCATAGCGCTTAAGCACAGACATTAATAACATATAGGCGCCGGTTATAGCTGACGCATAGACGCCCGGCAGGCCAATCTGATGATAACCAATATGTGCAATAGCCTGGCAAAATACCACCAGCCAGGATGCCACTAAAAACCAACGGGCATAACTGGCTGATTTCGCTTTGAGTTCATGGCGCGGTTTTGGAAGAGCAAAAGTAAAGCTAATCCCTATCATTGCCACGATAGCGAGAACGCCTACCTGAATATACATATGCGCGTCCTGCATCAGGCTAAATATCCTTGTTTAATTGGACCATACACGGTTATCAACATTGATAGTGATGTAAAAATTAAGTTACAAAATATAGACTAATATCTGTACGATAGCCATAGCTTATTTAGATATGCTTACTATAACCTTATACTTTGGTGTAATGAATTAGGTACATAAACAGATTCGTCATACCGGCCGCCAAGCCGGTATTTTCTTAACCACCTGGCTACCTGTAAATGTCCTTTTGGATGAGCAAGACTGTTCAGGAGGTCCCGGATAGCTGCTAACACAGCTTCCGATGACAGGGAGGTTGGGTGCTGTCGGCACCCCCGACAAATTGCAAAGAATACCGATGTTGCCAATATACCCCGTCATACCGGCCTCCGAGCCGGTATCTTCCGATAAGACTGACTACCAAAACACTTCTATTGAATGAGTAAAACTGTTCAGGAGGTCCCGGATATTTTCTCCGAAAATTCCGGGATGGCAGTGGTTTTGGTATGAAGGAAAAAGAAATCCCGGATAGTTTCTACGAAACGTCCGGGATATCAGAGGTCTATGGAAAGACGGATTTTAGCTGGAATAGCGACTAGGTCAGAGACGCCTGGTAGATGCCTTCGATTGCGGCATCCAGAGTAGCTTCGAACTCTTCGTCACTTTGCTGTGCCGACACGCCTTCGGTGAGGGCGCGCGAGAAGCTGGCAATCATGCCCTGGTTTTCGGCCAGTTTAGCGTTGGCGTCATCGCGAGAGTAACCACCAGACAGCGCAACGACTTTGATCACTTTAGGGTGATCAACCAGCTCTTTGTAAAAGTTTGCTTCGGTTGGAAGAGTCAGCTTAAGCATAACCTTTTCATCGCCCAGCAGATTCAGCTGAGTAAGAATTTCCAGCTTCAGTAGTGCTTCAGCTTCGGCTTTTTCCGGGCTGTTAATGTCTACTTCAGGCTCGATAATAGGCACCAGACCGGCGTCCAGAATTTGTTTACCAACCGCGAACTGCTGCTCAACAATAGCCTTGATACCTTCGTGGTTGGCCAGTTTAACTACCGAACGCATTTTGGTGCCAAACACATCCTTGGCGTTAGCTTTTGCCAGCAGCTCGTCGAGTTGTGGCATTGGCTTCATCAGTTGCACACCGTTAGCTTCGGCTTCCAGACCTTTATCGACTTTCAAAAACGGCACAACGCGTTTTTTCTGCCACAGGTAATGAGAAGAGGCTAACCCTTCGATTTCGCGATCAAGTGTGTTTTCAAACAGGATTGCGCCGAGGACACGCTCACCTGAAAAGGCGTTACAGGTTACGATACGGGTACGCATTGCATGCACCATGTCGAACATTTCCTCATCATTTGAGTACTCTGATTCTTCAATACCGTAAAGTTTAAGTGCTTTTGGGGTACTTCCACCGCTTTGGTCAAGGGCGGCTATAAAGCCCTTTTGGGTGATGATTTTATCCAGCATAGCTTGCTGAGCCTGTGATGCCATGTGCAACACTCCTTATTTTCTTATCCGTTTTTTATAAACGGTTGTAGGGTTAAGAGAAATCATTTATTAGGCATGGGAAAGCTCGCTTTATCAGAGCCTTAGCAGTTTTTACTACGCTCTGTTAAACGGTCTTTCAGCCTGCGTATCCTTATGCAGGTGTCGCCGGAATACTGCTATTCCGGCGCCGGGACATTACTTTACTGTTAGCGGTTTTTTTCTTCTAATATCGCTACTGCAGGTAAAGTTTTGCCCTCAAGAAATTCCAGGAACGCACCGCCACCGGTTGAGATGTACGATACTTTATCTGCAATTTCATATTTATCTACTGCTGCTAGCGTATCACCACCGCCGGCAATTGAAAATGCATCACTGGCGGCAATCGCTTCAGACAGTGCTTTTGTTCCACTTGCGAACTGATCAAATTCGAACACGCCTACCGGGCCATTCCACACAATGGTACCGGCATTTTTAAGGATATCTTCCAGCGCCGCTGAGCTGTCCGGGCCGATATCAAAAATCATATCGTCATCGGATACGTCACTAACAGACTTCAGCTCGGCCGGCGTGTCTTCGGCAAAGGCTTTACCAGTTACCACGTCGGTGGGGACCGGAATATCACCGCCATTGGCCTGCGCCTGGTCAATCAAACGCTTGGCTTCATCAACTAAGTCCATTTCCACCAGCGATTTGCCTACGTTGTGGCCTTGCGCCGCGATAAAGGTGTTAGCAATACCGCCACCTACAATCAACTGATCTACTTTATCGGCCAGTGATTTAAGCACGGTTAGCTTGGTCGACACCTTTGAGCCCCCCACAATAGCTACCATCGGGCGAGCCGGGTTATCCAGCGCTTTCGATAGCGCAGCCAGTTCGCCTGCCAGCAATGGACCCGCCACAGCTTGTGGGGCAAATTTTGCCACGCCGTGGGTTGAAGCCTGGGCACGGTGAGCAGTACCAAACGCATCCATTACGAATACGTCGCATAACGCAGCGTACTGCTTCGACAGCGCCTCGTCGTCTTTTTTCTCACCCTTATTAAATCGCACATTTTCCAGAATTGTGCATTGACCCGGCTCAATGTCTACGCCATCCAGGTAATCTTTTACCAGTTTAACTTCGACATCCAGTACGTCGTTGAGGTAGTTCACCACGGGTTGCAGTGAAAACTCTTCCGCGGGCTCGCCTTCGGTTGGGCGGCCAAGGTGAGACATCACCATCACCGCAGCACCGGCTTCCAGGGCCGCTTTAATGGTAGGTAAAGACGCTTTGATACGCGCGTCTGATGTCACTTTACCGTCTTTTACCGGTACGTTGAGATCCTGACGGATCAGTACACGCTTACCTGACAACTCAATGTCTGACATGCTTGGGATTGACATAAGGTTTCCTTCTCATCCTGTTGAATTCAAATTAAATTATTCATTGCCCGTTTGATACATCGCCAACGCGGTATCCAGCATTCGATGGGCAAAACCCCATTCGTTGTCACACCACACCAGGGTTTTAACCAACTGGCGGTGACTCACCCGAGTTTGTGTACCATCTACAATACACGAATGGGGATCGTGATTAAAATCCACCGATACCAGCGGCTCTTCGGTGTAATCCAGAATGCCTGAGAGGCGTCCGGTACGGGCTACGCTAAGCGCCTGATTCACTTTATCAATGGTCACTTCAGTAGCCAGCGTCACACTCAAATCCATGGCACTTACGTTAATAGTGGGCACACGCACCGCAATCGCTTCGAATTTGCCGGCAAACTTAGGCAGTATTCGCTCTATGCCGCGGGCCAGACGGGTATCCACCGGAATTATCGACTGGCTGGCGGCACGGGTACGGCGCAGATCGGGATGATAAGCATCAATTACCTGCTGATCGTGCATGGAAGAGTGAATAGTGGTGATGGTGCCGCTTTCCACCCCGAAAGCTTCGTCGAGCACCTGGATCACCGGCACTATACAGTTGGTGGTACAGGAGCCGTTCGATACCACTTTGTGTTCGGGTAACAGCGTGTCTTCGTTACAACCGTAAATGATGGTGTTGTCCATATCCGGCGCACCCGGCTGGGAAAACAGCACTTTTTTAGCGCCAGCTTCAATGTGTGCCAGACCACTGGCCTTATCGGTATACTGGCCGGTACATTCCAGCACAATATCCACGCCCAGTTCGGCCCAGGGCAGGCCGGTGATTTCGGTTTGATGACACAGACGAATAACGTCACCGGCCACGGTGAGCTGTTCGCCTTTACGCTCCACATGGCAGGCAAACCGGCCATGGGACGTATCATATTTGAGCAGATGTGCCATGCCGTCGGGATCAGCGATTTCGTTGATAGCGACGACCTGGATAAACTGATTGCGGCCACTCTCATAGAGTGCCCGCAGTACGTTTCGGCCAATGCGGCCAAAGCCATTAATGGCGAGTCTTACCATATTTTTATGCAGCCTAAAGGCCGGGGCAAATTAAAGCCCCAGTGCAGCTTCTACCACGGCATCAACAGTAATGTTGAAGTGCTTGAACAGCTCGCCGGCCGGGGCAGACTCACCAAAGGTGTCCATGCCCACAATCGCGCCGTTAAAACCAACATACTTATACCAGCTCTCTTTAGACAGCGCTTCAACCGCAACGCGTTTCACCACGCTCGATGGCAGTACTGACTCGCGGTATGCCGCACCCTGACGATCGAATACGTCAGTGGATGGCATAGACACCACGCGCACAGCTTTGCCCTGCTCGCTGAGTTTTGCTGCAGCATCTACGGCCAGCTGTACTTCAGAGCCGGTGGCAATGAGAATAAGCTCCGGCGTGCCATCGCAATCTACCAGTACGTAACCGCCTTTGGCTACGTCTGCCACCTGCGCTTCGGTACGTGGCTGTTGCGCCAGTCCCTGACGGCTGAAGATTAACGAGGTAGGACCGTCAGTACGCAGGATTGCTTCTTTCCAGGCCACCGCAGATTCTACCTGGTCGCACGGGCGCCAGTTGTCGAGATTTGGCGTTGCACGCATCGCTACCACCTGCTCTACCGGCTGGTGCGTTGGGCCATCTTCGCCCAGACCAATTGAATCGTGGGTATAGACGAAAATTACTGGCTGCTTCATTAGTGCTGCCATACGTACCGCGTTTCGGGCATATTCCATAAACATCAGGAAGGTCGCGCCGTAGGCTTTAAAACCGCCGTGCAGGGCAATACCATTCATCATGGCAGACATACCGAACTCGCGTACGCCGTAGTAAACATAGTTACCACTGGCATCGTCTTTTTCTACGCCTTTACAACCGTTCCAGATGGTCAGGTTAGAGCCGGCCAGGTCGGCCGAGCCGCCTAATAATTCAGGCAGTAGCGGACCAAAAGCATTCAGTGCATTTTGTGAGGCTTTACGGCTGGCGATAGTATCCGGGTTGGCCTGCAGCTTAGCAATATACTCGTCGGCTTTAGCCACAAAGTCTGCCGGTACGTCACCGCTTAAACGGCGCTTCAGTTCAGCGGCCAGTTCCGGGTAAGCTTCGGCATATTTTGCAAACAGTTCATTCCAGGCTTGTTGCGCTTCACCGCCTTTGGTTTTGCCATCCCAGCCGGCATAAATATCAGCCGGCACTTCAAACGGCGCATGGCTCCAGCCCAGCGCTTCACGGGTAAGGGTAATTTCATCATCACCTAATGGCGCACCGTGGCAGTCTTCTTTACCCTGCTTGTTTGGTGAGCCAAAACCAATCACGGTTTTACAGCAAATCAGCGTAGGTTTGCCGGTTTGTGCTTTAGCCGCTGCAATGGCGCTGTTAATCGCTTCTGGATCGTGACCGTCGATATCGGTGATCACATGCCAGCCATAAGACTCGAAACGTTTTGGCGTATCGTCGGTAAACCAGCCTTCTACTTCACCATCGATAGAAATACCGTTGTCGTCCCAGAACGCAATCAACTTATCCAGGCCCAGTGTACCGGCCAGTGAACTCGCTTCGTGGGAAATACCTTCCATCAGGCAGCCATCGCCCAGGAAAGCATAGGTGTAGTGATCGACTACCGCAAAGTTATCGCGGTTAAATTGCGCGGCCAGCACTTTTTCGGCCAGCGCCATACCTACTGCATTGGTAATGCCCTGGCCCAGCGGACCAGTAGTGGTTTCAACGCCTGGAGCATAACCATACTCAGGGTGACCAGGGGTTTTAGAATGTAACTGACGGAATTGCTTGAGTTCGTCGATTGGCAGTTCGTAGCCGGTAAGGTGCAGTAGTGAATACAGCAGCATCGAGCCATGACCATTCGACAGCACAAAGCGGTCGCGATTTGCCCAGGCTGGATCGGCCGGGTTGTGTTGCAGATGATCGCACCACAGCACCTGGGCGATGTCTGCCATGCCCATGGGCGCACCAGGGTGACCTGATTTGGCTTTCTGAACAGCATCCATACTTAATGCTCTTACAGCATTGGCAAGTTCTCGACGAGACGGCATGTTGACTCCTGAATTGTAGTTGAGTGCCAGTTGAGATGGCAATTTACTGTATTTATTGACACATCAGCGAAGTACTAATGTATTTGTGTTTGCTTAGACTGAGCGCCATTTATTCACGGCAAATTCAGCAAACAGCAATACACTCTCACTCAGTGTCCCATATTGTTACCCACCGGCCGGTGCAGTTCAATGTGTTTCGTTCTCATCAGTCCATTTTCTGGCGTCACAGAAACAGCTGCTCATCATCGCTAAGCCGGGGGACTGTCAAGTTAACGTAACAAATAGACTTTTAGACGTCCAGAAGTAAAGACTGGTATTTATACGCATGCTTGCTACAATAGTCGCATGTGTATTGATCTACAATGAGCACGATTACCGTAAAACAGCGCCAGAACGGTGAGTTTACTGTTTCTAGTAGTGTTCAGGTAAGCAATACGCCCCGAATATACATTTAAATAAACACGGAGCATGTAATGGCAGCCCATTTATTTACGTCCGAGTCAGTCTCTGAAGGCCATCCGGACAAGATTGCCGATCAAATATCCGATGCGGTACTGGATGCAATCCTGCAACAGGATCCCAAGGCGCGTGTCGCCTGCGAAACTTATGTCAAAACCGGTATGGTGCTGGTTGGTGGTGAAATCACTACTTCTGCTTGGGTAGATATTGAAGAACTGACGCGTCAGACCGTGCGCGAAATTGGCTACACCCATTCAGATATGGGTTTTGATGCAGATTCCTGCGCGGTACTCAATGCCATTGGTAAGCAGTCACCGGACATCAATCAGGGTGTTGATCGCTCTCGCCCGGAAGAACAAGGTGCTGGTGACCAGGGCCTGATGTTTGGCTATGCCAGCGACGAAACCGAAGTGTTAATGCCTGCACCTATCACCTATTCACACCGGTTGGTGCAGCGTCAGGCAGAAATGCGTAAGTCGGGCAAACTCAACTGGCTGCGCCCGGATGCGAAAAGCCAGGTAACCTTTATATACGAAGATAACGTGCCGGTAGGCATTGATGCAGTGGTACTGTCTACCCAGCATTGCGATTCGGTCTCTACCGAAACCGTACGTGAAGCGGTAATGGAAGAAGTGATTAAACCGGTACTACCGGCCGAGTGGATTACCGCCAATACGAAATTTCATATTAACCCTACCGGACGCTTCGTTATCGGCGGCCCTATGGGTGACTGTGGCCTGACGGGTCGTAAGATCATTGTAGATACCTACGGTGGTATGGCGCGCCACGGCGGCGGCGCCTTCTCGGGTAAAGACCCGTCAAAAGTAGACCGTTCGGCAGCCTACGCCGGGCGTTATGTAGCGAAGAACATTGTGGCGGCGGGCCTGGCCAAGCGTTGTGAAATTCAGGTCTCTTACGCCATTGGTGTAGCAGAACCAACGTCTATCAGCATCGATACCTTTGGTACCAGCCAGTATGACGAAGCCACCCTGGTCGCACTGGTTAAAGAGCACTTTGATTTGCGTCCTTATGGCCTTATCAAAATGCTCGACCTGGAACGCCCTATCTACCAGCCCACGGCTGCTTATGGCCACTTTGGCCGTGACAGCTTCCCATGGGAAGCAACCGATAAAGCAGAGGCACTGCGCGCTTCGGTTTAAGCCCCGCGCTTTTTGCCTACAACGCCAGACTCAGGTCTGGCGTTTTTGTTGGTACTAATAAGCATTGGCCATTGCTAAGGCGTCCGGTAAGCCCGTTCTGGCCAGGTGAACGTTTTGATATTCGCGCCGGTGGGTCACTTCCAGTTCGGCAAAATCCGGCGGCAGAAATTGCCGACTGTGGACCTCATTGTCAAACGCCACCTCGACAAGAATTAGCGGGTCCAAATGACCGGTAAACACATCTAATAACAGCTTATGGCCGAAAAAACCGATACGATAACGTTTTTTCTCAACCCGCATATGCTGCGTTAGCGGCCATAGATTATTAAATTGTTCTGCACTAATGGAAATTTCCGTGTCCAGACGCTTTAGGCCAACTCCTTGCTCGACTGTCATTGTATAGTTGCCGTCTTCGTCAGTAATTCTTATGTGCCGGTCTCCCAGCGCTACAATATAACCTTGTCTGATCACTACTGGCTTCCGCGTTTCGAGTAATCCTTCAGGTAAGTAAGTAACAACAAATTTTCGTTCAATTTCCCAGTCTGCTCGCATTATTTGATCCTCAGTGGGCAACGTCCGTGGCCGCCATATCAGTGGTTCCGTATTGATTGAATCCCGAAAGCAACAATGTTCATTAATAACGATATTAACTCTCTGTTTTATATAAAATTACAACTTAAGCTTTATGAAAAAACGTGGCTTTAAGGGCGTTGTTTTTTAAATTTATTGGTACGTTTAAAGCTAGCTGAGGAGTGTCTGTTTCGCCAGCCAAATCGACGAAATTCGATGATAAAAAAAGTGCATTTCTCACTTGGTATCAGCTCTGATTAGGTCTATATTGAAAGTACGCTGCCGAAAAAGTCTGCGGTGATTATTGTCAGGCGATAGGTTTTCTGGTACTCACAATAATTAGCGAAAAACGTTATGTAAAACACCGCATAAATCATCGTTATGCAGGCATGGTAAGGCAAGCGGTTATAACAATACTGAAAAAACACTGCGTAGTGTAATAGTACGCTTTATTAGCACTCTCACACGGGAAGACCTCACAATGAACAAGCCCCTTGTTCGCTTGTTTTTGTTTGGTTTGGTTGCGATGTTTAGTTGTCCGCTACTGGCCAATCAAGTTGCCATGTTGCCAGATTCTTCACTGGTTACTCAGCCCGTGGGTAACACCCAGTATTTCATAGCCTATCAAAGCAAACGCCTGCCCAAGTGGAATTTCAGTGTTGAAATAAACCGCTCTTATGCGGCCCGGTTTGCCAGCGACGCGCGCACCGCTCCCTTGTCGATGGTTGATCTGGAGGCGGTCAGTTTATCCGCTCGCCGGGCACTGCCGGTAAATTCGGCCCAATGGATTTATGCCACCATTCGGTCTACCCAGTACTCACTTACACCGCAGGCCGGTGCCATGCCAATGGTGAGCGACAGCGACAGAGCGGCCAGTGTAGGCTGGCAGTTTGGTGAATTACGCGGCTTCGGTGTGGCGGTGGGCTATGAATATCGCGATGCCGGCCAGATTGATATCAATTCGCTGGTTATGGGCGTGCACTACTATTTTTAAGGTTAGGGGCTGGCTACTCGCTTAGAATAAAATCTGCCACACTGTCGGCATGCAACAGCGCCGTATCCAGCACTGGCAAAGCACTGTCTTCGGCCGTGACCAGCAGGCCTATTTCAGTACAACCGAGAATAATCGCTTCTGCGCCTGCCGCTTTGAGGTTGTCGATAACCTGCAGATAGCGGATACGTGATTCCTTGCGGATAATCCCCTGACAGAGCTCTTCATAGATCACGCGATGTACGTCATGCCGCTCTGCGGCTTCCGGCACCATCACCGACAATCCGCCCGCGGTAAGATGGTCACGCAAAAATCCCTGCTCCATGGTAAAAGCGGTACCGAGCAATCCCAGACGACTGTATCCACGGGACCGGCTTTCGGCGATCAACGCGTCACCAATATGCAACAGCGGAATGCGCACCACATTTGCTATCTGGGGCGCCACTTTATGCATCGTATTGGTGCAAATCGCCAGGGCGTCAGCGCCTGCTTTTTCGAGACTTTTGCCAACGTCTGCAAGATAATCCGCCAGTTGCTGCCAGTCATTATTATGCTGCAGTGTGGCGATATGTGCAAAGTCCACACTATAGAGGATCAGCGGTGCACTGTGCAGCCCCCCCTTGCGCTGTTTAATCTGCTGATTAATACGCTGGTAATAAGTTAGCGACGACTCCCAGCTCATCCCGCCGATTAGACCTACCGTTTTCATTTTGTATTTTTGCCTGAATAAAATGTTTGCTACAGGTCAGCAGAGTACCCATCTCGAACCGGTTTAGCCATTAATAACGGCGCGGGCGAGATGATCGGTATCCTGTTGTGGGAGTGTGCGAATAAAAGTTTGCTGGATGATTTCTGCATCGGTACTGGCACGATGACGACAGCCATTGAAATGTGACACCACCTGATTTTTGGTACGCATCCACAAATCCATTTGCTGTTCGCTGAGCACATACTCCAGTGCTCTGACACTAAACGACATATCCACGCCGGCTGCGGCGTACA
>CATMRP010000130.1 GCA_950073835.1 uncultured Alteromonadaceae bacterium
CCAGACCAGTTAAACTGAGGATGATTACTGTTACCAATTAAACTGTAGTCGCGGTCTTCAACGCGAATACTGGTAGCGAGTGTCAGGTTAGTATCCAGCGATACGGATACATCACCAAAGTCCCATGAAGCCGCACCAGCCGGTAGCGAGGCGGCACCTAGAAAGGCAAAAATTCCAGCTGCGATAGGCGATTTCTTAAATGCGCTAAGCCTGGTTATCATAATTTTTATACTCCTGATTCAACAGTAACCTGCTGATAAAACGACAAACTCATCGGTTTATTTAACAAAATGATTACATCATTTTACACAGATGGCAAGAACTAATCGTACCAGTTGAAAAAAAGCAATGTTTTTAATCTGTTACAATAATAGCATCTGGTGAAAAGGTTCTTAACCGCTTGATAGTTATAGTTCAAATTCAGGCGATGCGCTCAAAAGATTTAATTTTATTTTGGGCGCTGACCACGAGTCTGAAACGGCCATAAAAGCCTCGACTATCAATAAATTGGCGAATACGGCCCGATGGCACCTGTACCCGCTCGCCACTATCAGCGGTCAATACCACTACGGGTATTGAGCCGCTGTAAAGGAGCTGACACTGGTGATATGGCTCATTTACCGAAAAAAAATACACTTTATCGGTACTATGAATCATGTCCGTAGGCCAGAGCTTTGCTGACTTTTTCGTAAAGATCCTTACTTAATGAGGCATCATCAAGCAAACGGGACAGTTGCTGTCGCATCAGAGCTTGACGTGACGGAGCAAAGTGTTGCCATTGGGTTAACGGCGTGACTAACCGGGAAGCCACCTGCGGATTGGTTTTATCCAGCTCCAGCAAATAGTCGGTCAGGAATCGGTAACCACTGCCATCATCAGCATGGAAACCTGAAGTATTGTAAAACGCAAAGCTACCAATCACCGCGCGAACCCGGTTTGGATTTTGCTGGCTGAATTGTGGATGCTGGCGCAACAGGGTAAGTTGCGCCAGAATATCACTGCGATCACAAGTGGCATGTAAACCAAACCACTTATCCAGCACCAGCGGATCATCGCGCCAGCGTTGCTCAAACTCATTCATCAGGTTGTTAAACAACACTAAATCGAACTGTTGAGCAGCTTTCAGCGCACCCAGGGTATCTGACATGTTGTCTGAACCGGAGAACTGTTCGGTGATGAGCGTTTTAGCCAGTGGTAATTCAGCCAATAGCGTGAGCACTACATTCTTACACCGGCGGGAACTGACCTGCTCCGGCTCATAGGCATATGAGTCTGATTGATTGGTTTGATAGATCACCAGTAACAAATCAGACATATACTCAGCCAAATCATGACTAAAGCTCTGTCTGGCCTGGTTTAAGGCATGTACATCTATATTCTCACGGGTCTGGCACAGGGTTTCAAAGCTGGGCACCACCAGACACTCACCGAGAATTTCCGGATTATCCTGGCTGGCTTCAACGGCTTCATAGAGCCCCTGCCAGATGGCTTTTTCTACCTGCTGGGGGCTGCCCTGATAATATTGTTCAATGCACCAGTTATACAACTGCTGAATAGCATCCCAGCGGCTAAAGGCATCGTTAGCAAAACGGAAGGTATGTAACCACTCTAACGGCGTTAGATCGGAAGTCAGTTTAACCGGCGCGGAAAAATTGCCCAACGCCACCGGCGTTATATAACTCCCTTTACCGGTAAAGGTTAATTCAGTCACCGGTTTATCCAGAATAACCAGGTTATCACGGAACATGCCGCTATCTGGCGCTACGTGCTGACCGTCTGCTGCCAGAAACTCAATTTGCAACGGGATATACAGGTCTTGTTTTTCAGCCTGATCAGCGGTTGTCAGATTTTGTTGAGTCAGCGTTACAGTGAGTTTATCGCTGGCGGCATCATAGGCACGTCTAACCTCAACGCGAGGTGTGCCCGATTGACTATACCAGCGGGAAAAATGGGTTAAATCAATATCGGTTGCCGACTGCATGGCTGACACAAAGTCATCACAGGTAACGGCCTGACCGTCATGACGGCGGAAATACTCATCCATTCCGGCCCGGAAACCGTCTGCACCGAGCAGCGTATGCATCATGCGAATGACTTCAGCGCCTTTGTCGTAAACCGTCACCGTGTAGAAGTTGTTCATTTCAATCACTTCATCCGGGCGGATGGGATGACTCATGGCACTGGCGTCCTCAGCGAACTGATGCTCGCGCATCACCCTTACCTGCTTGATACGGTTACTGAGCGGCGAGCTCATATCGCTGCTGAACTGCTGATCGCGAAACACCGTAAGGCCTTCTTTTAAACTTAACTGGAACCAGTCTCTGCATGTTACGCGGTTACCGGTCCAGTTATGAAAGTACTCGTGGGCGATAACCGATTCCACATTAAAGAAATCTTCATCGGTAGCAGACGCCTGATCGGCAAGTACAAACTTACTGTTGAAAACGTTCAGCCCTTTGTTTTCCATGGCCCCCATATTGAAGAAATCCACGGCAACTATCATGTAAATGTCGAGGTCATACTCGAGGCCAAACACTTCTTCATCCCACCGCATGGAACGTTTTAACGCTTCCAGGGCAAATTCGCCGCGCTGGCGTTTACCTTTGTCTACAAACAGCTCAAGCGCCACCGACTTACCGCTTTGCGTTACAAAGGTATCGGTTAACTGATCAAAGCTACCGGCAACCAGTGCAAACAGGTAGCTAGGCTTAGGAAACGGATCCTGCCATAAAATCCAATGGGTGCCGTCAGTGTTACTGCCCTGTTCAATGGGGTTACCGTTTGCCAGCATGGTTGGCAGGCTGGTTTTGTCACCAGTTATTTTAACTGTAAAACGCGCCAGTACATCAGGCCGGTCCAGGTAATAGGTGATGCGGCGAAATCCCTCAGCTTCACACTGAGTGCAATACACGCCGTTAGACAAATACAGTCCTTCCAGCGCCTTATTCTCTGATGGATTAATTTGCGTCACGATGCGCAGCGTAAAAGCATCGGGCACGTTGTTCAGAACCAGACCACTATCGGTTTGCTGGTAGTCACCAAAGGGTAAATCATCAATGGCAACTTCTAATAGTTGCATATGTTCGCCATCGAGCTCTAAAGGCGCGTTGGCTGCGCCCTGGCGCTTTACCTTAAGTTCGCTGATCACTTTGGTCGCAGTCGGGTCCAGGGTAAAGTCCAGGGCAATATCAGTAATTGTAAACTCGGGCGCGCGATAGTCTTCGCGACGTTTAGCCACTAGCGTCATTGCATCTCCTAACAAGATGTTTATTTAGCTGCAGTCACGGCTTGCGGTGGCTCAAGACGGAGAATTTTGATTCCCAGATAAGCATAGATCACCGCCAGTACCGGACTGATTAAGTTAAAGAAGGCAAAGAAAATATATTCAAACGGATGCACCATTAACACGCCATGCATATAAGCACCACAGGTATTCCAGGGAATAAGCGGTGACGTAATGGTGCCGCCGTCTTCCAGGCTTCGGGATAAGTTTAGCTGATCAAGCCCGCGTTTGGCGTACTCATCCTTATACATACGTCCTGGCATAACGATAGCCATATACTGGTCAGAAGTGATCAGGTTGGTACCGATACAGGTCAGGATTGTGCGACTCACCATGGCACCGGCGGTTTTAGCACCGTGTAAAATAGCGCCGACAGCACGGGTAAGTAAGCCTACCCGCTCCAGCACCGCCCCAAAGGACATAGCGCACACAATCAGCCAGATAGTATTGAGCATGGAAGACATCCCGCCGCGGCTCAGCAGGCTATTGAGGTTATCGTCGCTGGTATTAAAACTTACGCCGTCGAACAAGGCGGTCCAGACCACTTTGAGCGCCCCTACAGAAAACGAATCTGCGCTGTCTTTCATGGTTTGAATAACATCCGGCTGAAAAATTAACGCCCAGACGCCGCCTAACAATGCGCCTATACCTACTGCCGGGAAAGCCGGCATTTTGCGCACCGCCAGGGTCAGCAGCACAACCAGTGGTACCAGCATAAAGATATTAATGTTAAAGGTGTCATCCAGTAACACCTGCATCTGCTGAATTTTCTCGGCAGACTGCACACCGGACTCGCTAAGGCCGATGATGACAAATAAAATCAGCGCCAGTACAAAGCTGGGGATCGTCGTCCACAACATGTAGCGAATGTGTTCAAACAGATCGGTACCAGCCACTGCCGGTGCCAGGTTAGTGGTTTCAGATAACGGCGAAATTTTATCGCCAAAATACGCACCGGAAATAATCGCACCGGCGGTAATTGCCGCCGACATATCCATCCCGGCCGACACGCCCATCAGTGCCACACCTACGGTGGCTGCTGTTGTCCAGGAACTACCAATACTCATTGCCACCACGGCGCAGATTATACAGGTAGCCGCATAGAACATACTGGGGTTAAGCAGTTCAAGCCCGTAGTAAATTAAGGTAGGTACCGTACCCGCCAGCATCCAGGTACCAATCAGAGCACCTACAACCAGCAGGATAAGACAGGCCCCCAGGGACACCGAAATGCCCTGTATAATGCCCTTTTCAATATCGTGCCATTTGTGGCCATTCTTCATGCCAATAATGGCCGCTAAGCCGGTACCGATTAGCAGCGATACCTGATTTGGCCCGTAAGAAGAATTATCTGCGAACAGGTATACGGCAGTCCCCAGCATCAGAATGAGTGAAATTACCGGGATAAATGCGTCTAATAACGTCGGTTGTTTAATTTCTGTGGTCATGATTCTTTCCTTATGCAACCGACCGATAGAACATTAGCAAAATGACCAGTGGGCAAACAAACTTCACATACCACGGCCAGATTTTCCAGAATAAGCGCTGTTCCATATCCGGCGCGCTAACCTTTAGTTCGGCCAGAATTTCGTTACGCTTCCATACCCAACCGGCAAAAATACACAGGGCAAAGCCAAGTAACGGCTGGCTGTACTTAGTGGTCAGCGCGATAACAAAGCCAAACAGCGTAGAAAAGTTAAAGATGATCAGTGCGCTGGCAACAAAAATAACGGCTGTAACAATCATTACTGCCTTTGGGCGGGACAAATTACGGCTTTCCGATAAATAGGCTACCGGCACTTCCAGCATTGAAATAGAGCTGGTCAGGGCGGCGATCACCATCAGCGCAAAGAACACGGTAGACACCACCACACCAATTGGGCCGATGGTATTAAATAACGCCGGCAGTACGGTAAAAATCAACTGATCGCCGGCTATCAGCTCGCCGGTAGAAGAGAAGATTTCCACGCCATTATTGAGTGCTACATACATTGCCGGGATAATCAGCATACCGGCGATAATTGCTACACCAATATCAACCAGAGCTACCGCGGCACCAATGGTGGGTAGATCTTCTTTCTTACTCATGTAAGAGCCATAAACCAGCATGGTACCTACGCCGAGTGACATGGAGAAAAACGCCTGCCCCATGGCATCAATCAGCAAATCCGGATTTAATACCACTGAAAAGTCGGGGACCAGATAGGCAGCCCAGCCTTCGCTGGCACCTGGCTGAAAGCTCACATAAACAATCAGAATGCCCATAAGAATAAACAGGGTTGGCATGAGGCGCACAGACCAGCGCTCAATACCGGCTTTTACCCCGCCCAGAACGATATAAGAAGTAAGGCTCAGAAACAAAGCACAAAAGATAAGGTTGGTGCTTAGTGAATAACTGGTAAGCCAGTCGCTGACTGCCTGAGGGGCCACTGGCCGACTTGCCGATTCAGCGAAGAAAGCAATCATCCAGCCGCCGACAATGGCATAAAAGGCCAGAATCAACGACACCGTAACACAGCCCCACAGGCCGGTAAGTCGCCCCAGCGGATTGCTGGTGATTTGGCCCAGTGAGTCCACCATATTGGCCCGGTGAGCACGGCCGATAACCAGCTCTGCCATTAATACCGGATACGCCAGCGCAAACGCCAGCAACAGGTAAACCAAAACAAAAGCCGCACCGCCATTACTGGCCACCTGGGTTGGAAAGCCCCAGATATTGCCCAGTCCCACAGCCGAACCGGCAGCTGCCAGTATAAATCCGATACGAGAAGAAAACTCACCACGAACCGCCATACACGTTGTTCCCTTTATTATTGTTTTATAGTTATTTTAATACTGTCGTTAGTATTTGTGATTTGTGTGTCTGATGCAATGAAAAAAGGGCTGACAGTGCTGCCAGCCCTTTAATGAAGCGAACTACTAACCGCGGGTAAGTGCGTATTTCCCCGTGTTTACCATATCAAGGGTAATATTGGCGGCTTCCGTCAGGTACGGATCCAATTCCTCAAGCTCTTCAGGCAGGTCCTCAAGATCTTCAACAACTGGCAGTCCCATACGGGATAAGCGCTCATTTGCACGGGTCAGTGCTCGTTGTTCGTTCTCTTTTTTCTCGGCCAGTCGCTCTGACTCAACCAGTGAAATAAAGTCTTTGTCTTTATTTTCTTTATATTTTTCGATGTCCTGCTGAATGTAGCCAAACTCAGGGTCCTGCATTATGCGGGCATTGTGTTTAGCGGCCAGTACATCCAGTGCACTCTGGGTATCACCAAAGGTAGAGTAATTCGCACGTTTGATGCTATCCCATGGCAGGGCATTTTCTTCCTGGCTTTCGCCCCACTCTGCCGGATCGATTGGCGATGGGAACGGAATATCCGGTACAACACCTTTATGCTGCGTGCTGCCGCCGTTGATGCGGTAGAACTTAGCAATGGTGTATTGCACACTGCCCAGTGGGTTTTCGTACAGGTCGTAAATACGCCCTAACCCTTTATGCTGTTGCACTGTCCCTTTACCAAAGGTTTGCTCTCCGATGATCAGCGCACGATTATAATCCTGCATGGCTGCGGCAAAGATTTCTGATGCCGACGCACTATAGCGGTCAACCAGCACAGTTAGCGGGCCCTGATAGGCCACTTTGCCATCGGTATCCTGGTTTACGCTCATGCGGCCGCCTTCATAGCGGATCTGCACAACCGGCCCCTGTTCAATAAACAGGCCGGACACCAGCGTGGCTTCTGATAACGAACCACCACCATTACCACGTAAATCAACGATAATCGCTTTAACTTCTTCCGACTTCAGCGCGTTTATTTCCTTTAACACGTCAACGTGGAGGTTATTGTAAAAGCTCGGAATAGAAATAACGCCTACCTTTTCATTCTGATGCGGGCCAGTGTCTGGCACGAACACTTCAGATTTGGCAGCACGGTCTTCCAGTTTAATTTTGTCACGAATTAAAGTGATCACCGACACCGTTGTGCTTTCGGTTGCGCCCTTTTGCACCTGCAGGCGCACTTCACTGCCTTTCGGGCCTTTAATCAGCTCAACCACGTCATCCAGACGCCAGCCAATCACATCAACAAACTCTTCGTCTTCCTGGGCAACACCAATGATTTTATCTTCCGGCTTAATCGCTTTAGACTTATCCGCCGGGCCACCCGGAACGATGCTCTTGATAACGGTAAAGTCATCTTCGCTTTGTAATACTGCGCCAATACCTTCCAGCGACAGGTTCATGTCCATCTGAAAACGTTCGGCGTTACGTGGCGATAGATAACTGGTGTGCGCTTCGATGCTTCGGGCAAATGAATTCATTACCGTCTGGAACACGTCTTCACTCTGAGTTTGCTTAAGACGCTTGATGGCGCGCTCGTAACGCTTGGTAAGCAGCTCTTTGATCTTATCCTGCTCCTTACCCGCTAACTTCAGGTTAAGCGCATCATACTTAACCCGCTGACGCCAGAGTTCATCAAGGTCAGCCTGATTTTCAGGCCAGGCGGCGTCTTCACGGTCGTAATAAAACTTGTCGCCGTCTTTTTCGAAGTCAAATTCACCGTCTAGCAGCGTTAAGGCATATTCGTAACGGTTAATACGTGATTCGAGGTTACGATTGAACATGTCGTATGCCACTTGCAGGTTTCCACGCAAAATGGCTTCGTCAAAATCATCCCGATACTGGTTAAATTCAGCAATATCGGACGCTAAAAAGATATTTCGATTTCCGTCGAGAGATTTGAGATAGCGGTCGTACACTTTCTCAGATAACGTATCATCCAGTTTGATCAGTTTGTAATGTTCACGGGTGAACAGCGTACTGATACGCTTTGCCGCGGAGGAATGCTGCGGCTCTTGCTGGAGAATGGGCAGATCTTCGACACTATTGCCAGATGTGACCGCTCCGGCTCCTACGCTTAACGCGAGAATTGCACTGGCAACGGAAATGCGAAGTATATCTTTCATATTACTACCTCTTAGAACGTGCTAAACGCAGTGTTTGCGGATTAACCTTTACTACCATCCCCGTATCCAGTTGAACATGCACACCGTCTTTTGCTACTTCGGTGATTACCGCGTGCATTGGTGATTTGCCTAATTTTACTGTCACTGATGTACCAACGGTTAAATCAGCATCAGACAGTTTGGCCGGGGGCGTCTTAATTGGTCTGCTATTTTTTGATTTAGTTCCGTTATTATAGCGTCCGGCAGGAGATTTTCCCGCTTTATCACCGCTATTCGCCGCAGATGAACGGCCATCTTTCTTACGATTTGCCTGCGCTGCCTGCTTACGTTTCTCGGCTGCTTTGGCTTTACTCTCGTCCAGCTGTTTCTTGGCGTGCTCTTCGTGTTCTTCTTCAATTGCCGCATCCTGATTGCCATCCAGATCAACCCGAAAGTTGCCTTTCTTGATGCTGTACAAATAGCGCCAGCTATTTGTGTAGTGGCGCAGGCTCGAGCGCAGCAGCGTTTTACTTACGCGCTCCTCTTCAGCGAGGCGCTCGGCAAGATCCTGAAAAATGCCAATTTTAAGGGGTTTGGCTTCACCTTCCAAGGTAAAGCAATTAGGAAATGTCTCGGCAAGAAAGGCGATAACCTCTTTGCTGTTACTAAACTTCTGTGATGATTCCATCAATGTCAATGTGTGTCAGTGTTAATCCAGATTGTCTGCATCATCCCAAGTTGCTAACAGATGGTCAACCCAATCAAGCAAATCATCATCATTTACGTACAATAAATTGTCATCCTGATGCCAAATTGACCAGGTATGCGCCAATATTTTCTCTAAACGCTCAGTTTCGATGTCTTCTTCGGCGCGATCATAAACCATATGTAACACGGTATTGAGTCGTTCTGCGGCCTCATCCGGATCCTCAAACACATCTTCCATATCTTCCCAGGTGGCCAGAACCACCTGAATATCCACCATGTGCTTCATAATAATTCCGCCACCAGAGCATCCACAATGGCCACCAGGCCTGCTTCATCTTCGGCGCTAAAGCGGGATAGTTTCGGACTATCAATGTCCAGTACGCCAAGCAACTCACCGTTTACCACAATCGGGATAACAATTTCTGATTCTGACGCAGCGTCACAGGCAATATGGCCCTCAAACGCGTGGACGTCGTCGATACGCTGGATGGTGTTGGATTGCGCCGCCGTGCCACATACGCCCTTGCCCATGGGAATACGAATGCAGGCTGGCAGCCCCTGAAACGGGCCTAGTATTAACTGCTCTTCTTTATACAAATAAAAGCCGGCCCAGTTAACGTCGTCCAGATTGTGATAAATCAACGCGCTTAAATTAGCCAGATTGGCAATTAAATCGGGTTCGCCGGCAATCAGGCTTTTCGCCTGTTCAATTAATTGAGGGTAAATGCTACTGTCGTTCAAACTCTAATTCTCAATTGAAACGTTATAAGACCGGCAGAGTGTAGCAGTTCCCTCAATAAAGGTTAATCGGTGAAAATCGCCCGGGTGATTAATTCTCGATAGCAAAGGTAACATTCACCGCAGCCGAGGTATCGGTCTGGCCTGGTAAGCTCATTGCATCTTCCTGTTGAACACGCATTCTTACCCCAACCGGGGGCTGGTTGTAAGACATGGATTCACTTATAGAAACGACGCCTGTAATAGTAACGCCCATTTGTTTAGCAATAAGACTGGCGCGCACTTTAGCGTCTTCCACTGCGGCAATTAACGCCTCGCGATAAATCTCGTCGGGATGCGAGTTAATAAACTCAAACTGATCGATGCGGTTAATACCGCGCTTCATAGCCCCATCGAGGACAGTATCATAGTTTTGCAGCTGATTTGAGGTTACGCGTACCTTCCTACTCAGCACGAAACCCTTATGTTCCCTGCCATTTGGCATATGTTCGTACCAAGGCGATAAACTGACTGACATTGCCTGTATCTGCTGCTCTGCTACACCCTGAGACAACAAAAAACTCACCACCGCATTAAGTTTGGCATTGGCCTGTTCGTTGAGTTTAGCTACTACTGCACCACGCTCTTCGATGACCATGGTTAAGGTATACGCATCCGGTGTGGCCGCCACAATCCCCTGACCAGACACCTGTAAGGTTTTTTCGTTTGCCTGAGAATGAAAACTTAACGCCAGGCCAAGGGCCGCAAAAGCTATGACTTTCCAATTCATAAAAATCTCCAGTGATAAGACCTGCGCAGTATGGCAACGAAAGACTTAACCTAACCTGAACTGTTAGCCAAAGAACCAGTAGCTCACCACAATTGCCGTGGCAATACCGGCCACGTCGGCTGCCAGGCAACAGGCTACCGCATAGCGGGAGTGTTTAATACCTACTGCGCCCAGATAAACTGCCAGCACATAAAAGGTGGTTTCGGTAGAGCCCTGCATTACTGACGATAATCGACCGGCAAAGGAGTCTGCGCCATGATGCTGCATGGTTTCAATCATCAATGCGCGGGCGCCACTACCACTTAACGGTTTCATTAACGCGGTGGGTAACGCATCGACAAAGCGCGGATCAAAGCCCATCCACCCTGCGGCTGTGGCAATCATCTGGACCAGAATATCCATCACCCCACTGGCGCGTAACATGCCAATTGCGACTAACATCGCCAGCAGGAACGGAATGAGCGAGACCGCCACTTCAAAGCCTTTTTTGGCACCATCGACAAATTGCTCATAGGTGTTATTACCTACCCGCCAGCCGGAAATGAGCACGCCAACCACAAAGGTAAACAGCAAGCTGTTGGCCACAATAGCCGACTGACTGGCCAGCTCAGTAGCGGCCAACTGGGCGAAATACAAAATAACCGCCGCCAGCAAGCCAAACACCCCCACCAGGTACAGTAACACCACACGATTAAACAGGTTTATACGCTGAACCAGACAGGTAACAATTAACCCTGCCAGCGTTGACGCACTGGTCGCCAGTAAAATAGGAATAAACACATCGGTGGGCTGGGCCGCGCCCTGCTCGCCACGGTACAGGAATACCGCGATGGGAAATAAAGTAACCGACGAGGTATTTAGCACCAGAAACAGGATCTGGCTGTTGGTGAGAGTATCTTTTTTAGGCGCCAGGGTTTGCATATCCTGCATGGCTTTAATACCAAACGGCGTTGCCGCGTTATCCAGACCCAACAGGTTAGCCGACATATTCATGGTAATACTGCCCAATGCCGGATGGTCGCGGGGAATGTCGGGCATTATGCGGCATAGAAAAGGCGCCAGCACCCGGGAAAACTTTTTAATCAGGCCGGATTTTTCTGCCACTTCAAAGATACCCAGCCAGAAAGCCAGTACGCCGATAAGACCAATGGCGATTTCCACACTCAGAGTAGCCATGCTGCTCACTGCATTCATTACATCCTGAAAGCCGCCGGGGTTTTCGCCCCACAGGGCCTGATATAAGGTGGCCAGAAATGCGCTAACAATAAAGGTAAGCCAAATTCGATGCAGCATAGATGAGTAACCTGATTAATGAGTAAACTTCGGGCGGACAGGTTAAACCACACGACCGGAAAGCAGAGATAACAGACGTTTGCACTGTCGTTCTCACCTTCCCGGGTGTTACCTGACACGACAGTTTGAGATAGTAGCGTTAAAGGCTGGCAATTAACAATATTTTATTATGCCAGCCTTAAAATTCAGGAATTTTTTAGTCGCACTACAGACATAATATTAATGCAGTATTACTTCAACACCGTTTTCAGTGCAGCCAGACAAAAGTCGACGTTTTTATCGGTACAGGCCGCGCCCATCAGGCCAATTCGCCATACTTTGCCAGCAAAAGCGCCCAGACCAGCACCAATTTCCAGATTAAAATCATTTAATAAGCGGCTACGAACCTCAGCATCGTCTACCCCATCAGGTATACGTACCACGTTTAACTGAGGTAAACGGCAGGCTTTATCAACGGCCATTTCAATAC
Organism: uncultured Alteromonadaceae bacterium; assembly: GCA_950073835.1. Lineage (GTDB taxonomy): Bacteria > Pseudomonadota > Gammaproteobacteria > Enterobacterales > Alteromonadaceae > Alteromonas. Next base: position 12,199 of record CATMRP010000130.1, read on the forward strand.
CCAGTTCCTCAAGGCCGGCAACCAGCTTATTATGCAGCGTGGCGTGGCGTTGCCAGGCGTTTTCAAGGCCTTCCTCGTGCAACATAACCAGTGATTCATGCAGTGCATAAATACTGTTTACCGGTGCTGTGTGGTGATAAGCACGCTTACCGCCCTGGCCCCAGTAACCAACTATCAGGTTCATATCCAAAAACCAGCTTTGCACGGGTGTTTTACGGTTTTTAATCACCTCAAGCGCCTTGTCGCTGAATGAAACCGGCGAAATACCCGGTACACAGCTTAAACATTTTTGTGACCCCGAATAGATCGCATCAATTTGCCAGTCATCAACGGCCAGCTCGATGCCGCCTAACGAAGTCACCGCATCAACAATTGTCAGACAATCATACTGACGAGCCAGTGCACACATTTTCCCGGCGTCATTGCGCACGCCTGTAGAGGTTTCGGCGTGGACAAAAGCTACGATTTTGGCTTCCGGGTGGGCTTTTAACGCGTCCTCGAGCTTATCCAGATCGGTTTGTGTTCCCCAGTCGTCTTCAACTACTACAGCCGTGGCACCGCTACGCACAACATTCTCGCGCATACGCATACCAAATACGCCATTGATACACACGATGACGGTGTCGCCCGGCTCAATAAGGTTAACAAACGTAGCTTCCATGCCGGCCGAGCCCGGTGCGGATATCGGCATCGTCAACGCATTTTCGGTTTTAAACGCATACTGAAGTAATTCTTTGGTTTCATCCATCAAACCGATAAAATCTGGGTCGAGATGACCCACGGTACTACGAGCCATGGCATTTAACACACGAGGACTAACGTCAGACGGACCAGGCCCCATTAGCGTACGTTGTGGTGGAATATGACTGCTGTATGATTTCATTGATGATACCTGTTCAGTAAAGTAAACCTATGGGTGCTATTCTGGCAATTCACATACCAAACCACAATCGCAGTTTTGGTCGTTTAGCTGATTATCGACATTCATCTTGTGAATAGAAAAGCGGTTCATCCATATCGTAAAGCATATAGGACGAATTTAACACACAAAACCTGTGGATAAATATTGTACAAACTGGTTATATTTTGTGCATTCGTTGTCAGTAATGTGTTCAATGACTGGCGTAAGTTGCTGGTTAGTATCTATAATTAATTAAAAGTGAAGTGATACAAAAAAATTGTTTATAAATTGAGCAGATTTGAGCTATGATTACAAATCTACAAAGACGATTTGTTCACTTCTCCCTTTGTAAAAGTTAGCGCACGGCTCAGCAATGAGCCATTCCCCTAGGCCCGGAGCTTTTTAAGTTCTGGGCATTTTTTATGG
>CATMRP010000131.1 GCA_950073835.1 uncultured Alteromonadaceae bacterium
TAAATTAGGGGGAAAAGTCATGGTTAAACCGGCTCGGGAAGGTTCGAGCATCGGGATGGCCAAAGTGACTAGCGCTAAACAACTCGCGACTGCCATACAAGACGCATTCAAATACGATAATACAGTCTTGTTGGAGCAGTATATTGAAGGACCTGAATACACCGTTGCCGTTGTGCAAGGGCAGGCTTTACCTTCGATCCGCATGTCAACCCCGCATATATTTTACGATTATTCGGCCAAGTATCAGGATAATACGACCGAATATTTTTGCCCGAGTGGTTTGTCTGATGAAGACGAACGAAATCTGGCAACGCTGTGTGCATCTGCATTTGAAGCCCTATCGGCCACTGGCTGGGGGCGTGTGGATGTAATGCAGGACAAACAATCTGGTGAGTTTTATTTGCTTGAGGCCAATACGGTACCGGGAATGACGGAGAAAAGTCTGGTACCCAAGGCTGCGGCTGCGGCCGGAATTAGTTTTACAGACTTAGTTTTAGCTATTCTGGCAACCAGTATGGAGTAACCCGAGAATGTCCGCAGAACAACGCCAGGCGCCCTGGGGCGGCATTGCTTTTTTAGCCGTGTTGGTGGTGTTGCTGATAAGCGGTGGCATTCATACTTATAACTGGATGCAGGACGAGCAACAGGCACCGGTGCAGGTCATTGACTTCTCCGGGCAGTTTGAACAACTTGATGTGCTGAAACTGGAGCGGCTTATCCGTCAGTCTCAGCCAGGCAGCTTTTTTGCGCTGGATGTTAACGACATTCACCGGCTCCTGGAACAACAGGCCTGGGTGTACCGGGCATCGGTACGTAAACAGTGGCCTAACCGGCTAAAGGTCTACCTGGTGGAGCAAACCCCGGTTGCCAGATGGAACGACGATTTAATGCTCAACCCTTATGGCGAAAGCTTTAACGCTGAGGGTAAAAATTTAGGCTTACCGCGTCTTTTTGGCCCGGGAGGCAGTGAGAAAACGGCATTAGAAGGGTTTAACGCCATGCAGCGGTTACTGCGCAGCCGGCAACTGGATATTGAAGAGTTGTCGTTATCAGAGCGCTTCGCGTGGCAGGTACAACTGGTAAACGGCATTGAGATAAACCTTGGTCGACAGGAGTTTATCGACCGTTTACAACGATTTGTGGATGTTTACCCGTTACTGAGTGAGCAACCTAAGGGTGTTAGTTACGTGGATTTACGTTACGACACAGGGCTGGCCGTAGGCTGGCAAAATGAAACTGATAACAATCAGACGAAAAGTTAATAAGAGATAAGCGGCATATGTCTAAACCGGCAGAACGTAATTTGATTGTAGGACTGGATATCGGCACCAGCCGTGTAAAGGCGGTCCTCGGCGAGTTACTCGACGATGAGCAAATCAGTATCGTAGGTGTCGGTACCCATCCTGCCCGTGGTATGGACAAGGGTGGCGTGAACGACTTAAACCTGGTGGTTAAGTCTGTTCAAAGTGCAGTAAACGAAATGGAACTGATGGCTGATTGTCAGGTCTCTTCTGTGTTTATGTCAATTTCCGGACGGCACGTGAAATGCCAGAACGAAAGTGGCATGGTGCCGATTAATAATCAGGAAGTGACTCAGGAAGACGTTGATAACGTGGTTCATGCAGCACGCTCGGTACCCATTGCGGCAGAGCGTCGGTTACTGCACGTATTGCCACAGGAGTTTACCATTGATGTGCAGGAGGGCATTAAAAACCCGATTGGCATGTCCGGGGTAAGGATGGAAGCCGAGGCCCATATCATTACCTGTGCAGACGATATGGCGAAAAACCTGGTGAAATGTATTGAGCGCTGCGAGTTGCAGGCCGATCAAATCATTTTCTCGGCGCTGGCATCCAGCTATGCCGTACTCACCGATGATGAGCGGGAGCTCGGCGTCTGTGTGGTGGACATCGGCGCCGGCACAATGGATATTGTGATCTACACCGATGGTGCGATTCGTTATACCGCGGTGGTGCCATTAGCCGGTAATCAGATTACCAGCGATATTGCAAAAATCTTCAGAACGCCAATTAGCAATGCTGAAGAAATAAAAGTTAACTATGCCTGCGCGCTAAAGGACATGGTTAGCATGGAAGAGAGTATTGAGGTGCCCAGCGTTGGCGGTCGTCCGGCGCGGGTCATGTCTCGTCATACTCTTGCAGAGGTCATAGAACCTCGGTATCAGGAATTGTTTGAACTGATACATAAAGAAATTAAAAACAGTGGTTTTGAAGAGCAGATCGCTGCGGGACTGGTGTTAACCGGTGGTACCGCAAAGATGGAAGGGGCTGTAGAAATCGCTGAAGAAATTTTCCAAATGCAGGTGCGGGTGGGTAGTCCGCTGAATATGGTTGGCTTATCTGAATATACTGATGATGCCAGCTTCGCAACGGCAGTGGGGCTACTCCACTATGGAAAAATGCAAGCAGATAATAAAAAAACGAGCAAGCAACGCGTGGCAGATGGTTTATTCAAGCGCGTGCAAAGCTGGTTTAAAGGTGAATTTTAAATTTTAGGGGGCGCTTAGGTTTATCAGCGAGAGTCATGGAATGCTCAATATGCAGGTGAACTCAAGTGTTAGAAAGACGTACAGAACCGGAGAGTAAGTATGTTTGAATTAATGGATAGCCACGGCGAAGAAGCCGTAATCAAAGTCATCGGTGTCGGTGGCGGCGGTGGCAATGCGGTTGAGCACATGGTGTCTCAGAGCATTGAAGGCGTAGAGTTTATTGCAGTAAATACCGATGCACAGGTGTTACGTAGCTCTTCTGCAGATGTCACTCTGCAGATTGGCTCAAATGTGACCAAAGGTCTGGGTGCCGGTGCTGATCCTAACAAGGGTCGTGAAGCCGCACAGGAAGATCGCGAAACTATCCGCCAGGCGCTGGATGGTGCTGATATGGTATTTATCACCGCAGGTATGGGCGGTGGTACCGGTACCGGGGCTGCGCCGGAAGTAGCAAAAATTGCCCGTGAAATGGGCATCCTGACGGTTGCGGTGGTCACCAAGCCGTTTCCATTTGAAGGTAAAAAGCGGACTGATTTTGCTAACCAGGGTACTGACGAACTGGCTCGCAATGTTGACTCGCTGATCACCATTCCAAATGAGAAGCTGCTAAAAGTGATGGGCCCGGGTACGCCGCTGTTACAAGCGTTTAGTGCCGCCAATGACGTATTACGTGGCGCGGTGCAGGGCATTGCTGAACTGATTACCCGCCCTGGTTTGATTAACGTGGATTTCGCCGACGTACGTACGGTAATGTCTGAAATGGGTAAAGCCATGATGGGCAGCGGTGCAGCCTCAGGCCCGGACCGTGCTGAAGAAGCCGCGGAAGCCGCGATTGCCAGCCCGCTGCTGGAAGACATCGATCTGTCTGGTGCACGCGGTATTCTGGTGAATATCACGGCGGGTCCTGATTTTGCCATCGACGAATTCGAAACGGTGGGTAATGCGGTTAAAGCCTTTGCCTCCGAAAACGCTACAGTAGTAGTGGGTACCGTTATCGACATGGAAATGACCGAAGAACTGCGGGTTACCGTAGTAGCAACCGGGATTGGTGCCGAGCGTAAGCCAGACATCTCACTGGTAAGCTCTGAAGGTTCTCGCCTGAGTGCTTCAGCCCGTGAGTTCCAGTCCAGCGGTGAATCCCGTGCGGTAGGTGGCACTGAAGGCAACCAGGCGCTCAAAGCGGATGAGAATGCGCAGCCTGGCAATGACCTTGAATACCTGGATATTCCGGCTTTCCTGCGTAAGCAAGCGGACTAGAACGGTAAACAAAAATTTACAGGGTACTTAGTCAGAAGGTTAAGGTTGTTCATAAAATGACCGATAATTTTGACAAGTAAGTGATGGCTAACTATAATGTTGGGCCGCTTTAGGTTAGGTGTTTTTAAAAGCCATGATTAGACAACGTACAATTAAACATGCAGTCCAGGAAACTGGCATAGGTTTGCACAAAGGGGACAAGGTCACGATGACTCTCCGGCCTGCGCCTGCGAACACGGGAATCGTGTTTCGGCGTATTGACCTTGAACCGCATGTGGACATTCACTCCCGCGCTAACGCGGTAGGGAATACCATGTTGTGTACCTGTCTGAATAATGACGACGGTGTGAGCATTCATACCGTGGAACACTTAGCGTCAGCATTAGCCGGACTGGGTATCGATAACATCATTGTTGAAGTAAACAGCAATGAGCTACCGATTATGGATGGCAGTGCAAGTCCGTTTGTGTTCCTGCTCCAGTCGGCTGGTATTGAAGAATTAAACGCGCCTAAGCGCTTTATTCGCATTACTAAGCCAGTTCGAGTGGAAGACGGCGACAAATGGGCAGAGCTACGTCCGTACGATGGTTTCCGGGTTGATTTTAAAATTGACTTTGAACATCCGGTTATCAGCCAGACTCGCCAGCACATGGTAATGGATTTTGACTCCTGCTCCTATGTTAGCGAAGTAAGCCGTGCCCGTACTTTTGGTTTTATGCGCGATCTGGAATACATGAACGCCAATAATCTGGCCCTCGGTGGCAGCATGGAAAATGCCGTTGCGCTGGATGACTACCGGGTACTGAACCCGGAAGGTCTGCGTTATGATGATGAATTCCTGAAGCATAAAATTCTTGATGCCATTGGTGACCTGTATTTAGGTGGTCACAGCATCATTGGAGAGCTGGCGGCGTATAAAACCGGCCATGGTCTCAACAACAAATTGCTTAATGCGGTACTCGCTCAGCGTGATTGTTGGGAATACATCACCTATGAGTCGCAGGACGAAGCGCCTATTCGCTACGCGCAGCCCGCTCTGGCCTAATACTTTATGCTGAAAAAGCCGCCCTTGTGGCGGCTTTTTTGTTGTTTAATAGGGGCGAATGTCGCTAGAATAGCGAACTATAACAATTAAGCTGGCATCTAGTGCACCGCTGGCTCAGAGCAGAACGATAAAAAAGACTTCATAATGAAACTAACAGTGACATTTATTGGTAAGCATAAACGCATCAGGCGCAGCATCAGTGTGCGCTCGATCGTGAGCCTTACCGTGTTATCGTCACTGTTTGTTCTTGTATCCAGCCGTTCTACAGACTCTTCCTTTGAAAACCTTGCCCGCGTAAAAGTTGCCCAGAATATTTTAGAAGCCGAACAGCAGCAGGTGGATTCCCTTGCCGCCGCGACCGACGAACAGGTTAAGGCATTGGCGGCGCAACTGATGGCAATGCAGAATTCGCTGGATAAAATAGACGCGAAAACCCAGGTACTGGCTAAAGCAATGGGTGTGGATGAGCAGTCGGTGGGCGATTTCGGACTGGCATCAGCCAGCATAAATAGTGAGTTGGAAGACGAAGAACAGCGGTTATTATCGCCGATAAAAGAATTGAGCAGTCAGTTAAAGCATAAGCAGCAGCAACTGGCCGCCCTTGAAAGATTGGTTACCGGGCACCATATAGATGAACAGATTAGTTTGTCGGGACGCCCGATAGAGACAGGATGGTTATCATCCTACTACGGCATGCGCACGGATCCCTTTAGCGGACAACCGGCCATGCACAACGGATTAGACTTTGCCGGTGAAGTGGGTGACGATGTTGTTGCCACTGCGGCGGGCATAGTGACCTGGTCAGGCGATCGGTATGGTTACGGACATCTCGTGGAAATAGAACACGGCGATGGGTTAGTGACGCGCTATGGTCACAATCAGACTCTGCTGGTTAATAAGGGTGATTTGGTTACGAAAGGCCAGGTTATCGCGCTAATGGGAAGTACCGGACGTTCTACCGGCGCTCATGTCCATTACGAAGTCATTAAAGCAGGTCAAAGAGTCGATCCACTCCCTTACGTTTACAAAAAGTAGCGTAAGCCTCTATTACACGCCAATCAATCTATTGTAACGCGACAGATTAATCTGCCGGTCAGATTTTTTTGTTTTTGATAAATCACAGAAGTGGAAATACCAACACAATGTTTGCAAGCATGCTCAGGAAAGTATTTGGCAGTCGTAACGATCGACTATTAAAAAAATTACAAAAGCACGTCAATGCCATTAATGCGCTGGAAGCAGAATACGAAGCCCTTGATGATGCTGCGCTAAAGCAGAAGACGGCAGAGTTTCAGCAACGCCTGAAAGACGGCGCGAGTCTCGATGATATACTTATTGAGGCATTCGCAACCGTTCGCGAGGCCAGTAAACGTGTGTATGGCATGCGCCACTTCGACGTACAGATGCTTGGTGGACAGGTACTGCACTCCGGAAAAATTGCCGAGATGCGTACCGGTGAAGGTAAAACCCTGACCTCTACCTTACCCACCTATTTAAATGCGCTCACTGGCCGAGGTGTACACGTGATTACCGTGAACGATTATTTGGCCAAACGGGATGCAAACTGGAGCCGCAGTTTATTTGAATATCTGGGCTTAACCGTGGGATGTAACGTGCCAGGGCTAGCCCCGGAGCAGAAGCGCGAAGCTTATCAGGCAGATATTACCTACGGTACCAACAACGAATTTGGTTTTGATTACCTGCGCGATAACATGGCCTTCAGCCCTCAGGATAGGGTACAACGTGAACTCTATTATGCGGTAATCGATGAGGTGGACTCCATTCTGATTGATGAAGCCCGTACGCCACTGATTATCTCAGGTGCCGCCGAAGACAGTTCAGAACTGTACTTGCGGATTAACCAGATAATTCCTGAACTGAGCAGACAGGATAAAGAAGACGAAGAAGGTAAGCATGGCGATGGTGACTTCACCATTGATGAAAAAGCCAAGCAAATCCATCTGACAGAGCATGGCCAAATCCACGTTGAAGAAATCATGAAACGTGAAGGTCTGCTCAACGAAGAAGAATCGTTATTTGATGCCGGTAATATTTCATTATTGCACCACGTAAATGCGGCCTTACGCGCCCATAAGCTGTTTACCAAAGACGTCGACTACATCGTGAAGGACGATAACATCGTTATTGTTGATGAACATACCGGCCGTACAATGGAAGGCAGACGCTGGTCAGAAGGTTTACACCAGGCGGTAGAAGCCAAAGAAGGCGTGAAGATTCAAAACGAAAACCAGACTTTGGCATCCATTACTTTCCAGAACTATTTCCGTTTATACGAAAAACTGTCGGGAATGACAGGTACTGCAGATACCGAAGCCTTTGAATTTAATCATATCTACAGCCTCGAAACGGTGGTTATTCCTACCAACCGCGCCATGGTGCGTGATGACAAGGCAGATTTAATCTACTTGACGGCACAGGAAAAATACGACGCCATCGTCGAAGATATTCGCCGCTGCGTGAAGCGCGGTCAGCCGACGCTGGTTGGTACGGTGTCCATCGAAAACTCTGAATTACTGTCGCGAATTCTGAAGAAAGAAAAGATCCCCCATAAGGTACTGAATGCCAAGTTCCATGCTCAGGAAGCCGATATTGTTGCGCAGGCCGGTCGTCCCGGGGCGGTAACGATTGCGACTAACATGGCAGGCCGTGGTACCGATATTGTTCTCGGTGGTAACTGGCAGGCGGAAGTTGATAAGCTGGAAAACCCCAGCGAAGCCCAGATCCAGAAGATCAAAGAGCTGTGGGAAAAAGACCACGAAACCGTACTGGCAGCCGGTGGCCTGCACATTATTGGTACCGAGCGCCATGAGTCACGTCGGATCGATAACCAGTTACGTGGTCGTGCTGGTCGTCAGGGCGACCCGGGTTCATCACGTTTTTACCTGTCACTGGATGATGCCCTGATGCGTATTTTCGCCTCAGAAAAAATGGCCAGCATGATGAAACGTCTGGGCATGGAGAAAGGCGAGGCGATTGAGCATCCATGGGTGACCCGTGCTATTGAAAATGCCCAGCGCAAGGTAGAAGGACGCAACTTTGATATTCGTAAGCAGTTGCTGGAATACGATGATGTTGCTAACGATCAGCGTAAGGTGATTTACGAGCAGCGTAATGAACTGCTCGATGAGTCGGACATCAGTGAAACAGTGCAGGCAATTCGCGAAGACGTTATCAGTGGCGTGGTAGATGAGTACATTCCACCGCAGTCGCTGGAAGAAATGTGGGATGTGCCCGGACTGGAGCAGCGCCTCAAGGCAGACTTCGCGCTGGACGCGCCAATTCAGCAATGGCTGGATGCGGACGACAAACTGTATGAAGAAAAACTGCGTGAGAAAATTCTGAATGAGTTAAACGCAGCCTACAAAGCCAAAGAAGAAATGGTGGGTGAGCAGGTACTGCGTCAGTTTGAAAAAGCGGTGATGCTGCAGAACCTCGATAGTAATTGGAAAGAACATCTGGCCGCCATGGATCATCTGCGTCAGGGGATTCATCTGCGCGGCTATGCACAAAAAAATCCTAAGCAGGAATATAAACGTGAGGCCTTTGAGTTATTCTCTAATATGCTGGAAGGCCTTAAGCTTGAGGTGATTACTATTTTAAGCCGGGTGCAGGTGCGTGCTGAGTCAGATGTCGAAAAAGTGGAAGAGCAACGTCGTCAGGCCGACGATGTACCCAAGAACTTCCAGCACGCCGAAGCCGGCGGTAAGCCATCAGAAGATGTTAGCGGCCCTCAGGCTGCCATGCGTCAGGGCCCGAAGGTAGGTCGCAACGATCCTTGTCCATGTGGCTCAGGCAAAAAATACAAGCAGTGTCACGGTAAGTTAAGCTAAACCGTTAACGCTGAAAACAAGAGGCTGGTTATCTGTGAGCAGGTTACCGGCCTTTTTTATAAGTACAACAGGTAATGAGATATGAATTACATTGACGTCGCCGTAGGGGTGATCCTGCGCGATAATAAAACCTATGTCTGTTTGCGCGCCAGTGATAAGCACCAGGGCGGTAAGTGGGAATTTCCGGGGGGTAAAGTCGAGGCGGGCGAAGCGCCAGATGCCGCGCTGGGCAGAGAACTACAGGAAGAAGTGGCTATTGTTATTACGCACTGTGAACCGTTAGTGCTTATAGAACACGATTACGGTGATAAATGTGTACGGTTGCATGTATATACAGTGGCAGGATTTAATGGCGAACCTACCGGTGCAGAAGGTCAACCGGGAAAGTGGCTGGCACTGGAAAAATTGAGTTACGACGACTTCCCGGCGGCAAATCGGGAAATCATCGATGCTCTGATAGCTCAACAGGCGAAAACAGCAGGTTAAAACCGGTAGCGTTTAAGTTGTTGCTGCATGCGGCTGATTTCGTCGACTAACTGCGCACAATTTTGCGCGACCTGACGGGCGTAATCGCTGTTTTGATTGCCCACATTCTGAATGCTGCTCAGACGTTTCGCCACATCCTCGGTAATGCTGGTTTGACGTGATGCCATACTCGCCGCTTCCTGATTTAGCCCGGTAATGGTGGCCACGGCATGCAGCGATTTCTCCAGAGACTCGCCAGCGTTTTGTGTCACTTGTACGGTAGCGAATGCATTGTCTTTGTTTTGCTGCATTTTGTTTGCTGCCTCGCGACTGCCTTGTTGTAAGCGTTCAATCATCACGCGGATTTCTTCGGTCGAGGACTGAGTGCGGCTGGCCAGTGAGCGGACTTCGTCTGCGACTACGGCAAATCCGCGGCCTTGTTCTCCGGCCCGGGCGGCTTCGATCGCCGCATTGAGTGCCAGTAAATTGGTTTGCTCGGCGATATTGCGGATAACATCCATTACGCCACTGATTTGTTCACTGGCAGCAGCCAGTTCATTAATAACCTGTACCGACGTATCGATATTCTGCGCCTGGGCCTCAATGTCTTCAATGGTTGCAGACAGTACACTGACACTATTACGGGTGTCGCTATCCGCGGCACTGGCGGCTTCATTGGAACGATTAATGTTAGTGGAGACGGCCACGGCATTTTTCTGTAATGTTGCTAAAGCGTCGCTAATAGCACTGGTTTCACTGGTTAATTCTGTCACTGTCGAACTGGACTTCACCGCGGTGTCGTTAAGTTGTCGGGATTGGGTTAGCATGGTATCAGTGGCCTGATTTACACTCCTCAGTGTGCTTTGTAATTGTGCTAACAAATGATTAAATCCTTTTGCCATCTGGCCGAATTCGTCGCTGGTGTCGGCGTTAAAACGGAATGTTAAGTCGCCTTCTCCAGAGGCGAGATCGTTTACAACGCCAATAAACTCATCCAACGGTTTACCTACCAGGTGACTGATTAAAAAGAATATCGTTGCCAGGAGGGCGGTACTGCCGAGTATAATTTTAAGTAACACCGAAAATACAGCACCAGCCACCATTGATGACTTTTCGTCGTTTGATGCTGCCAGAATAAGTTCATAACCCCATTTTTCAAAGGGAATAATGCTGATATCCCAGTTATCGTTGCTGTTAGCCAATGCGTTATTCACCGTCGCTTCATTTACGTGGGATGAATACATACGCAGGTTACCCTTGCTGTCTTTCAGCGCGACAAAACCTTCCTCAAGTAATTTGCTATTGGTAATGGCTTCTTCAAGTACCATGAGGTCGGCAGAATAGCCTACATACCAAATGCCGATGACTTCCCGGGCCGCGTCAAACATAGGTTCGTAGGCGGTGAGGTAAGGGCTGCCGAGAATATCCACGGCACCATAATAGGCTTTGCGTTGCTTGATTTGCGCCATGGCCTTACCCTGCGGTGCCAGCTTGGTACCAATAGCCCGTTCACCGTCTTTGATAACATTGGTACTGACCCGGATAAAATCCTCGCCGGTTTTGCTGAACAATGTGGCCGTGCCGCCCATGACGGCGGTGAGTCCATCAACCAAGGCGAAGTTATTGGCCTGTGCTTCGCTACCAATCAACAACTGGGTTGCCGGGGTTTGTTTAACCATTACCTGGCCGCCCTGCGAGGGAACTCCTATGGCCTCTCCGCGTTTCTTTAACAGCTTCATGCTGCTTACCACGCGCTCATGCATTAATGAGTCTGTGACGGTGAGGATATTCGTCAGCCGGGCCGACAACTGGTCTTTTTGCTGACTAATTTTATTTTCAGCCTCTGATGAAGCTGAAACAGAAGTAATAATCGCAATCACCACCGCAAAAGCGGCAATGACCACAGTGATAGCAATAAGAAATTTGCGCTGAATGGACATACTTACTCCGGCAATTATCGGGTTTTGCTGACGTCCCTGTTGTGCAAAAATGCAGCAACTATCAGGTTGCTTTAGTATTACCTGTTAATAGTAGAGTAAATTTGTGATTCAGCTAATTTTTTAAAATGAATCTGATTGTCAGCAGCGTTTTCAAACAAAGGCGCTAAGTAAGGTATTGAGGTATCGACGGCCCATCGGGGTGACCTGCCAGTTATTTGCTGTGTCAGCCAGCAAGCCATTACTGATTGCCTGACCAATAGCGTCTTGCTGCTCGGTGGTGAGTGATGCACCGGTGAGTGCCGCAAAATCGGCCTTTGGGCAAGGCTCCACCAGTCTAAAGCGGTTCATAAAAAACTCAAAGGCCAGATCTTCTTCCTCAACCTGGTTCTGATGATCGAGGTAAGGCCGGTTAAGTGTCATATAACCACGGGGATGTTTTACTTTTACCGTGCGGATGATTGCGCGATTTTCGATGTTGGTTATTTTGCCATGGGCGCCGCAGCCAATGCCTATATAATCGCCAAATCGCCAGTAGTTGAGGTTATGCCGACATTGGTATCCGGGTTGACTGTAGCCGGATATTTCGTATTGCTCGTAACCAGATGCCGCCAGTAATTTGTGACCTTCAGCCTGGATATCCCACAGAATATCATCGTCGGGTAATGCCGGCGGCCTGGAATAAAATGGCGTATTGGGTTCAATAGTGAGTTGATACCAGGATAAATGCTTTGGCTGTTGATTTATAGCCTGGTTTAAGTCATCCAGTGCGTTTTGCAGGGTTTGGTCTGGCAAGCCGTGCATCAGATCCACATTAAAGCTTTTTACGCCGCTTTGTTCGGCTTGGGTAATAGCGAACAAGGCCTGAGCCGGATCGTGAATACGCCCCAGCGCGGTTAAATGCCGGGCCTGAAAGCTCTGAATACCAATAGAAAAACGGTTTACCCCCGCCGCCACGTAACCTTCAAACCGGGCTGCCTCTATGGTGCCCGGGTTGGCCTCCAGCGTTATCTCGATATCTTTTGCGAAAGGCACGCGCTTTTGCGCCTCAGTCAGCAAGTGGCCTATGCTTTCGGGACTAAACAAACTTGGCGTGCCGCCGCCGATAAAAATGGTTTCCACCGGCCGCTCAGCCGTGAATCGGGCGTCCTGCTCTAAATCGGCCAGTAAATGGGCGATATATTCCTGTTCTGGTAGCCCGCTTTTCAGCGCATGGGAATTAAAGTCACAGTAGGGGCATTTTTGCACACACCAGGGAATGTGAATGTACAGGCCCAGAGGGGGAAACTGCATTACAGACCTTTGATACGTGCCAGTAATTGCTGCATGGCAACACCACGATGACTCACTGCGTTCTTCTGGGCTTTTTCAAGTTCCGCAGCCGTGCACTTAAACTCATCCACATAAAATACCGGATCGTAGCCAAAACCGCCTTCACCATGAGGATGGCGGGTAATGCTGCCATGCCACTGCCCTTCACTGATAAACGGGATGGGGTCGTCAGCGTGGCGCATCATTACCAGTACACACTGAAAGTGCGCGGCACGGTTTGCGTTATCTTCGCCTAAAGCGGTAAGCAATCGGGTAATATTATCGCTGTCGGAGGCGTCTTCACCGGCGTAGCGTGCCGAGTAAATGCCCGGTGCGCCCTTAAGTGCATCAACCACCAGGCCAGAGTCATCGGCGATCGCGGGTAAGCCAGTTTGCTGCGCCGCATGGCGGGCTTTAATAATGGCATTTTCCACAAATGTAGTGCCGGTTTCCGGCACACTGCTGACGTTAAATTCACTTTGCGGCAGCACTTCAATATTGAGTGGTGCGAACAAGCTGGCAAATTCTTTGACTTTCCCGGCGTTGCCGGTAGCCAGAACCACTTTAGCAGGCAGTGACATAATCATTATCTCTTTTTCTTTTTGGCGGTTTTGGACGTTTTGGATTTCTTTTTCTTAGTCTTATTTTCCGGCGCTTTGTGTTTAGGGCGCAGGCCTTCAACAAAGCGGGCTTTAAACGGCTCATCCATATAACGCGAGACTTTGCCGACCATCTCAAAATCATGGGCCTCGATTAACGAAATGGCGGTGCCCTTAGCGCCGGCGCGCCCGGTACGACCTATACGATGTACATAGATATCGGCTTTGCGAGGCATATCAAAGTTAATCACATGGCTGACATTGGGGACATCAATACCGCGGGCGGCCACATCGGTGGCCAGCAGAATATTCAGTTTTCCTGATTTAAAGCTGGCCAGGGCGGCGTTACGTTTGTCCTGGGGCATTTCACCCTGCAGATAACACACGTTGACGCCCAGTCGCTGGAGGTTTTCACGCAGCCATTGCAGACGCTCGCGGGTTTTCACGAACACCACGGCGCTGGTGATTTGTTCCTT
>CATMRP010000132.1 GCA_950073835.1 uncultured Alteromonadaceae bacterium
CGCATTGCTATCCTGCGTGAGCAGGGCGTTAACTCTCACCTGGAGATGGCGGCTGCCTTTAGCCGGGCCGGATTTACTGCTATCGATGTGCATATGAGCGATGTGCTGTCAGGTGCCGTTGCGCTGGAAGACTTCAAAGGCCTGGCCGCCTGTGGTGGCTTCTCATATGGTGACGTGCTTGGCGCGGGTGAAGGGTGGGCGAAGTCTATCTTGTTCAACCAGCGTGCCCGTGAACAGTTTGAAGGTTTCTTCCATCGCGACGATACCTTCAGCCTTGGGGTTTGTAATGGCTGTCAGATGCTGTCTAACCTTAAATCGCTGATCCCGGGAACGGCTCACTGGCCACACTTTGTCACCAATAAGTCAGAGCGCTTTGAAGCACGCGTAGCCATGGTCGAAGTACAACAGTCCAAATCGGTACTGTTTGCCGATATGGCCGGCTCCAGGATGCCTATTGCTGTCTCTCACGGCGAAGGGCGTGCAGAATTCGCTGCACAAGCTGACTTACAGTCTGTAGAGGACAAAGTGGCACTGCGTTACGTGAATAACTACGGTGAAGTGGCGTCTGTGTATCCGGCTAACCCGAATGGTTCACCCCAGGGGATCACTGGCCTGACGACCGACGATGGCCGTTGTACCATTATGATGCCGCACCCTGAACGTGTCTTCAGGGCGGTAGCTAACTCATGGCGTGCAGATGAGTGGCAGGAAGACTCTCCATGGATGCGTATTTTCCGTAACGCACGGCGTTTTGTTGGTTAATTTCAAAAAAATGACGGCAAGGTGTCAAATAATTGTCCTGACACCTTGCCAGCGCCCTTTTACTGCATTAAAGTAGTGCAAGCAGTACGGAATGCTGTGTGGTTACAAGGACTTGTAGGGGATGGGTTAACATCGCTGTGCTCAGTTTTACAGTGGTCTAGAAATAATAAGAGACGAATATGAATCGTTCTTCAAAAGGTTTCGGCTTAACCGGCGTGGCTGTTGCAGTGCTGCTTATGATCGTTACAGCAGCGTTTGGGACCTCCGCCCAGTCGGCTGAATTATCTACCGAAGTTCAACCAATCACTTCAAAATAATTAATAAAATTAATTAATTAACGATAATTATGTCATTTATGGCAGGTTATCGTTTTGCCTGTTTTTCGCGATTTATCATCTTTTGATTTGGGTGTTTTTTCAGTAAAACATAAGTTGCACCCAGTCCGCCATGCATCGGTTGGGCGGTATGAAAGGCAATCACGTTATTAAACTGCACCAGCCAGTGATTTACGTAAGATTTTTTCAAAGCGGGGAAGGGCTGACTTTGCTCGCCCTTGCCATGTTGAATCAACAGCGTTCTCACGCCGCGTTCATGGGCAGCATTGATTTTCTGATACAGGGTTATGCTGGAATCGCGCAGTGAGAGTCCCGCCAGCGAAATTTTTTGCTCGATTGGATATTTGCCCTGGCGCAGATTCTTATACACGCCATCCTGTATGCCCGCCTGTTTAAATTCCAGAAAGTCATCGGGCCTGACCGGTTTTACCCCTTCAAAGGTTAACGGACTTTCTTTGGGTTTCTGGGCCAGCAGGGCTTCCCGGCGCATTTGTTTTTCAATAGCTTGCTGGGTTTGCTGGAGGTGAACCTTGTCGTCAGACTTTATCGGTTTAACGTCGCCGAGTTCCTGCAGGAAATCCTGAAAGCTATCCGGTTGTTCAAAATCCTGATCGTCGTCCCGCATAAATCCCCCGATCACTAAGTCTCTGAGTAGTATTACGCGCGACTGGCGTTAAAGTTCAGTACTTATCGAAGCTGTAGAAGTTGGCTGGCGTCCCCACCGCGACTCGAACGCAGATCTAAAACTTAGGAGGTTCTTGTTTTATCCAGTTAAACTATGGGGACACGAATCCCCATTATAGATAGGCGGGCGAAAATCTAAAGCCCTAACGCTTGGCAACGAAGTCGTTTGGCTGAATATTGGCCAGAAAGCCCTCTTCGGCGGCTTTTACCCGGGCGTTATCGGCGTAGGCTTCAATCACTGTCACTTCTTCGGGATACAGGTGATACTGGGTGAATTTAACACCACGATAGTCAGTGACTTCCTGAATCTGATATATCGACAGGGTATCGCCTGGTTTAAGGCCGTGCTGGCGTCCCAGTGAGACACTTAGCTCATTGCCGCCGTTGATACTGATCACCCGACCCGTGGCCGGGACACAGGCTAATGTTGAGTCTACATCATTTTGTAGCTGGCGCAGCTGGTTTTGCAGGGCCAGGCCATAAGCACTTTGCCAGAACTGATTGGAAGACGCGTCCAGTTGTGCGAAGCGATCAAATTCCCATTCTGATTCGGCCTCATAGGTTTTATTTAACAGCGGTGCGCCATTAATACCGTCGATAAGTTCGACTTTTAACCGAAAACTCCGGGTTGCCGTATCGTCCTGCCAGAACGCCAACGCGTTACTTTCCGGTCGATAAACACTGAGATCCTCAATCACGCCGGTGAGAACAAACTGACTTTTGGTTTGGGTGGCGAGGGCCGTGGCCTGATCACGAATTTGTCTGGACTGCCAGTGCACCACATAAGGCTCAACGCTGCTGATCACAGCGTGTTGCGCTGACTGATCGAATTCCCGTTTTAAGCGTGCGGTGACCAGACGCCCCAGTTCCTGAACCTGACCGTCCTGAGCGTGCTGACGTTCAAGGAGCGGAAAATAGCTGGTGGCAATCGTTTTGCTGAAAGGGGCGGCAGAGCACTGTTGTTGACTGGGAAAAATATCGGCACGGATCCGTACCGTAACCGCATTATCATGCCAGGTTTCAGAGATTAGCTCCAACTGGCGAACTTCCCCTGACGCGCTAACCTCAAGGCGTTCATCGTTGAGTAAGCCATCGGTAAGCTGCTGTACACTGCGCACCGAAGCGCCGGCGAATAACATTGCCTGGCGCAGTGCTTCTTCAGTCGCCTGATGTTTGGCCTGGACCTTGTTACCGTTTAATACCACTGATTGTCCCTGAGTCTCGTACCAGACGGCATAACTTTGCCCTGTGAAGGCTAACAGCAGGCAGGTTGTCGCCGACAAGAAAACGGTTAACCGGGCAATCAGTGTGTACATTGTCTTCATTACTCTTACTCTCACCACTTATCTGCTGTTGCAATGTGCTTGTTGTTCGCTGGCCTTGTTCTTGCTGAACTGCGTATACAAGAAGCTCCGTGGAGCCGGGAGCGGTATGCTAGGTGTCAAACCGATGACTCCCTTAGCCATTGTTGTTGGAAGCTTTGCATATATCGTTCCCAAAATTCATCCCTGCATCGGGCATAAATATTGCTAACTTCTGAGAAGTACAAAGTGATTGTCCGTTTTGCCAACGCCTGGTTGCGCGCAGCGGATAACAGCACTCTTCAGACTGCACAAAATACGGTGGTTTTATGACGGTTCTAACACACATTAACAAAGCGCTTGCTGTGCTTGGCTGCCTGCTACTTATAAGTGGCTGCACATCCATGTTTGATAAGCATGTCGAATGGGAAACTGTTGAACCTGACGAATATCCGGTGCTGACCGCGGTGGGCTATGCGCCGATTGCCTCGCAGCATGGCGGCTCTGATTCAGAGAAGAATATCATGGCCATGAAAGCGTCAAAGCTCGATGCCTACCGTGAGCTGGCTGAACAGGTCTACGGGCAACGAATCAACGGCCAGCAGTCACTGGCTAACATGGTTATTAACAATGCGCAGTTGCAGGCATCAGTTGAAGGAGTGATCCGCGGCGCCAGGGTAGTAAAAGCTTATCCGGTAGGAGAGGATACCTATGCCACCGAACTGGAACTGGATATGGAGCAGGTTTACAACATTTACTTGTCTACCGCGCGTCCGCAGCGGTTAAAAAATGTACGTTATTACTAGGGGCTGTGCTGGCGAGGCGTAGTGAGTTAGCGTAAGAGCGTATTCTTTGCTGATGTGAAAGTCTGTACCCGAACTCACTGGTTTTTGACTGTAATTCGCTTACGATGCCACTTCGCGCGCCACCAAAAATTGAAGCATTCACAGGTTATACCTTGCAACGTGACTTAGATCTTGGCGCTTAACACTCGAATCGAAAATCCTTATCTCTTGCCAGAGACAAGTTAAACTGGGTACAAGATCCTTATACTTAAAACACTGGCTTGGCGGTTTACAACGGGTAACACCTATAACAAACCGGGCATTGTAAAACAGGTCAAATAGGCAAGTGTCTGTTTGGTAACACTAAAAAGAAAAACAGTGTTGTATGCGCATCTGATCACAATCTGTGTAATGCGCTCCGCTCCCTGAATTCGTACTCGTATTATTCAGTTACTGTATGGGCGACTTTCTGAGTTACCAGTTAATAATGACGGGCTGATTTCGGTCTGTGACCAGTTTATTATTTTGCAGTTGCAATTCCGTAACCTGAATGACACTGCGACGAGCAGCATGACGGCTGTTGTCTGGCTTGCCATCAAGTTGGCCAGGGTGACTAAAATAAAACAAATATGCACGGTCGTTGATAACCACCACTTCAGGGTGCTGACCAATGTTAGCGTCATCCCTGCCAAGCCCTGGTTCTGCCAGTAAATAGCCTTCTTGTTGTTGCCAGGTATTTAAATCGACAGAGTGATATACAGCCAGTCCTCGCCAGGCATCAACAATCATCCAGTACTGATTTTGCCAGTTAAAGACTACCGGACCTTCGCCGCGGCTAGCTAATGCAGCTTTTCCTCTATCGACCCAATCATAAAGGTTATTGCTGTCCGCATAATATATCGACTTGCCATCAGGCTCATCATTGTAGAACAGTCTGAACCCGCCACCTGGCACCGCAATAACGTCTGCATCAATGACCTTACTACTGTTCAGAGACAGTATCGATTGATATTCCCAATGCAGTAAGTCACTGCTGGTAAAGTGACCAATACTTCGAGGATGCTGCCAATCATTGAAGATCCCCGGTACTAACGTTAAATACATATGAAAGGTGTTATTGTGCACAAACACTTCGGGGGCCCACAGTGTCGGTACATCAAGGGGCATACTAAAACTAGCGTCCTGAAGATAGCGCCAGTTACGACCATCAGAGGAAGCCGCGATGCCAACAGGCGTGCCGTGCACCCAGGTAACGCCTTCCAGTTCGTTGTTATTCGCCCGGCGATTGGTATAAAACATTAACCAGCGCTGATTTGCTTTGTCGTGCACAATGCTGGGATCCGCCGCACCGTCATAAATGGGGTCAACGTACAGTGGTTGAGGGGCAATATCGGCTTTATCAGGTGTCGATGAAGAGCAACCACAAAGAATAAACAAACATAGAACAATTAAATAATGCATTGGCAGGCCCCTTAGAAAAACGTGTCCAGAGTACCGTCTGCAAACCCATATTTATACAATACTATCGTGCTCACATTCAGAAAGATTTATATATGAACCAACAACGTATTCCCGCGCCTTTATTGGTCATGCTTGACTCTGGAGTTAGCTCTGATGTTTATAAACTCAATATGAGTAAAAAGATTGTTAACAGAGCTATCTATGACAACTCATAATCAGGTTTACCATACAAAAGGCCAGCTTTTTGAGCTGGCCTTAACCTTGTCACCCGTGTATTACGACCGGTCAGTCAGAATGTATTAATCGCCCACTGGCAGGCCGCTAGGTACTGTTGGCGGGATCATTCCGCGCATATTGAGGCTGGCCGGATCGGTTAGTGATTCAAGGAATGCAACCAAATTGGCAATATCGTCCTCGGATAACGTTGTTGGTGATAGTTCATTGGTGTCAGACAGCTCCTGGCGTAGAAGGGTATCTTCCCAGCCGGTGAAATCGTTTTCCATCAGGCCGCTATCGCGCATAATAACCAGTTCAGGATCCCAGTTGTCGAGAGCGGAGACAGGATCTAAGTGATGACGGATTATTTCTTCTAATGTGTTATAAGCGCCATTGTGTCCGTAAGGAGCCGTTAATGCGACGTTTCTTAGCGATGGGGTGCGGAATTTATACCTATCAGAAACATCTCTGGTGACTTCCTCTAAACCATAATCCTGGCCAGCAGGCGCAGGCAAGACACCGGGACCAAATTGTGGAATGACGATAGAATAAAAATCGTGATCGGTTTGGAAGGTGCCGCTATGACATTGATGGCATCCTGCCTTCGCGCCGTTACCCCGATCATAAAAAATATCCATACCACGTCTTTGGGCTATGGTTAACGCCTGACGATCGCCCGCAATAAAGCGATCAAACGGACTTTCCGTAGCTCGAAAAGCGACTGTTTCAAATGCAGCAATCGCATTTGCTATATGTACAAAAGTAATATCGTCCGCTCGGTCCACGTCATCGAATGCAGAAATAAACAGGTCGACATAATCATTGATCGCCTTAACTCTGTCTGCAAGGGCTTCCCATTGAGGAGGGAATAAAAACGGGGTACCGCGAGGAAAGCCTATCGATGCATCAATGACTTCGTTATCGCCAGGCTGCCCAAGCATTTCTGTTTGGTTAACAACCGGAAAGATGACCTGGGCCGCCAGTACGTTGTCTAGTCCTTGTGGGGTTGCCGGACCGGACGGCAAGAGGAATTCTCCGGTGGCTTCGTCTACCTGATGAACACCTTGCCAGTTAAGCCTGGTAAACTCTTTGGCACCGAGGTTCCACAGGCCGGGGGCGTTTCTGGCAACGCGATTGCCAATGGCATCTACCCCTTCACCAAGCGTTCTCATCGGACCTAAAAATTTGCCCCCTTCGCCAACGCCCAGAGAAAGGCCATCACTTCCGCCCATATAGGGGCTGTGGCAGGTGCCGCAGGAAATATTTTTGTTCCCGCTTAAAATTTTATCGAAAAATAATAAGTTTCCCAGCTGAACCTTAGTTTCTGCTGGTTGACCATTGGAATAAAAATTGTTGTCACTTGCTGGTGTTGGTAATGATGCAGCCATGGCTGATGCACCAACAAAAGCTGAAATGAGCATTACGGATAAAGATTTCAACATAAAACCTCCCTTTGTATGTCGAAAGTAAAGTACGTAACGCTAAGAGGTAATTTGTTACGTCAATACGGTTAATTGTGTTTAACTAACTTAGTTTTTGTTGTTAGCCAGATAGCGTCTGATTCAGCGCAATAAAAACTAGATTTGCACTATATTTACCCAATCGCAAGAAAATTTGTTTAAATAATGAACAAAATATCAGTTAAACTAACGTTTTCAAAATGACAGACAATGCACTTAAATTTGACCCAATAACAACTATTGCACTTATCTGCGCTACTCCAGCACAACAAACTAGAAGAAGTAGCACAGCGCTGTTTGCTTTTATTCAACCGTTACCAGCGTTTTTATTGGATAAGGCTCAACGCGATTAGATGCATTATCCCGAATCCAAATTGAGATTTGATATTCGCCAGGTGATACCACAACACCGCCATCAGTAGTCCCGTCCCATTGTAATTCCAGGGTTTTATCTTCATGATGGAAAGTTCGGTCTAGCTCTTTCACGAGTCCGACACTGTCACTTTGTAAAATATAAACGGTGACCAGGGAATCCGCGGTGATTTCCAATGAAATGGTCGTTGCATCATCAATACCATCGCCATCAGGTGAGAATGGATCTGGTGCAATCACCAGGTTTCCGTATTCTGGTGCAACCGTATCGATTAAGATTTCACCTTCAAGGGTGACCACCTGGCCAAGGGAGTCGGTGCCAGTCAATAGGGTGGTATAATTGGCATCTGGCACCACATCACTATTGATATCTTTGCCGTCCCAGGTAACGTTTCCGATAGTGCCTGTACCAGAGAAAGAGATAACTAATTCACTGCCCGAGGTGAAGACTTCATAAAGCCAATCCACACTTTTATTAAATTCGAAGTCGATAATGCCGATTTCCTGGCGCCCATCTTCATTCGGTGAGAATTGATCTTCAGCATCATAAAAAACGACTTCAGGAGGAGCTTCAGCAGAGGTAGTATTCACCGAGAAGGTAGCATTCTGTTTTACCGCTTCTAACTGACTGCTGGATAACCCTTCGAAAGAGACGGTATAGCTGCCGTCGGGAACGATATTATTTCTGATATCTAAGCCATCCCAGCTAATTGACACACTATCACCTAAATCAGAAAAACTTTTCATCGTGCGGCCGGTATCATCTTCAATGATCGTCACCCGCCACAACAAAGCTTCACTTATAGACGCATCAAATTCAATTACATCATCAATGCCATCATTATTCGGACTCAGCACCGGCGTGCTAACAGAGATATCAGCAAAGGTAGGAATGCCATCAATGCCAGAAGCCACAACTGCCTCAAATACACTGTCAAACCGATTATCATCAGAAGCTACATGAACCCACCCTTCGCTATCTGCTGCAACCTGAGCTTTTAATGAGCCAAATTCGCTGGGCGTGATATTTGCAGGTTCACTGAAACTTACGCCCTCGTCATCTGAATAGGCATACATGGTTTCATAATTGCCAGCTGAGGTGTCATTCCAGGCTACATGGACTTTCCCGTTGGCATCTGCATAGACATCGTTGAATACCGACACCCCTGAATTCTGGGTTAAATTTTGGGGTTCAGAAAAGTTTCTGCCCGCGTTGGTCGATACAACCCAGTAAAGGTCGGTATTACTGTTTTCATCCGGGAGATCACTCCATATGATATAAACGTTACCATCACCGCTAACGTCAAGTGCTGGAGCGGTAGGAGAAAGAGAACTCAGGCTAACCGAAAAAGGTGGAAGAAAAGTCCTTCCCTGATCTCGTGACTGCGTATAAAAAACCTGTTTCATACCATCATCATCAGTAGCCTGATAGGACACATGAACCAGGTCCCTGTCATCAATTGCTACGCGGGCGTTGTTGCCTTCGCCCAATACACCCATCAACGTCATTCGATTGATTCTATCCATCCGGCCCAGCGAGATGGTATTGTCTTCGGACCACAATACATAGACCCGGCCTCGGGAATCTACCGCTAGTTTAGCGGCAACGGAGTTGACCGAAGAGCGGGTTAAATTGATTGGGGTTTCAAAATTGTCGCCGCCGTCGCGAGAGAAAGACAAATAGATATCTGATTCTCCCTCGGTGTTATCTGCCCAGGCTAAGAATATAAAGCCATTACCAGCAACAGCGATGTCTACGAAACTGGAGTTGCCGGTATTCTCGGTAACGTTAATAGGTGGCGTGTAGGTTTTGCCGTGATCCATTGATTTTGCAAAGTACACATCCTGATTTCCGGGATCATTATCATGCCATGCAACGTAAACTTCCCCACCAGATCCCACTTCGATGCTTGGCGCAAATGCATGCCCGGAAGTGAAAGACAGATTTACCGGCTCATAAAATGCGATTTCAGCATTCGCAAGGAATGGCAGTAAACACAGTATTGTAATAAACGGTCTGAACAAAACTTTCATGTATGGCTATCCTTATCCTTAAATGACAACAAAAGTTCTGGCTAAATTCGGGGCAGGTTCAAATAATCCGTACTTTTACTTGCCCACCAGCAAATAAGCATCTATTTCTTCATAGCAAAAACAACACCAAAACTATAAAAAATATCGACTCACTTTCGCTAACCACAGGGAGGTTTACGCTAACCAATTGAATTTTAAGTTATCTTAAGCCGGTAATTGAGTGAAAAGTGCTTTTTGACAGGGTTGCTGCAATGGTCAAATTGAATAGAAAATTAATAAAAAACGAAAACAGATAAACAATAAAGCGCCATAATGAGCAAAAATTAACCAAATTGGTGCAGAGGTTTGGCTTACGTTGATAGGTCGCCTGAAATGTTAATCGACCTGAAGGGAGATTGGATAAGCTGCCATAATATCTTTATAAACTCTTTTAGGGTCGACTATCGAACTCAGGGGAACTCACAACAATGCAGGGCGCAACTTATTCTTAATGCTTGCCTTGTGGCTTAGTGGATTGTTTAAAAGGCCTCCAAAATTGCACGAAAAGTAACCGATATTGCCTTGAAATAGTTCAATTTCTCAGCAGTCTGGTTGTCTTTATCCATACTTTGCTAAGTAACGCATTGAAAAATAGAACTTAAATTAATCGATAAACTAATCACTACTTTGGCGTATTTATTGCCTTGTATTTCTTGGCGAAGAAACGGTTGAGCAGAAATTGTTTGTATACCGTTTTAGAGATTTGAGTGAGTAGAGGGCTAAACCAAGCAAATTCTTTATAAAACATTTATTGACCAGCTTACAATTGGAACAAAGGGAACCCAATCATGGATAGATGCTTCTCCGTAATTTCGTTTATCACACGGCTTTTTAATACTGCCGTCTGCTTTGCAAGAAGCGGATTGTGGGTAATCGTTTTTTGTACTTTTTTTACAGGCAATACGACGGCTGAGTCATTAACCGATGGCCCTGTAGTGGGTGCGGTAACAGATACATCCGCAAAAGTCTTTGTAAGAGTAAGCGGCCCGGGGGCCGTTTATCTAGAGTACAGCACAGATCCGAATTTACGTTTTGCGATGCAAAGTGATGTGGTTTACCCCCGTTACAGGGATGATTTCACTGCAATTATCCCTATTGATGGCTTGCTGCCAAACCGAACTTATTATTATCAGGTTATTGTAGACGGCCAGCCTACACTGAGTTCACTTTCTTCATTTATCTCTTTTCCACCTGACCATGTAAATACCGAATTTTCTTTTGCCGCTCTGGCTGATGTGGGTAATTCCAAAAGCAGGGGGGCTCCAAGCTATGCGAGACTGGCTATCGATGAACCCAGATTTTTACTGCAGATTGGTGATTGGGATCACAGAGATCCACAAACCCTGGATGAAATGCGCTTAATGCACCGGGAAGTACGTGGCCAGGGGATGTCTTCGGGGCGATACTTCAGGGACTTCATCGCGAACACGACCCCGCTGTATTATGTGTGGGACGATCACGATTATGGTATGAATGATGGCGACTACACATTTCCTGGCAAAGCGGATGCAATAAAAGCCTACCGGGAGTATTTTCCAACGCCGGAATTGCCAAACCCAGAGGCGGGCATCTGGCAGAGTTTCCGTTATGCTCAGGTTGAGATATTCATGCTTGATGTAAGATCAAACCGGGACCCTAATACTGATACCGATGATGAAAATAAATCCATGCTCAATGGTGAAAATATTGAGAATGGTCAAAAAGAATGGCTGTTTAGCGGTTTGGCTAATTCGACGGCAAAATGGAAAATCATTACATCAGGGGTCACATTTAACCCGACTACAAAACCGGCTGATGCATGGGGAGCATTTACGACTGAATGGCAGGAAGTCGTGGATTTTATAACTGCTAACAACATCAGGAATGTATTGGTGCTTTCTGGCGATTTGCACTCTGGCGGAGCATTTGATGACGGAACCAATGCCGGAGTGCCTGAAATGTCTGTGCCTCACAGTAATATGAACATGAATGATGATCACCCTACGGGCATTACTACACATACACCCGGAACATGGACTTCAGGTTATATTCGCGGCCCTGAAAATCCAGGTTATGTCTTAGTGACCGTTGAGACAAACCCTGACCGACTCATTCTTGAAGTAAAAGGCGTTAGCGGGGATATTCGAATGACCGAAACATTGGAATCCAATGATTAATAAAATCTATTTTTATGCAAGACTTTTCACATATTGAAGTGGCTTGTCTTTAATCGGCTTTTTTTGTTTAGGGATATAAGACAATGGATCGTGTTATTCATCTATCGCTGGAGCTTCCATGCCCAGTTTCGCGAACTTTCGACTACTTTTGCTTACCCGGGTTATTAACTGACTGGTTGTGTCCTGAGGCTGACATCAACCCGGTTGTTGGTGGTAAATACGAATTGTTCTGGGACCCCACTAATAAACAGGATAACTCGACTATCGGCTGTAAAGTAACCGCATTAGCCAATCAGCAATTCATCAGCTTTGAATGGAAAAGTCCGGTCATGTTTAAGCGCTTTGCAAACACGGCTAATCCTCTCACTCATGTAATGGTGAGCTTCCATGCAACAGAGAAGGGCACCATTATACACTTGGTCCATTCAGGCTGGCGAAGTAATGAGAGTTGGCTTAAAGCGGCTAACTGGCAGGAAAATGCCTGGAATATTGCTTTTGAAAACCTGGCAACTGTGGTTAACGATTCTTATTGATTGTAGTGACAGAAGTAGACCCTATCTTATCACCAGGGCTGTTTGGAATTTATTGAATTTCACTGTTTGTCCGTTTAGCTAACGCCGGTAAAACCGACACCACTACACGAATTAGCTTTTCTAATTTGCAATAATTAAACGTAGGAGTAGATGAAAACAGCTGGTGATACAGGAGGAGGCTGTTTAAGCGCTGACACCTTTACCTGAAAAGCCGCCTTTCTTTTTACCGGCTTTATCGTAGGTTAGCGATTCTTTAGCCCGAACATCCATCATCAGATTTCGCAAATGAACCAGGCGCAACTGACCTTGTTCAACGGCGCGCTGGTTAACTTCTGTGCAATACTGGCACTCGCTGAGCAAGGTTTTCGCTTGCTCGATACGAGCCTGAATGTCTTCGGGGAGGGGCGCTTCTTGCTGAAGCGCCTGCAACTGCGGATTAATGGCTTCATCGAGGTTTTGGATAGTACCGAGCAGTTGTTCTTTGTCTTTGAGCAGCGTCATCAGCGCCTCGGCATCTCTGGAGCTAATCAGGTGCAACTCTTTATCCAGCATCGCTTTCAAAGCGGCTAGGTTATCGGTTTGTTGCGTTAATTGCTCAGTGAGTGTTGCCGTCATGGTTTATTGCTTCAGGACTTAAGCCCAAAAATCTCCGATTCAAGACGCGCAATTTTCTTCGCCAGTGATTGGGGATCAACTTTATACTCACCGCTTTGAATGGCTTTCTTCAGCTTATCAACTTTTTCCTGGTTGACCGGCGCCTCGGCACTTTTCTTTTGTACCTGATTTAACTGCTGAGCAGACTGTGTCAGCGACACTGAGTCCTGACGCGGCACATTGGCAGCCTGAGCTGTTGATGCGGCAGCTTGCTGCGCAGCCGTTTTATTTTGTTGTGGCTG
>CATMRP010000133.1 GCA_950073835.1 uncultured Alteromonadaceae bacterium
CCTGGATTAGAATTAGAATAAGGACAGAAATTCGTTATGCATAAGACAACCGATAGCCTGTTTTCGGCGCTCTGGAAAGATTACGTTAGTATTACCCCCAGTGCGCTGCGCATTCATAAGCTGCTGGCCGGTGAGGAAGACAGCCCGCAGATCGTCAACGACCACGTGGCGTTTCGTACCTTTGCGCTGGATAAAACCCGACTCTCTCACTTAGCTGAGCATTTTCTGGCACTGGGTTACGAAGCTAAGGGTGACTACGACTTTAAAGCGAAAAAAGTCACCGCCCAGCACTTCGAGCACCCGGATCCAACGGTGCCCAAAGTGTTCATCAGTGAACTGCGGGTAAATGAGTTTTCTGCTGAAACACAGCGCATTATCCATGCGCTGGTAGAACAAATGCCTGCCAGCGTAGTAGAAGCCGAAAACTTTCTTTACTCTGGCCGTCACTGGCAGATTTCCACTCAGGAATACCAGTCGCTCATCAACGAATCTGAATATGCTGGCTGGCTGGCCGCCTGGGGCTTTAGGGCCAATCACTTTACCGTGAGTGTAAACCACCTGAACAACATCGACACTTTGGCAGATGTAAACACCCTGCTGAAAGAAGCCGGTTTTGTGCTGAATACTTCAGGCGGTGAAATCAAAGGCGGTGAGTCTGTCTATCTGGCGCAGTCATCAACTATGGCTGATGAGTACAACCAGGCGTTCAGCGATGGCAGCCTGAATATTCCCAGCTGTTTTTATGAATTTGCCCAGCGTTACACCATGCCGGATGGCAAGCTTTATCAGGGTTTTGTAGAAGCGTCTGCAGACAAGATTTTCGAAAGCACTAACGCGCGTTAAGCCTGTAAAACACGGTCGGGCCAGTAATTCCCGACTGTGTTTATTTAATCATACGCCAGCCCTGGGTATGCTTTAATATAAATTGATCATAAGGCAGCGGTTTTTCAAACAGAAAACCCTGATAAGCATTTATGCCTATATTTTCCAGTAGTGGCAGATAAGCAGAATTATCCACCCCTTCAATAATGACCTCCAGGCGCAAGCTGTCGAGCATTTTAAAGATCCCATTTAACAACGAACGGGCCCGTTCAGAGCCATCTATCCCTTTTACCAGACTGCGATCGAGCTTTATCACATCAAAGTCAAACTTGCGCAAATAACTAAGCGACGAAAAACCTGAACCAAAGTCATCCAGCGCGAGAACAAAGCCATGGGCTTTTAATGCGCCCAACCCTTTAATGGCGGCCGCTTCATCCTGAATAAAAATAGACTCGGTAATTTCGATTTGCACCAATTCAGGCAACACAAAATGCTCTGCACAAATAGCCGCAGCATCATTAGCAAAGGAGGCACTCAATAACTGATTAGCACTGATATTTACCGACAACGGCATACTGATATGTTCTGTCTCCAGCATGCTGATATACTCACAGGCGGATTCCAGAGCGAACAGGCCAATATCGCTATCCAATCCATGCTGTTCAGCCAACGGAATAAATACCCCTGGACTAACAATACCGTGCAGCGGCGAAAACCAGCGACATAACAACTCTGCACCAATCAGACTGCCTGCCACATTGAATTTTCCCTGCAAGTAGAAATCCAAACCTCGGTTGCGAATAGTCCGCCGTAAGTCACTGAGTAAAGATACCTGTTCTTTCACATGTTCAGTGAGGCCATCGTGGTATTCAAATATACGGCCCTTACCACTGGTTTTGGCCCGGTACATTGCCACATCAGCGTTTTGAATGATCGAATCAATGCTGTCACCATCATCAGGATACGAGGCTAAGCCGATACTGGCCGACAAGGTCAGCTCGGTTTTACCACTTCTGAACGATTGCTTTTCCAGCTTTTCAATCGCTTTGTTATTCAGTTGGTAGAAAGCCTGTTTGTCTAATCCTGTGCAGGCAATAATAAACTCGTCGCCGCCCCAGCGGGTGACTATAGCGGAAGCGGGAAACGTATTACTCAGCAGGCTTGCAACAATCTGTAAACACTCATCTCCCAGCTCGTGACCAGCAATATCATTAACTTGCTTAAAGCCATCCAGGTCGATGAACGACAAGACGAAGTGTTGCTGCCCAGCCACCAGCTCCTCCAGTGCATTGCGCAAGCCGAAGCGATTCTTCAAGCCGGTAAGATCGTCATGATTAGCCAGCACGCGAAGTTGTTGTTCATTTTTCTTGCGTTCACTGATATCACGCAAGGTGGCAATTAAGTAGGACGAATTCTGGTGCCTCGATTCGAATACCGCCAGTGAAACGTCAACCGCAATCTCTTCGCCATCCCGGGTAGTGAATTCGGTTTCAAACCTTTCCTGATGAGTCTGGTTAATTCGCTCCAGCGGCTCCTTTGCATTGCTGAGAAAACAATCCAGCCGCAGCTTTTTGACAGTCTCAGTATCACTGAGTCTGGCTAATCGCCTGAACGCCTCATTACACTCGGTAATTTGCAGACTGGTAGACAGCACCAGCATAGGTTCGCGGGAACTGGAAAAAGCGGAAGCCATAAGCTGAAAGGATTGTTCGGCGCGGTGCTCCCGGGTTTTGTCCTTTGCCATACCTACTATGTAGGTGGCGGTGCCGGTTTTATCGCGCTCCAGTACCTTGCCTCGGGCGCGGGTCCACTGGTAGCCGCCCACCCCACGGATCCGGCAAACCAGCTCGATATCGTCGCTTTCACCGTTGACCGCCATAGACCAGCCTAACTGTACCTGGGATAAATCATCAGCATGGATCCTGCGCATCAGTGCGATGGCATTTTGTTTAACCTCGCGCAGCTGCTTCTGGTGTAAGCCGAAGGAGCGAATGATGAAAGTATCTTCCTTAGCATGCCACTCAAAGTAGCTCTCCTGACTGGCCCATAGCGCCAGCTCTAGCTTTTCCTGGTCGCTGCGACTTGTGGTCAGCGCATCGAAAAGGGCCCGGCTCTTTTCGGTAAGCAGGGTTTCAGCTTGTTTTCTGGCCGCCTTTTCCCGCTCCAGTCGTCGGGTCAGGCTGGCAACACTGGCTGCGGGGGATGACATTTCATTCACGATGTAATTAGTTTAACGTCTATATGATAGGTGTGTGGCACTTCGGTTGGCGTTACATGATGCTCAACCCGTTGCGAAAAATACGCTGCTGCGCCATCAATAAGCCCCTCAGCGAGGGCGTAAAGATCGTGCATGGAATGATATTCCATCTTAATCATGTCGGGTGTACGTTCCAGCACTTTAAACGAAGGCAGGTCGGCATCGGGGTACAACTTCCTTACCTGCACGTGGATATCGTCATCCAGGCAATCGAGGATTTCGAGCACCGACTGACGGTTGGCCATCATCTCGGCATGACCTGCCGACAACACAGTGAACAGGTACTTGCCATAATCGTACAGTAAATCGTTCAGTGGCCGACCGGTCTTATTGACCAGCACCACCATAATTTTTTGCAACTCACTGAAAGGATAATAGCCCACAGCGGTAAAAGCACCGTCATTCTCCAGGTTTGCCTCAACCAACACTTCGTCGGCAAACTCAGGGGAGATGTTTTCCTCGAGCATGTCTACCAGTGACGTGAACACGATTCCAAGCATAGCGTTCCTCCATATTTTATAATTTAAAGTGTAGAAGAAGTCGCTGAAAGCACACACAAATTGCCCGATAAAATCGTTTTTTTTAGACTAAAGGTGTTAGCACTGGGGAGAGGTTTTGCAAAAAAAGCGTGCGCCCTGTGGAGCCAGGGCGCATTAAACAGTTAGATTTCGATGTCGACCTGATCCACGCGTTGTAACCCGCGGGGGAGCTTATTACCGCGACGACCGCGTTCACCCTGATAGTGCGCCAGATCTTCCGCGCTTAACGTCATGCTCCGTTTGCCCGCGGTAATTTTAACTGCCGCGCCTTCCGGAACTACCGCAAGTACTTTGACATACT
The DNA here is from genome assembly GCA_950073835.1 of uncultured Alteromonadaceae bacterium. Taxonomy (GTDB): domain Bacteria; phylum Pseudomonadota; class Gammaproteobacteria; order Enterobacterales; family Alteromonadaceae; genus Alteromonas. Next base: position 3,920 of record CATMRP010000133.1, read on the forward strand.
CCTCGTGGGTTTGCGCCTTGGCCGATGGGATACTGATAAGTTTATTACCCTTACCTTTACCCAGACTTGGCAAGTCCCGCAATGGAAACAGCAACATGCGCCCTTCGTTTGAAATAGCCATGCACCAGTCGCTTTCCAGGTTATCCACCCGCTGCGGGGCGAGCACTTTGGCCCCTGTTGGCAGGTTAAGATAGGCTTTACCCGCTTTGTTTTTACTGATCATATCAGCAAAAGTGCCAACGAAGCCGTAACCTGCGTCAGAGGCCATCAGATACTTTCCGGCATCAGCACCCATCACTACATGACTAAACTGCTCCCCGGCCACCATACTGAAGCGACCAGTCAGCGGCTCACCCTGACTGCGGGCCGATGGTAAGCCATGCGCATCGCAGGAGAATGCCCGCCCGGAGGTATCAAGAAAAACCACGGGCTGATTACTGCGCCCCTGAGCACTGGCGAGATACTTATCGCCTGACTTATAACTTAAGGCCTCGGCATCAATATCGTGCCCTTTGGCGCACCGTGCCCAGCCTTTTTCAGATAGCACCACGGTAACTGCTTCACTTGGCACCAGCTCTTTCTCGCTCAGCGCCTTAGCTTCCGCTCGCTCCACAATAGGTGAACGGCGATCGTCACCATAGGTTTCAGCGTCCTGCAGAATTTCTTTTTTGATCAGCGTTTTTAAACGGCGATCGGAACCGAGTAACTGCTGCAGATGGTCACGCTCTTTCTCCAGCTCTTCCTGCTCACCACTAATTTTCATTTCTTCGAGCTTGGCAAGATGGCGCAGTTTTAATTCCAGAATGGCTTCGGCCTGCTTATCACTCAGGCTAAAGCGGCGCATTAGCTCCGCTTTGGGTTCATCGTGGAAGCGGATAATTTCAATCACCTCATCGATATTCAGAAAGGCAATCATTAAACCTTCAAGAATATGCAGTCTGGCTAGCACTTTATCCAATCGATACTGCAAACGACGGGTGACTGTGTCTTTTCTGAATACCAGCCACTCACTCAGGATAGTTCGTAAATCCTTCACCTGCGGACGGCCATCAAGGCCAATCATATTCAGGTTAACCCGGTAGCTTTTTTCCAAATCAGTCGTGGCAAACAAATGTTGCATCAATTGTTCGGTATCCACCCTGTTAGACCTTGGCACCACCACCAGTCGCGTAGGGTTTTCATGGTCTGACTCGTCGCGCAAATCACTGACCATGGGTAACTTTTTGGCCTGCATCTGGTTGGCAATCTGTTCCAGAATTTTCGCGCCGGAAGACTGATGCGGCAGTGCGGTAATCACCACATCGCCATTTTCTTCATGGTACTTAGCGCGCATTTTGATACTGCCACGCCCGGTTTCGTAGAGCTTACGAATATCACTGCGCGGAGTAATAATTTCGGCATCCGTGGGATAGTCCGGGCCCTGAATATCCTCGAGTAATTCATGTAAATCGGCTTTGCTATTATCCAGCAATCGGGCACAGGCATTAGCGACTTCACGCACATTGTGCGGTGGAATATCGGTGGCCATCCCCACGGCAATACCGGTTACGCCATTTAGCAGGATATGCGGTAATCGCGCCGGCAACACTTGTGGTTCATTCAGGGTGCCATCAAAATTCGGGATCCAGTCAACCGTCCCCTGCCCCAGTTCTGACAACAGTACTTCACTGAATTTCGACAGCCTTGCCTCGGTATAACGCATGGCAGCAAACGATTTAGGATCGTCCGGCGCTCCCCAGTTGCCCTGCCCGTCGACCAGCGGGTAGCGATAGGAGAAAGGCTGAGCCATGAGGACCATAGCTTCGTAACACGCAGAATCACCATGGGGGTGGAATTTACCCAGTACATCACCCACGGTACGGGCTGACTTTTTGTACTTTGCCGTGGAGCTCAGGCCCAAATCAGACATCGCATAAATAATCCGCCGCTGAACGGGTTTGAGGCCGTCGCCAATATTGGGTAAGGCACGGTCCATGATGACATACATGGAGTAATTCAGATAAGCGTCTTCAGTAAATCGTCGAATGGGGAGCTGTTCGACACCGTCTTGGTTAATGGTAATTTCGTCGCTCATGGGTACTGTTTTATTCTCGTCTTATTTTTTACACCAATCCGCCGGGGAAGTGTGAGTTGCCGCAATGATTCTCACCCCATTGTGAGTGAATCCGCCATGAAGCGCAATAGATCATCTCCGTCACCCCAGGCAGATTAATCCTTATTCAATCAAGCTTTTGCAGACGAGCCAAAGTTAGGGTTTAATAAGCGTTCGGCAACCGCCATCTGTATTTAAAGGCGCACTCATTTTGATCGGCAAATTCTCCGTTATCCGCTGGTTACTCCTGCTTACCTGGTTCAGCTTGCCAGTGCACGCGGGTGTGCATCTGTATGACGGCGAACAAACACAACTGCTGGCCGATAATTTCGCTATTCAGCATGAGCAGGCTTCACCCTTTACCATCAGTGAAATCCTTAAACGCCGCCATGAGTTCATTTACCAGGCCGACAACAACCCCAATTATGGATTCAGCGATAAAGGCCTGTGGCTGCATGCTGAACTGTCCAACCTGTCACACAACACCGACTGGGTATTCTCATTAAATTTCAGTCAGCTCGATACGGTTGATTTTTATCTGGTAATTAATAACGAGGTGGTATCACAAAGTCACCAGGGCAAGCTTCAGCGCGAACAGCTTTACCGCGTGCCGACCTTTAATACCAGTATCCCCATTGGTGAAGAAGCCGAACTGTTTATTCGCGTGCAAAGCGACTCATCCAGCCTGATAGCACCGATTTATGTAATGTCGGAGACAGCCGAAATTCGCATCAGCCAAATAGATAATCTTATCTGGGGCCTGTTTTATGGCGGACTGTTTATCCTGGCTATCTACAACCTGGTGCTCTATTTTGGTTCCCGTGAGCCAAGCCTGATTGCCTATGTAGCCTACATTGTTACCGTGCTGGTCTGGCAATTTGTGTGGGGCGGCCATATCGACTTTTTCTTTGCCGATACGTTGTCACCGCTACTGTCTCCGTATACGTCGCTGATTTTCTCTTTAATAGGTATCAGTTCCGGCATTTTCTCGCTGATATTTCTGGAAACCAAAAGCAACTCTCCCTCCATGCATCCGGTGGTCGTGGGCTTTTTATGGTTACAGGGCTTGATGGGGCTGGCTACGCTTTTCGATATCTTCCCACCGGTGTGGGAGCATAACCTGGTGTATGGCGTTGGCATGTTGTCGATCACCAGTTACATCGCCGCCGGTTTTGAAGCCTACGGAAAACGCTACAAACCGGCACGTTACTTTATCTTTGCCTGGGGTATTCTCGCCACCGGTGCCATTGTTGGCATGCTTAGTCTGGTGGATATTTTGCCGTCGAACCTGCTTACTACCTATTGTTTTCAGGTGGCGGTATTCTGTGAAGCCGGCCTGTTTTCAATCGCGCTGATGGAGAAAAGCCGCAGCCAGCTTGAGAACGAAGTCAGCCAGGCCACCGACGAACTACGCCACAATATGGAGCTGATAGAAGAGCAAAATGCCCGGCTCGACATTGCCCGTAAAGATGCAATTAAAGCCAGTAATGTTAAATCACAGTTTCTGGCCAACATGAGTCACGAGATCCGCACGCCTCTGAACGCCATTTTAGGCTTCAGTAAAGAACTCACAAACCTGACCCTGCCGGTAGACAAAATGGAACAGGTGCGGATCATCAACACCGCCGCCGACAACCTGCTCACCATTGTTAACGACGTGCTGGATTTCTCAAAAATTGAAGCCGGTAAACTGCAAATCAACAATCAGCCTTTCTCTCCCAACTCTTTGATTGAAGAGATGGTCACCATTATGTCGAAGTCGGCACATATGAAAGGGTTGGAGTTTGTTCTTGAACTGGGCCCGCTACCGGAAAAACTGATTGGCGACGTCTTCCGTATCCGGCAAATCTTAAACAACCTGTTAAGTAATGCCCTGAAATTTACCTCGTCAGGCTATATCAAACTGGCCGTCAGTGGAAAGGCCCTGCAACACGGTATTCATGAGCTGGAAATAAAGGTTGAGGATACCGGGATTGGCATCAGCCGCAAGGACAAAAACAAGCTGTTCAGCGCGTTTTCACAAATCGATGACGCGCTTAACCGTAGTTATCAGGGTACCGGCCTCGGGCTGGTGATCTGTCAGGAACTGGTTAAGTTAATGCGCGGCCACCTGACCCTCAAAACTGCACCAGGACAAGGCAGTACCTTTACCGTTGTGCTGCGAACCAACCAGTTAAGCCAGCGTTACGCGCTCTCGCCATTGCCTGAATGGCTTAACAAACGGGTAGTCATTTTTGATCCGCATCCAGAGAGTCGTCGCGCCAGTGCGCAAATGATGATTAGTCTGGGAGCCAGGGTATACTGCGTGGAATCCATTGCCCATTTGCAGTCTTTGGAAGATGAATTTGATTACCTGTTTGCTACTCTGCCAACGCTTAAAAAAGCCGCTCGTGAGCAGATGCTCGAAGCCTTGTGTGTATTTAACGCAGGCAAGCGAATTCTATGGTACTCCGGCGACGAACCGTTAGCCGATTTCCCGGCCTACATCGAGGATTTTGAGGCCCAGGTGAGAATGCCCCTCACTATTACCAAGCTCGATGGAATTGTGCACGGCAACATTAAAGAAAAAGTCTCTTCGCAGCAAAGTAAGCTCAATACACTGCCTAAAGCCCGTATTCTGGCGGTGGACGATATGGACATGAACCTGAAACTGCTGGATACCTGGCTGGCTGACTCACCGGTGCAACTGACCCTATCAACCAGTGGTCAGGACTCAGTGAATCGCTGTAAAAATGAAGAATTTGATTTGATCCTGATGGACGTACAGATGCCGGGAATGGATGGTATTCAGGCTACCCGCCACATCCGTAAGACGCCGCTTAACGCCGGAACGCCAATTATTGCGGTCACTGCCCATGCGTTTAAGGAAGAGCAGGAACGCCTGCTATCCTCCGGTATGGAAGATTATCTGCCCAAGCCTATTGAGTTTTCCACGCTTATCACCCTTATCAAACGCTGGTGTCAGGGCGTAGACAGCAGTGCCATGGCGCTGCCAACCCTGGACTGGCAGCTGGCCCTTAAGCGCGCTAATCAGAACCGGGATTTAGCCATGGAATTGCTCTGTGAGTTTATTGCTCATCTACCGCAAGCGGCAGAAGTGATCAGAAGTGAATGGGATGCCCGCCATTACAAGGGCGTACAGGACGAGATCCACCGCCTCCACGGTGCCTGTTGCTACACTGGAGTCCCTAAACTCCAGGCATTGGCCAATGAGATGGAGTCAGCCCTGAAACTGGGCAATCATTATGAAGTGGCAGAAATGCTGCCAACCATCCTGCTTGAATGTGAAATAGCAGCGGCCCAGGCAGATAAATTTATTCAGGATAACGGCTAACTTAACGGTATTTAATTGAGGTCACGCAATCGCGCCACCTGACACTCACGCAACAGCCCGACAAACTCGCCCGGCTCACGGTCTAATTCGCTGGCAGAAATAAACACGTCATAGCCCAACGCGTCTCTTACTGCTGTCATACGATTAGCCAGGATTGCCTTGATACCGGTTAAGGTCTCACCGTTTTCCAATACGAAGGGTTTATCTTCAAACAAACTGCTGCTGTAGCAGCCGCCGGTCGAACAGGATTTATCCTGGGCGTGCACCATCAGTGGCCGTTGTTCAATAATGATGTGAGAAGCCAGACGAGGCGAGATAGTGGTTAAAAATTCGTCGTACCGTTTTAATTTAAAGCCCACCAGTTCCAGCGTGTCATGGTCCAGCCCGCGACTCACCCGGGGGCAATCGACCCGCTGAATATCGTCCCAGGCAATATGCCATTGTCCGCAGCGATGCTGGTAGCTCACTTTATCGCGGCCTATAGCCAGACTATGCGGCGGCTCCCGTAATTTAAACCAGCCCACTAAAAGGGTAACGATGCCACCACTTACCGCAAATATAAGGGGTAAAAACAACCAGTCAGGACTCACACTCAACGCCACTGAAGCAATCAGCAATACAGCAACGCCAATCAGCAGTGTGGTCAGGCCGTTGCGTTTGGCGGTTGAGCGGATAAAAATGTAATCATCGATGGAAGACATAGAAATACACCACAAACATTAATATTGTCCAAATCACATACAGGCGCATACGTTTACAAAACGGACAGTTCGTTGACCACCAGCCAGCCATGTTTTTACGCCCCTTTCCGGAGGATTCAGTTTGATTCTGGTTCGTCATTTTATTGGGCTTAGGCATACGCTGTACTGTTCATTTAAACGACGGATTTGAGTAAATAGTTTATCATGTCCCCGGCGCAACGCTGAGAGAATATATTTAGCGCGCCAATCTTGGCAAGATTTACACACAGGGATATGATCCCGCGCAACGATAATCCGCACGGCAGTTAGCGATTTTTGCTACACTAGCCACAAATCAATGAGGCCGCAGCTAAATCTATGTCGAGTTTCACCGGTAATCATATTCTTTCTGTCTCTCAGTTCGATCGTGATGCGATAGAACTGGTTTTTAGTGTCGCCCAAAGCATGGAACCTTACGCCAAGCGCCAAAAGAGAACTACTGTTCTTGATGGCGCAATTCTGGGTAACCTGTTTTTTGAACCCAGTACCCGCACCCGGGTGAGCTTTGGTACAGCCTTTAACCTGCTTGGCGGCGAAGTGCGGGAAACCACCGGCATGGCAAACTCCGCGCTGGCGAAAGGGGAATCCCTGTACGACACAGCCCGGGTCCTTAGCGGCTACTCCGACATTATTGCCATGCGCCATCCGGCTGCTGGCTCGGTTGCTGAATTTGCAGAAGGCAGCCGGGTACCGGTGTTAAACGGCGGTGACGGTGCTAATGAGCATCCCACTCAGGCCTTACTAGACCTGTTTACCATTAAGCGTGAACTCCAGTTCAATAACAAAACCATTGACGGTCTGCACATCGCCATGATTGGTGACTTACGTTACGGGCGAACCGTGCACTCCCTGTCTAAATTGCTGTGTCTATTTAAGAACGTTCGTTTTACTTTAATTTCTCCCAAAGAGCTGGCGATGCCGGACTACATCCTGGACGCTATCGAAAACGCCGGCCACTCATTAAAGGTTACCGACCAGCTCGAAGGGAATATGGACGCCGATATTTGTTATCAGACCCGTATTCAGGAAGAACGCTTCCCTTCACAAGACGAAGCCAACAAATACCGCGGGAAATTCCGTTTAAATCAGTCGATTTACACCCGGCATTTTCAATCTAAAACCGTTATTATGCATCCGTTACCGAGAGATTCCCGTACAGAGGCTAACGAGCTGGATAACGACCTCAATCTCAACCCTAATCTGGCGATTTTCAGACAAACCGACAACGGCGTATTAGTGCGCATGGCGTTATTCGCTCTCACGCTCGGCGTGGAGAATCTGGTGAGTCAATACGAAAAGCCTGTCATCTGGTATAGCAATAAGAGCTAAAGACATTATGCAACGATCCGAACAATTATTTGAACGCGCCCAACTTTCTATTCCCGGTGGTGTAAATTCACCTGTGCGAGCCTTTAAAGCAGTCGGTGGAACACCCCGCTTTATTGAAAAAGCAGACGGCCCGTATATCTATGATGTGGATGGCAAGCGATACATTGACTATGTGCAGTCATGGGGTCCAATGGTACTGGGCCACAACAACAACAAAATCCGCGAAGCGGTCATCCATGCCGCGGCTTCGGGGTTAAGCTTCGGTGCGCCCACTGAAGCCGAAATTATTATGGCCGAAAAGGTGCGTGAGATAGTGCCATCCATGGAAATGGTCAGAATGGTGAATTCAGGCACCGAAGCCACCATGTCAGCCATTCGTCTGGCGCGCGGTTACACTGGCAAAAACAAGCTGGTGAAGTTTGAAGGGTGTTATCATGGCCACGCCGATTCCCTGCTGGTAAAAGCTGGCTCCGGTGCCCTTACCCTTGGCGTGCCCAGCTCGCCGGGCGTACCCGCCGATGTCGCACAGCACACCCTGACCGTTGAATATAATAACCTCGACAGCGTTAAGCAGGTGTTCACCGAAGTGGGCGACGATATTGCCTGTATCATCGTTGAGCCGGTTGCCGGCAACATGAACTGTATTCCGCCAGTGGATGGCTTTTTACAGGGCCTGCGCGATATTTGTGACGAGCACGGCGCAGTACTGATTTTTGACGAGGTGATGACGGGCTTTCGGGTAAGTCGTGGCGGCGCGCAGGAACGCTATGGCGTCACTCCCGACCTGACTTGCCTGGGCAAAGTCATTGGTGGCGGTATGCCGGTGGGTGCATTCGGTGGTAAAAAGTCTATCCTCACCCATATTGCGCCAACCGGCCCAATCTATCAGGCGGGCACCTTATCGGGTAACCCAATCGCCATGGCAGCGGGCCTGGCAGCGATGGAACAAATTGCCGAGCCTGGCCTTTATGAACCTATCTTCAACAGCACTAAAGCCCTGGTTGAAGGGTTTCAGGCCATCGCAGATGAACACGGTATCCCGTTTACCACCAACCACGCTGGTTCAATGTTTGGCCTGTTTTTCACCGATGTAGAAAAGGTTGTGAACTATCAGCAGGCTATAAACTGCAATCAGGAACGCTTCAAGCAGTTTTATCACGGTATGCTCGACGAAGGTGTTTACCTGGCTCCGGCTTCTTATGAGGCGGGCTTTGTGTCTAAAATGCATACTCAGGATATCGTCGACGCCACACTTAAAGCGGCGCGTACAGTGTTTGCCAACCTCTAAGTTAACAGTCGGGTCAGGAAAAATGCAGGGATGACGCTGCTATACACAGCCTTTGTGTGCGTAACGGTACTCTATGCCGGTATTGTTACCCTGCTGCTTATCCGGCAGAAACGGGTTACCCGGCGTATTGCCCGGGCGGCGACCCGCGTTATTCCTGAACCGGTCATTCGGAACGACGATAGCGAACAACGTTTTCTGGAAAAGGCAGATGAAGCCATGCGGCTGAATCAGACTTTCCAAAAATTTGTACCGAAACAGTTTGTCGACCACTTTGCCAAACATGGTATCGACACCCTCGAACTCGGCCGCGCCGATGA
>CATMRP010000134.1 GCA_950073835.1 uncultured Alteromonadaceae bacterium
GACGATACCTATTCGCTACGCTCGTTTGGTGACAACATCGCCGGTACCGGGGCCAGCACGATTCTGATTGAATCCGGTGCACACCCAAACGATCCCCATCGTCAGGTGGCCAGAAAGATGAATGTCATTGGCTTGCACAGCGCGATGGAGGCTTTGCTGGGCAATTTGTATCAGCAAAAATCCCTGGCCGATTATTATCGTATTCCCGATAATGTTGAAGATGGCCTGGTCGATATTAAATTTTCCCGTGTTACGCAGCGCTGTGCAGGCCATGATTACCTGGCCGATATCAGCGTGAATGTAGATAAGCAGGGGCGCGCTACGGTAAAACATATTGGCGACCTGTCGGGTCAGGCTGGTTTTACCAATATCAGCGCCTACCAAACCACCATAATGCCGGTTAAGGCCTATCACCTCGACGGCCCTATAGTGCTTACACAGAGCGATTACCTGATGCTGCTAAAACAGGGCTTCAGTGTTTTTGCCGGTGATAGTTCGCTGCTTGATAATCTCAGTGACTTGCCGGTGTTATGTTTACCTGAGCCGCCAGCCTATTCCACCTTATATCCCGGCGCAGACGCTTTCTGGATAATGCAGGACAGCGAGGGCAAACAACGGGCCGTGTTAAACGGCCAAATAATTAATCTCTAAAAGGACTGCCGGGTCAGCTCGGCAACCAGCGCCTGATTAAAGCGCTGCATAAATGCCTTATCTACCCGGTTACGGCTGAACAAAAAGTGTACCGGGGTTTCATGTATAACCTGTTTCGACAACATGAAGTCCTCAATGCCCAGCTGCTGTGCAGCAGCTTCAAGTACCTTCTGATCGCCAACCACCGCATCCACGCGCCCCATTTTCAATAGCTGCATGCGCCGCATCGTACCTTCCGCGTGGATCAGGTAGCGTTCGTGAGCATCGAGAGCCTTACGCTGGAAGTCTTCGCCAAACCAGCCACTTTTATTGACTGCAACCAGGTAATTTTGTTGCAGCAAGGAGCTGACACTGACGTCACTGAAATAGGGATTACGGGAAAACCTGAAACCAAATACGATGGTTTCCTTACGATAGGGCATTGAGTAGAAGTTTTGCGCTTCACGGTTCTTCGTGTAGGCAGCGCCAAGGATCACGTCGACTTCGCCCTGTTTAAGCTCCAGCGCCAGACGCTGTTCGGGTAGCCGCTGCGCATTCAGCTCATAGCCGAGTCGCTTAAGCGTGCGGCGCAGTAAACGTAAATCTTCGCCATCAGGTTCGCCCTGTTGGTTGATATACAGGTAAGGTTTCCAGTCAACCGTAACGGCCAGCTCGAATGGCTCTTCACTGCGGGCCTTAAAACTCGCCGCATAAAGGCAGACAGCCAATATGAAGATAAACAAGTCGCGCAACGTCTTTCCCTGTGTTTGCGTTAGCGGTGTGAGATGATTATTGCACTGGTTTTACCCGGATGTGGACTTACCAGCGCTTAAATCCGCCAAAAAAACCCATTATTATACATAAGCTTAATTGGGTAATAGCAGATTATCAGAAAACCAGCTGCCAACAATAACGAAGCCATTTCTGCAGGCAACGGGAGCGCTTCCACAAACCGCCAGGCATGACCTTTCAGTGAAATCCCATCAATTTTAATTATCAGCAGTACCCGGGCGAGAATCCCGGACAACATAAAAAAGGCGATGCTATTGGTGCCGGCAACCAATAACGGATGGCCTTTCGGTAGCGGGCCAGCTTTACGTTCATACAGGATACTGAGCCAAAACAGGAGGGTGAGTATTCCGCTGGTTACCAGTACAAACGTGGGCGACCAGAGCGCTTTGTTTATTGGAACGATTACCGCCAGGCCATAGCCGGCACAAATGCCGGCCAGGGCCAGCATCATTAGTTTAGTTGGGCAACCGTGTTGCACCAGCACGTAGCGTCCTGCCCAGACACCAGTCAGGCAGGTTACGACTGCAGGCACGGTGGACAGGATCCCCTCTGGGTCAAAGGCAAATGGGGTGGCAGCGGAATAATAGACATGCTCCGCCCCGAGCAGATGATGATCAAGATAAGCTGCCAGGCTGTTGCCAAATTCCCAGCGGCCCTGATAAACCCCGCCGCAGGCGTCAGCATAAGGGATCCACTCCATGGCGCCCCAGTATCCTGCCAGCAATACAATCGCCAGCACACCGACCCAGCGCCAGGATACCGCCAGGATGAGCAACACGGTGAGCCAGTAAACCACACCGAGCCGGGGTAATACGCCGGCAAAACGCAGTGCCAGAAAGCGTTGTTCAAACCAGCTATATCCGGGACTCCCGGTATTATACCAACACAAATACAACCCCCAACCCAGCAGTACAAGAATAATAGCCCGGCGGGTAGTGTTTCTGACCACAGCCCTTGTACTGCTCAGGCGGGTTAGCTCCCGGGGTAAATGGATTGCAATGGTGACGCCCATCACAAAAATGAAACCCGGGAAGATAACATCTGTTGGGGTCAGGCCATGCCATTCAGCATGTTTTAGCGGCGCATAAATAGCCTGCCACGAGCCCGGATTATTAACCAGCACCATGGCGATGATAGCCAGCCCCCGCAAGGCATCCAGAGCACTAATGCGTGGCATCATTTTACTCTTCGATGGTAACAGGCGACTTACCCGGCATCGGCGAACGCCCGAGTAAGCCTTCTGCCAGCGCGGTAAAAACTGCACCATGAGCCCGGGCAATACCGTCCTCTTCTGCACCGGTTACGGTGACGTTATAGCCGAAAGTAGCCACGGCAGCGCCGGCAAGGTGACGATAGTCCGAAATAAGATAGGGCGCTCTGAGCGCAATGAATACCGCATTAACCGATTGTTCACCGGCGCCGACTAACAGCCGTCTTACCCAGGCCTCCTGGGTGTTTTTATCCGGCCGGTTACGCCAGGCGCTCAGGTCTGCCATGCCGCCCATTTCAGCAAGGCTGTGCTGGGGCGTTATATCGCCCACAATCACGGCATCGGTATCATTCAGGTCGGGCAAGGCTTTATCAGGGTCAATGGCGGTTAACGCGTCGCAGGTGAGTTGCAAACCTGACTGGAGCTTTAATAACGCTGTTGTCATCGCTATGCAGCGAGCCTCGTCGGGCATTACCACGTAAAAGCGACTCCCTCTGAGTGGCAACACTCCACGATTATAAACCTGGGTTAAGGCGGCGCTGGCCAGCGCCATCTCGGTGCGCTGGTTTTCTTCCCCGGGCAGCGTGTCAACAGCGCTTTGGATTCGCTGGGCCAGCGGCTTACGGGTAAACTCATCAAGCTCAAATTGCTGCTTAGCCTGCAAAATACGCTTAACCGACAACTGGGTTTGCTGGCGGTCAATGTCTCCGCTGCTCATAGCCTGCACCCACTGCTTATAGAGCTCCCAGAAACGACTGATACTTTGTGGATTACGCACCGCATAAGGCATCAATGCGATATCCGCCCCGGCATTAAAGGTTTTTATCACCGCGTTCTTATGGTCCACATAGTGTGCAATACCAGCCATATCTAGCGCATCGGTCACAATAATGCCTTGGTAGCCCATTTTATTGCGCAGTATACCGGTGAGAATTTTGTGCGAGAGGGTGGCCGGTACCAGAGTATCCTTACCATCGAGAGCCTTAAACCGGGTATCATCAAGCAATGGGTACTGAATGTGCGCAGTCATTATCATGGCCGGTGCCTGCCCCTGCTCAATGGCATAGCGAAAAGGCAGTAAATCAACCGCTTCTACGGTGGCCAGATCGTGATCAACCCGAGGCAGACCGGTATGACTGTCGGTATGAGTATCGCCATGACCGGGGAAATGCTTCAGGGCGCTGAGAATATTTTCGCTCTGTAGCGCGGCCACGGCCGCTGCGCCGAGCTCTGCCACCATTTGTGGGTCTTCACCGTAAGACCGGACGTTAATAACCGGATTATCAGCATTGACATTAACATCCACAGTCGGCGCGAAATTGACGTTAAACCCAAGCTGACCAATGCTTTTAGCAATGCCTTTATTTACCCGCTCAGCAAAGGTGGTGTTATACAGCGGGTAGGTTGCACCAATCGCCATATTGCCAACATAACGGGTTGCCACCTCATCCGGCAACCGCGCAACCCGGCCCCCTTCCTGATCGATGGCAATAAACAGTGGCGGTAAACCTGCCTCTTTGGCCAGTTGCTGAATGGCATAATTGAGCTCGATAATCTGCTGGCTGTTGTCGAGGTTTTCAGCGAACAGGATCACCCCGCCAATCTGGCCTTGACGAATAATGTCAGCAAACTCAGGCAGCAAGGTGGTAACCGGCGTTTTGCAACTTTCCGCTGGCGTACCATCGGCGCAGTAATAGCGCATGTCCAGCATCAGCTTCTGGCCCAGCATAAACTCGGTGTCCTGCCCGCCGGAGCAGCCTACGGTTAACATTACAAGCAAACTCACCAGTACGGCTTTAGTACGCATCACTATCAGGGCCCTTTCCAAATGCATCAACGTCGATAACCAAGCTTACCCCAGCGACCACAAAAAATAAATTATTCCACCCTGACATTTTGAATCTTTGTTTAACAAACCCATTCCGGCTTGCCACTATCAACCAGAGCTGTATACAAAAACACACGAAGGTGCCTGTATAAAAGCGCTTAACCAATAATTAGCAATTGCTGAAATTGCTCAATTCCCGACCTTTCGACAGGAATATTTTATTATGCACAAGCCTTTCGAGTATGGTAGTTTGAGTAATGTAAGCGTCTGTGCCTCAGGCAAACGCCCGGCCAACAAATGAAACAAAGAATAGAGGAATTGCTGTGACCAGCCGAAGTTTTCGCGGTGTTTTTTTGTGGACACTATGTGCACTGCTTTTAATTAGCTGTAGCAGTCGACGGGTAATTGAAATGCCGTCGGCTAATTATGGCGAGCGGGTCAAATCCCTGGTGTTGCACTTTACGGCAATTGACTATGCCCGCTCAGTCACAGCGCTGGTTGATGAAGGCGGTTTAAGCTCTCACTACCTTATACCTGAATCCAATGATCCGAGCGATCCCGGCGGCAAGCCCAGAATAATCCAGTTAGTCGACGAAAATATGCGTGCCTGGCATGCCGGCAGAAGTTACTGGCAGGGGCGTACCGGCTTAAATGACCACTCCATTGGGATCGAAATAGTTAATGTGCCGGAATGTGAGCGCGATGGCGATATGGCTCCCTCACTGGCCGAGCATGGCTCAAACCGCTTATGTTTTTTCCCGGATTACGACCCGGCCCAAATCGAAGTCGTTATTGAGCTGGTAAAAGACATTATTGACAGACACCCCGATATCGAGCCCACTGCGGTAGTCGGTCATTCGGATATCGCTTTCGACCGTAAGAACGATCCCGGCCCACGCTTTCCATGGTTTGAGTTATATCAGGCTGGCGTTGGCGCCTGGTACGACAATGAAACACTGGCCGACTACTGGAAAACCTTTAACGAACAGCCAGCCAGTATTGGTTTGCTGCAAAGTGCACTGCGCGCCTATGGTTATGGTGTAATCGAAACCGGTATCGCCGATACCAGTACTCTTAATGCTATTTCTGCGTTTCAGATGCACTTTCTGCCCTGGCATGTCAGCGGCGAACCGGATAGCCGCACCACGGCCGCCGTGTTTGCGTTACTTGATAAGTATTTTCCCGAGCAAAAAGACGCGCTGCTGAGCCGTTATGAGAAAGAGCGTGAGCTGACTATTGCCACCGCAGAAAGTGAGTTACCAAGCGTTCAGCACGGTCAGGTAGACGCGCTGTTGCCCGACCTCAAACCATCCAAGCGCGCTCTGGTAAAAGACCGCTTCGCGTTTAAGAGCTATGCCGGTCGCGGCGAGTTGATTATTGAGAGCAACCTGCCAGCTTCGGCGACGGTGTCGGTTAACGGCGAAGTATTATCGCTGGATGACGAGTTTGCCGCCGACAATACCTATCGTTATTCTCTGGCCCGCCGCACCCGTACCGGCATCAATACCCTGGCAGTGAGCAATATAGAACCCGCCGAAGCACAATTGCATATTCAGGTGCCCTACCCTGAATTAAAAGACAATATTCAAGCGTATCAGAACCGCTTTACTGCCGTAGACGAACTCATCAATCAGGAAGTAGCTGAAGGCTTTCCGGGCGCGGTGTTACTGATTGTCAAGGACGGCGAAATTATTAAACGCACAGCCTATGGTTACCAGAAGCGCTACGACGAAAACGGGCTGGCGCTAACCAGCCCGCAGCCGATGCGTACCGATACCATTTTTGACCTGGCCTCCAACACCAAGATGTTTGCTACCACGCTGGCACTGATGCATCTGGTGGAAACTCGCCAGCTTGATGTGACGCTGCCCATTAACCATTATTTGCCGGAGTATCAGGGTGCGGGACGAGAGGCAAGACGGGTCAGCGATCTGCTGTCTCATCAGTCCGGCTACTCACCAAGTATTGCTTTTTACGACCCGGAAAATCCACTGGGCAAACGCTTTTATTCCCAGTCCCGCCAACGCACCAGCGAGCTTCTGATCACCCAGGCGCCCTTTGAAATCAGCAATGGGCTTAACGCCTCTTACAGTGATATAAACTTTATGCTGCTTGGTCTGATTGTAGAGCGTATTACTGGCATGCCTCTGGACCGTTATTGCGAAGAGTGGCTGTATCAGCCGCTGGGGCTCAAAAACACGCTGTTCAACCCGCTGCACAAAGGCCACCACAAAGGCGAGTTTGCCGCCACCGAACTACGTGGCAATACCCGCGACGGCCGGATTACTTTCCCGAACATCCGTGAATATACCCTGCAGGGAGAAGTTCACGACGAAAAAGCCTTTTATGCCATGCAGGGAGTGTCTGGTCATGCCGGACTGTTCTCCACCGCCGATGAACTGGCCGTAATGGCACAAATGCTGTTAAACGGCGGTGGCTACGGCGAAACACATTTGTTCGACAGCAATGTAATAAATGCCTTCACCAAACCGGATAATCGCTTCTGGCACTATGGGCTCGGCTGGCGCCGGGCGGCGAATGGCACCAACCGCTGGCACTTCGGTCCTTATGCCAGCGATCTGGCATTTGGCCACACCGGCTGGACAGGCACGGCAACAGTTATCGACCCAGCCCTTGATTTGGCCGTCATCCTCTTGACCAACGCGCGCCATTCGCCCATTGTGGAAGACGACGAAGAAAAGCTGCAATTTACCGGTAAGCAATTTGAAACCGGCCGCTACGGCAGCATCGTTTCACTGGTCTACGAAGCAATTCTGAACAAACAGGCCAATTAAAATAACGATATAAAAACAACAAGGGTTCATTCGTATGGATTGGGTTTCCATCATTCCACCAGTCATCGCCATTGTGATCGTTTTCTGGAAGAAAGAGGTCATTATGGCATTGCTGATGGCGGTTCTCAGTGCTGAGGCACTGATCCTCCTCACCGCTGGCACAGACAGCCTGTTGCTGGCACCGATTACTTCCGTCGAACGGGTGGTAGACGTAGCCACCAGCGCCGGTAATACCCGAATTTTATTATTCAGCGTTCTGGTAGGCGCGCTGCTGGCTTACATTCGTGACTCAGGCGGCGTAACCGCTACGGTAGACTGGCTCACTAAACGCGGGGTGGCTAAGAGTCGTCGCCAGGTGGGCGGACTCACCATGCTTACCGGTATCGTTGTTTTCATTGAATCTAACCTCAGCGTGCTGACCGCCGGTATTTTTGCCCGTGGTTTATTTGATAAATTTGGCATGAGCCGTGCCCGTCTGGCGTATCTTATCGACAGCACCAGTGCACCAATTTGTATTCTTATTTTGCTCAACGGTTGGGGCGCGTTTGTACTTGGCATGCTCGATACATACGAACTGCCTGCCTCATCGGCCAGTATCCTGTGGGGCTCGGTATTTTTTAACTTCTACGCCATTATTGCACTGCTCATCGCCGCCTATACCGTGTTTGCCGACAAAGTACACGGCCCCATGGCCAAAGCGGAACAACAGTTACAGAGCAATCAACAGCAGCTTTCTGCCGCCGCTGCTACCAAGCCCGGCTATATGGTTATCCCCATTTTAACCATGGTTGTGAGCATGGTTGGCTTTATGCTGTGGACCGGCAATGGCGTACTCTCTCAGGGCAGCGGCAGTAAGTCGGTGCTGTATGCCACCATTCTGGCCACTGCTGTAGCCTACCTGATGCTGGTATTTTCCAAACGCTTTACCCATCACGAAGCGGTAGATGTAGGCTTTAAAGGCATGGGCGAATTACTGCCCCTGGTTACCATCGTATTACTCTCGCTAACCCTCGGCAGCAGTTTAAAGGTGCTGGGTACCGGCTTGTTTGTTGCGGGCATAGTTGGTGAGTACTTACCATTATTTCTGATTGTCCCCATGCTGTTCTTAGCCGGCGGCATTATGTCGTTTACCACCGGTACTTCCTGGGGCACTTTTGCCATTCTTATCCCCATTGGCGTGCCGCTGATCCAGCAGCTTGACCTGCCTCCGTCGCTGGTTATCGGTGCCATTCTGGGCGGCGGCGTGTTTGGCGATCACTGTTCGCCGATCTCCGATACCACCGCGGTTTCATCGATTGCCTCAGGATGCGACCTGCTTGAGCACGTGCGCACGCAAATGCCCTACGCCCTGACCGGCGGTGCATTAACCTTAATCCTTTATGTCATAACCAGTTTAATCATGGTGGGTTAGTTTCATGCGATATCTGTTAATAAGTGCCTTAATCATTTCTCTCACCGCCTGCTCATCCTCCGAGCAGGTTACCACTACACCGGCCAGCACAGCCGAGTATGCGGTGGCCATGCCCGATAAATTCGCGGCCCGGGTCGCACTCGATGTCATGCAAGACGGCGGTAATGCGGTAGATGCGGCCATCGCGGCGCAATTTGTTCTGGCGGTAACTTACCCCGAAGCTGGCAATATTGGCGGCGGCGGGTTTATGACCATTTACATGGATAGCAGTGCTGATTTCCTCGATTACCGGGAGATGGCCCCTGCCGAAGCCTCCCGTGACATGTATCTCGATGACAATGGCGATGTACATCCTACCGACTCATTGTTTGGTGCTAAGGCCTCAGGTATACCCGGCACCGTTGCCGGCATGTGGGCAGCACATCAGAAATACGGCAAGTTACCCTGGCAACGCCTGGTTCAGCCTGCCGTAACCTACGCCAGTGAGGGCTTTGAAGTGCCGGAGAAACTGGCAGGCCGGGTAAGTCGTTATATCGGCCGCATTGAAAAACGCGGACTTGAAACTAACTTTGCCGACTACTTTGGTGAAGCCGCCACAGCAGGCGTGTTATTTAAGCAACCTGAGCTCGCTGCCACCTTAAGCCGCATCCGGGATAACGGCCCTGCCGGTTTTTATGAGGGCGAAACGGCCGATCTTATTGTTAGCTACATGCAGGCCAATGGTGGCTTAATCAGTCATGAAGACTTAACCCGTTATCATGCCCAATGGCGCACACCAATTAATTTTGACTGGCGTGGCTATCAGGTTGTCACTGCTCCACCACCCAGCTCTGGCGGCATCGCGGTGGCCCAATGGCTCGGCATGGTCGACAACGTAACCAGAACAAATATATTACCCGCGCATAATTCAGCACCTTATCTGCACCTGGTGAGTGAAGCCGGCAAACGCGTGTTTGCCGACCGCGCTGAGTATCTCGGCGATCCGGACTTTTTCGCCGTGCCACAACCGCAGTTAATTGCGCCGGACTATATCGCCGAGCGAGCGCGTGAGATTAATCTCACGGCCATATCGGCAACTCCTGACATCAAACCCGGTCTCCACGAAAGTGAGGACACCACCCATTTTTCTATTGTAGATCAATGGGGCAATGCCGTAGCCAATACCACAACCATCAACCTGAGCTTTGGTGCCGGCGTGGTGGCAGAAGGCGCGGGCTTTTTGTTGAATGACGAAATGGATGACTTCAGCGCCAAACCCGGTGTGCCAAACTTCTTCGGCGCGATTGGCGGAGAAGCTAACGCTATTGAACCTTACAAGCGGATGCTATCATCCATGACACCGACTATTGTGCTCGAGGAAGGACAGGTTAAGCTGGTGACCGGTTCACCCGGTGGAACCACGATTATTTCCTCAGTGACGCTGTCGATTCTTAATACGCTGTTATTCGATTTAAGCGCAGAAGAAGCCGTAAACCTGCCACGTTTCCATCACCAGTTATGGCCAGAGGATCAGATCCGCGTACATGAAGGGTTCGACCCGGCTACACTGAATACGCTGCAAGACATGGGCTACAACATTAAAGAAAGTAACTTTGGCGATCTGCACCTGATCATGCAACAAAACGGCAAACTGTCGGCCGCTTCGGAAGCCCGCGGGCGGGGTAAAGCGGTAGTGCAGTCAGTAAAATAAAAATCGGAAATAGCCTGGGGCCAGCGGCTTCAGGCTATTCAGACGTAATGGCCGGGAAGCTGGAGGGCCAGTATCCGGAGTAAATAACCACTAAAACAAGCAGGATGATTAAGCCGGTAGCCGCGCAGGTGAAACCGGTATGCGCTTTTTCCTGACGAAAAATGGCCCGCTCGCGCTCAACCCTTTTGGGGTACTGACCAAGGGTGAGGATTTTACAAACCGGCCAGCCAATGATGTAGCACAACCGCCAGAACAGCAGCTCGGCAATAAGAAAACCAATTCCCCTGAAAAACCCTTTGCCAGCCTGGGCAACTACCTCTTCAATCACGATAAATCCTGTCGGTTATTCTTGTTGTTATAGGTTCAGCACAACGCCTGTTGCGTTGACTACTGCTGAGTTAATTTATCTGTTTTTAACTAAGTCACTGTTTACCTGAGGAGCGACTTAATTCCATGGCGTCGCTTACCCATCGGCGCCACCGTTATCTTATTTAAAGTATTACAAATCGCGATAATTAACAATCAGTTCGCATTATAGAGCCAGCACTCACCAGCTAAGCTTAATCTGTTGCAAACAATTGGTTAATATCGGCAAATGCCTTGAACTCCAATGCATTACCCGCCGGATCCATAAAAAACATGGTGGCCTGTTCACCAGCATGGCCCTTAAAACGCACGTAGGGCTTAATGACAAACTCCATATTTGCGGCAGTGAGTTTATCGGCCAGCGCCTGCCAGTCATCCATGGTTAGTACCACACCAAAATGGGGTACCGGCACACTGTGACCATCCACGGCATTATATTCCGGCGCAGACGGCATGGCCTTAACCAGATGCGTTACCAACTGATGTCCCGCTAAATCCCAGTCTATCCACTGTGTATCACTGCGCCCCTGTTTGCAGCCGAGTAACTCGCCGTAAAATTCGCGGGCTTTATCCAGGTTGTCTACCGGAATGGCTAAATGAAAAGGCTGAGGCATGACGATACGGCTCCTTCGTCGTTGATAGAAGTTAAACTAAAGCAATTTTTTAAGTAAAAAGCGCTTACGGGCACTTGAGGGCGCATAACGAATAGCCACATCAAACCAGAAACTGCGTTTCATCACGCTTTTGAGATGACTGAAGGTATCAAAACCAAACTTGCCATGATAGCGGCCCATACCGCTATTCCCTACTCCGCCAAAAGGCAACTGCGGGTTCGCCATAAACATCATGGTATCATTAATACACACACTACCAGCACTGACCTCATCAACAAATTGCTGCTGAATGCTCTGTGATTCGCTGAATAAATACGCCGCCAGCGGCTTGTGACGACGCTTAATAAAATCGATAGCTTCGCTGACGCTGCTGACTTCTATAACCGGCAAAACCGGCCCGAAAATTTCTTCCTGCATAACCGGCGTGTCGATATCCGGATTTAAAATCACCGTGGGCGCCAGCTTAATTTGCGCTTCATCGAGCTGGCCACCAATGACTATCTCATGCCCTTCGGTATATTGCTTTAATCGCATTAAATGGCGCGCATTAACAATGCGCCCGTAGTCCTTGCTTTGCAATGGCTGATTGCCAAACTGGCGGCTGATTTCCTTACCGATTTTGTCAATGAGCGCGTCGGCACAGCTGCGCTCAACCAATACATAATCAGGCGCGATACAGGTTTGACCGGCGTTGGTCCACTTGCCCCAAACGATTCGGCGCGCAGTGGTGGCGATATCGGTATTGGCGTCTACCACACACGGGCTTTTGCCCCCCAGCTCAAGTGTGACTGGCGTCAGATTTTGCGCCGCTGCGGCCATGACAATTTTACCCACGGCTTCACCGCCGGTATAAAAGATATGCTCAAAGGGTAACGAGAGTAATTCACCGGCAACGTCCTTATCGCCCTCGACTACCGCCACCGCATCACCATCCAGATACTTAGGGATAAGGCTGGCCATCAGTGCAGAACTGGCCGGTGCCAGTTCAGAGGGTTTGAGAAGCGCACAGTTACCAGCGGCCAGTGCTGCTACATAGGGGGCCAGTGTGAGCTGAACCGGGTAATTCCACGCACCGATGATTAACACAGTGCCAAGTGGCTCCGGTTGCAGATAGCTGCGGGCCGGCTGTGCCACCAATGGCGTGCTGACCTTGCGAGCCTTCATCCATTGGCGCAGGTGTTTTTTAGTGTGCTGGATATCACTCAGCAGAAAACCAATTTCGGTAGTAAAGGCTTCCGCCTCGCTTTTACCCAGATCGGTATTAAGGGCCTCAACGAACGCTACTTCATTTTCGCTGAGCATGCGCTGCAAGGCTTCCAGTTGCGCTTTTCGCCAGGCATAGGTTTTGGTTTTGCCCAGCATATAGGACTGCTGTAAACGCTCAAAAACTGACGCGATGGCGCCCGGTGCTTTACTCACGAAACCACTCCTGCAGGTACGATGTGTTCATACTAGCACTATTTCACAGCAATAAAAAAACCCCGCGAAGGCGGTAATGCCGATCAGTTAAGAAATTTATACTGATCGGTTGACCGATCTTTCTACGGGTTCACAATCCGATATCAGTCTC
>CATMRP010000135.1 GCA_950073835.1 uncultured Alteromonadaceae bacterium
ATACCTCTATGCGGCAGATATTTGGATATGCAGTCTGTAACGCTGCCGGGCTTGCCCTAATCCACCAGCACTATGCCCAAGGACTCCAGCAAGTGTACCGCCTCGAAACTGGAAAAGGTGGCGCCTTTAAGCTCGTTAGCCAGCACATCGATGGAACACCCGGTAGAGTCGCTAAAATCAACGCGCTCCAGATTAGTGTGCATAAACAAACTGCGATCGAATGTGCAGTTAGTCATCTGGCTGTCGGTAAAGTTACCTTCGCGGAAGTCGGCATCATGCACCTTGCATTCATCCAGTACCAGCTCGTTCAGGGTAAGACCGTAGAAGGACGCGTCGTTAAGTAAGCAACGCTTAAACTTAAGCTCAAAGTCACGATAATATTGCGGCCAGTCGGCTTTAGTGCAGTCGACGCCCACCAGTTTGCAATCGCTGAACGATATACCAAAAAGCTGACTATTAGAAAAATCGGCTAAACTTAAATTGCAGCGTTTAAAATCACAGTTAGTGAACTTGCAACACCGAAACTGGCTAGCAGAGAAATCGCAGTCGATAAACTCACATTCTTCAAAGGTTATCCCGGCAAACCGACGTTCTGCGCTTTCCAGCCCTTTAAAGGTTTCTTCGTAATAATCCCCGGCATCCACCACATCTTTCATCGTAATCTAATCACCTTAACTTAAGTTTGGCCGGTATTATGATCACTAAGAGACTTTAATCACAACGGTATATTTGCCGTCATCGTCTGTACCGCACTCATATGACCACCCCAAAAACGCGCTCAGGTCATTAACCATCTTTAATCCAAGACCAAAACCCAGTTCTTCTTTGTCACTGACAAAGTCATCGTTAGTATGCTCAACGTTGGTAATGGTTATCACATCTGCCTCTTGCACAATGGTAACCTTGCCATGCTGGGTATGCTGAAACGCATTACGAATCAAATTGCCCAGAACAATGCGCAGCGCGGTAGCGTTTTGGGTAACGTCATAAGGTTGGGTTTCAAGGGTCATTGCAATCTCTTTACCCTCTAGTAAATAAGTCAGTTCTTCTGTGACTTTACCAATTTGTTCATCAAGCTGAATGACAGAGGTTGTCAGAGAGCCTTTATCTGCCTTAGTTAACCACAACAGTGTTTCGGTTAAATCCACCATGGTGTGCGAGGCATTGTCGATACGCTTAAGGGGATTACTTAATTTATCAGCCGGCGCTTCGTTTCTCACTCTGGCGATAAGTTCCATGCTGCTGCGAATAACCGCAATGGGGGTGCGTAATTCATGACTGGCATGGCGCACAAATTCCTGTTCGCGTTTTACACTTTGTTTTACAGATAACATGCCCTGATAAAACAAACTGGCCAGCGTATTGAGCTCAGCATACCGAAAACTCGGTGGAGGCGTTAATTCGCCGCCCTTTCCTACTCCATCGGCCCACTGTTGCAATCTTTCCACCGGACTGGCGATAGTTCTTATCATAAATAAAACCAACGCGGTAAAAGCGAGCAATACCATTAAACCTATAATCAACAGCCAGGCTTCTCTGGTCATTCTGAAGGGGGGTTCATCGCCGGGTTCTCTGGGTGTAAAAGACTGGCTGACATAAACTGGCTGTTGTTCTTCAAATTCCACCAGCATAACAAAGTGAGCTTCGTCCGGACGATGAAAAATGGAATGACGTTTGATGTCTTTGTACAACCGAAAGGGGACTAATTTGTTCGGATTGAAACGCTGACGGGTTTGTTCCGGGAGGTCCTGCCAATCGGCAGCAATAGTGAAGTTTAATGCTTTAACAGGATGACCGGCGTTAACACTGCTGTCGCGAGCGATACTAATCATAGTGCCGCGCAGCATGCCGTCCATGCCATCGAGAAACTGTTTCGCCGACAACACGGTAAACACCACTATCATGATGCCAACCACTGCCAATAGTGATAATAACACATAACGGCGTAAGCTAAGTTCCATGGCAGCCAAATCAGCGCTCCTTCCTGAAATCTAACTGAAAACCACTGTTTGCCATAAAGTGAATACTCACTTGTTCGTTACACACCGACAGAGATTTGCGCAGATTATGCATATGCACTTTTAAACTGTTACTGTCCGGACTCTCCTCTCCCCATACACTGGCAATCAATGTCTGGCGGTTTACCGGGTTAGGGTAAGCCCGCATGAGTTGCTCTAAAATAGCCAGCGCAGTAGGTGAGCACTTAAGGTTTTCCGCGCCGAATTTAGCGGTTTTATGACTCACATCAAGTTGCAACGGACCAACCGTTAGCTGCGTATGCTGGCCGCTACGACGCTTTGCCAACGCTTTAAGCCTGGCCACCAGCTCTTCCATAGCAAAGGGTTTAACCAAATAATCATCAGCGCCATGATCAAACCCGACAACCTTGTCACTTAACTGGTCACGTGCGGTTAGCATGATGATAGGCGTATCATTACCATGTTCGCGGGCCCGTGCGCATACCTGCAATCCGTCCAGTTTCGGTAAATTAATATCCAGTACAATGGCCTGATAATTCCCCTGCGCCATCAGTGTCAGTGCCGCCACGCCATTACTGGCGTGGTCACACAGCATGTCTTCAAGCTCAAGGTAGTCGATGATATTACCGGCTAAATCCAGATCATCTTCAACTAACAACAGTTTGATCATGGTTTTCCACTTCCACCTTACCGCTTAATCGGGCTAATACGCGTGTCATCACATTTTTTGCGTCTTCATTGATCATTACCAGTGCGGGTATCAGCACCAGAGTAATCAGGGTTGCAAACAGAATACCATAGCCAAGCGAAACTGCAGCCGGGATCAAAAATTGCGCTTGCTTGGACGTCTCACCCAAAATGGGATACAAGCCAGCAAAGGTCGTAAACGACGTTAACAGGATAGCCCGCAGACGACCACTACAGGCATCCATAATGGCATCATGAGCATTTTCTCCCATTCGGGTAAGCTCGTTAAATCTCGACACCAGTAACAGTGAATCATTCACAACCACGCCACTAAGTGCCAGGATCCCATGCATCGATAAAATACTCATCATCAGGCCATTACTCCAATGCCCCAAAATAGCCCCAACAATTCCAAATGGAATAGCCGACATAATAATAAGCGGTTGAATATAAGATTTAAGCGGAATAGCCAGCAGAGCATAAATGGCAATTAACGCTATGACCGTGAGTGTTTTCATCGAAGATGACGTTTCTTCCTGCTGTTCCGCTTCGCCAGCAAAGTGAATGGTTAAGTCTGAATGCTGACGGGTTAACTGCGGTACTAAGGTTTCGTTCATCACATTCACCAGCTCCGTGGCGCTGATCATATCCGCATCAACCGAGGCGCTCACAGTTAAGGCCCGCAGCCCGTCAATACGGGTAATTTGCTGCTGTTGACTGTCCTGAATGATGCTCGCTACCACGCTTAGCGGTACTACCGTACCATCGCTAACCCGCACCCGGGCATTGAGGATATCGGCTGGATTACTGCGGTTCTCTTGAGGATAACGCACCCGCACTTTCACTTCGTTTTTATTGCGCAGGTAGCGTTGCACAATATCACCACCAAAGGCTTGCAACAACTGTCGGGATAAACTGGCCGTATCCATACCTAAAGCCCGGCCCTGGGGAGTTAACTCAAAGCGCATCATGGCTTCACCCGGAGTTAATGACGACTCCACACTGGTAACGCCGCTGGTATTTTCCAGGGCTTGTTTAAAGGCGTCTTCGGCCAGCAGTAAGGTTTCATCACTCACACTTTTTAGTTCTACCTTAAACGCATCGACCATTTCACGTCGCGATTGAATTTTAAGTTGTTTAATGCCCTCAGGGGTACCCGCAAGCTCGCGCCAGGTGCGAGCCAGTTCATCGAGGGAATACGGCTTATCCTTAATTAACTCTACCGTAATGGTGCCGCTTTGGTCTGACGCGGCCAGTACATGTAAACTCTTAATCGCACTGCCATCGAACTGCTTTTCTGCGGCCAGTTGCTGATCGGCCTGATTCAGGGTAGCTTCCAGCCACTGCATATTGCGCTCGGTCTGGCCATAGCTCGCGTCACTTTGCAGGGTCATACTGGCACTTACGGTATCGCCGGGCATACTCGGGAAAAAGCCAACCCGCACTGTCCCTTTCATTGGCATACCAATCACCAGCACAAACATTGCCACAAATAACAGGATCATGGCGTAGCGATAATTAAGCGCTCGCTCAAGAAAGGGCAAATACAGCTTATGGGTAAACCATTTAAGGCCATTGTCTGCACCACGCTGAACAGATGCCCAGGTTTTAGCTACGCGCCCTGTTGCTTGCCGATGGGTAGGCAGATGGGCCAGGTGAGAAGGTAAAATGAGTTTGGACTCCACCACTGAGAGCAACAAACAAATTGTGACTACCGTACCAAATTGCGCATACAGATTACCCAGTCCACCTGAGATATTCGACAACGCCGCAAAAGCGGCTACCGTGGTAAACACGCCAAAAAGGGTAGGGATTGCGACTTTCAGTGTGCCTCTGATGGTATTTTCTATCGTGTCGCCGTCGCGTTGCCGGGTCGCGTAAACACTCTCACCCACCACCACGGCATCATCAACTACTATCCCCAGTGCCATGATAAAGCCAAAGGTTGTCATTTCGTTGATGGTGAGATTGGTAAAATTACCCGTCATGAAAAACAGGGTGCCAAACAAGATAAAGGGTAACCCTGCCGCAACCCAGAAGGCGACCCGCAGGTTGAGAAACAACGCCAGTACCACAAATACCAGGGCAATCCCGGTCATCGCATTACTGGTTAATAGATCTAACCGCTCTGTGATCATGGTGCTGCGATCGTACCAGGTTTCCAGTTCTACACCTTCTGGCAACAGGCCCCGGTCATGCCAATCTGCCACCAGCGCATTGGCCTGCTCAACAATGTTTTGCACATCACCATATTCGTCCATAATGACTTGAATGCCATAGCCATTCACGCCGTTATAGCGCGATAAGGAATAGGCGTCATCGGCAAACATATCGGTGATGTTGGTCACATCTCCCACGGTCAGATAGGTGCCGTTGGCATTAGCCAGTAAAGGAATTGCGGCAAAATCAGCCGAATAGTAAGCCTGTTCAGATGCCTTCAAACGAATGACTTTTTCCTTGTTACGCAAGCTGGTAGTCAGTGCCGTAGAAGATTCAGCATTAATGGCATCAGATACGTCATCAATGGTTAATCCATAGGCTTGTAGTTTTGCCTCATCTATCTCCACCGACATCATATGGTCGACATAAGAACTCGGGCTAACCTGACTGATCCCTTCTCGCGCCAGTAATTCTCTTTCCAGTTGTTCACCGAGTTGTTGCAGCGTGGCTTTATCGGTGTCGCCATACAATTGCACCCAGATAACATGATCCTGGCGACGTCCCTTGGCGATAACGGCTTTTTCAGCATCAGACGGAAAATTGTAAATTGCATCAACCTTGTTTTTTACATCGGTCATCAATGTATCAAGGTCATAATCCGTTTCTTTCTCAATTTGCACAGTACTGCCGCTGGCTGTAGAAGCAGACGTAATGCGTTTGATACCCGGTACCGCCTCAAGGGCGTTCTCGATTTTAATCGCAATACCTTCCTCGGCTTGTTTGGCATCACCACTATCGTAAGTCATAGTCACGGTGACAAAGCGCGGCTCCATGCTTGGGAAAGCCTCTTTGCGCAGATCGCTCACCGACAAAATGCCTACCACAATCATGCCAATCATAAACAGGTTGGCCGCAACCGGGTTGCGGGCAAACCAGGCAATAATGCCCTGTTGTTGAGTGTTCATTACTGAGCCCCCTGTGGTGCTGCGCTCACTTTAGCTCCCACCAGATAACTGTTTAGCGGACGGGCGACTATGGACGCTTGTGCCATGTTATTAACCGGGCTGATATAAGCATAATCCTGATCCTGAAACAGTATGTCCGGGGATATCTTATCCAGCGTTTGATGAGCAGTGACAAACCAGACTTCTTGCTTTTGCGAAATCGCACTGACCGGAATTTGCCATACTTCTGACCAGGTTTTTCCGGCAATTTTAGCCGTCACATAGGTGCCAAAATACAGAGGGGAATCCTGCTCCAGGGGCTGATTGATCTGCACTATGGCTGCACGTTGTCGCGACGCGGTATCCAGATGTTGCTCTATACGAATAACTTCACCATACCAATGGTGGGTACCATCCATATCTTCAATTTCAACCTGCCACGGCGCGGCTGTCAGCGTATTATTATCTGGCAGGTTGCGCCACTGACTGGCAGACAAGGGAATAGCGATTTCCGCTTCGCTTACCGAATAAAGCGAAGCAATGGTACTGCCCGACTGAATATAACTTCCCGGCTGAATATCACGACTCACCACAATAGCGTCAAAGGGCGCCACGATTTGCGTTAAAGTTAAATCCCGCTGGGCACTTTTTAACTGCGCCTTCGCTTCGTCCAGGGTCGCCTGGGCGGCTTCAAGATAAGGGGTGCGAAGCACCAGCTCAGAAGAAGGTTCCCCTTCAAGTCCTGAGCGCTGCCATTCCTGCCGGGCGCGGATCCCTTGTAAACGCTCTTCTTCCAACGCAACCCTGGCATTTTCTACGGCCGCCTTCGCAGAGGCGACTGCTTGCTGATACGTGGTATCGTCAATGTATGCCATCACTTCGCCTTTTTGAAACAAGGCGCCGGTCTGAAAGTGGGGAGCCAGACGCGAAATTTCACCACTCACCTGCGTGGTCAGTGATAGAACATAACGAGCTGTTACCTCGCCATATCCGCTCACGGTTGCCTGATGACTGCCTCCAGTTACCTCCACCACACCTACCATTGGCAGGCCAGCCTCTTGCTTAGGTGGCGTTTTCAGCACCTCTGCAGGCTTGTTTTCACTGGGGGTGGGCGCCTGCGGGCCACGAGTTTCGTCACCCGATTGACCAAACACACTGCCTACTGCCAGCGCCAGCAACACCAGCGCAACAGCGGTACCTGAAATTCGTTTTACTGTGGTATTCATGCGGAAACTCCCAGGCCCAGTGCCAGGCCTAAATCAATGCGGTTATTCAATTGGTTAAAGTGCAGCTGTAACAGCTGAGCTTTGAGGTTGTAGGTTTGCTGATACACCGTCAGCAGGTCCAGAACATCGGCCAACCCCTGACGGTATTTGCCGGTGTAGTTCTCAGAACTACGCTCAGCATTAGCCAGCGCCTCATTGATAGCGATGCTCTGCAGGGTAAGGCTTTGCTCCTGACTTAGCGCATCCTCAACTTCCTGCACGGCTGTGAGTAATGTACTTTGATAACCCCACCAACTATTCAAAACGGCTAATTCACTGGTATCGATATTGGCGCGTAGTGCACCGCCCTGAAACAGTGGCGCGGTAATTTGCCCCAACAGACCCCATACCGGATTAGTCAGGAATGCCTGAGCTGGCGTGGGCGCAGTATCACTTAATGCTGCCGACAAGCTGATTGAAGGCAGCAAAGCTTTATAGGCCGCTTTGGTCTCAAATTCACGGGTTTTAATCTCTGCATACGCTGCCAGCAAATCCGGGCGCTGCGACAGGTTTTGTTCAGGTAATCCCGGCAAAGGAAGCATTACATCGGGTAGCGTATCTAGCAGGCTGATGTCGTTAATAGTGAGCTGCGAACGTCCCAGTAAAACACCCAGAGTCCGCACGGATTCACCAAGAGCTTGCTGATAGGCGGCAATGTCGGCCCGGCTCGAAGCAGAAGAGGTCCGGGCAGTATCCAGATCCTCCAATTCACCTAACCCTGCGCGATAACGCTGTTTAATCAGGTCTTCATTATTTTCCAGCAAACTCAGACGACTTTGTTCAATAACAATTAATTGTTGGTAATAACTCACCTGGACATACGCTCGAATTACCTGGGCGGCTAGTTCATTTTGTACCGCCTTTACATCGGCTTCACTGGCCGCAACGGCCCAGTCGGCCGCCGCCACGCTATCGCCCAGCTTTTGCCACAGGTCCAGCTCCCAACTAATATCCAGGCTGCCGGTATACTGCGTATCGCTGTTTTCCTGGCGATTACCGCTCAACCCTGCAGATACACTGGGTAACCGTTCAGCATTTGCACTGCTACGGGCCAGCTGTGCAGTTTTAAGCGCCACATATTGCTGCTGCAAACCCGGATTATTTTGTAGTGCTTCATCAATAAGCAATTTGATGTCCGCCGAATTGACCAGATCCGTTATTAATGACACGGGTTCAGCCCCGGCAACCGGACCCTGCCAGCTATCAATATTATTGGCTTGCTGTGCAGCTTTTTCGCTGTAGTCCCCCGTGTACTGACTGGCACAGCCGCCAAGGCTCAGCAATAGGGTTACAACCAGAATGGAACGACGCATGAGATCACCTTAGTTTCTATCATGCGATTAGTGTAAAAAATCACTGGGTTAAGGCTGGGTTAACACCCAATAAAAATGTCTGCTTTTTGCCTACAACCCTGAGAGTTGTGACACAGTCTGTGACATCGAAACCGTAGTCGACGATGCCCATTGCTACTTCCCGTGGTACAACGATAAAGAGGTTAATTTTCAGTCACTTCAGAGTATTTCTCCATCTACCGTTTTGTTTTAACCTGGACAACCTGCCACACTTTTAAGCATTACCCTCCCAGTACCTGACTTTTCGGCTTCATGTTGGAAAAAGTGCGGGCTAGCGATAACCATGTCTCCAATTTAGGCAGGACAGGCTTAAAACCTGTTAGTGAATTAATCCTAATTAGCCCAAAAGAAACTCAAATTAAAATAAAATCAATAACCTATAACCCACACCATTCTCCCCTGAGCATTCTTACTTACACAGTAATTCATCTACCTGATTCGACGGCACAACACTCGTTTTAAATAAATGACACGCCCTCTTACAAATAAAGCCAAATCTTTACATGAGAATGATTTGCATTTATATTATCTTCCGCATTTTTGGACACACACTAAACAACCACTGGAATGACTATGTTTAACAAAGATCATCTTGGCTCCGGCGCATTACTTACTGCGTTAGCACTGAGTGTTTCTTCGGCCTATGCGCAAGAGACCAAAGACGAACAATCCTCTGCTGAAAAAGAAAAACAAGCAGTGGAACTCATCAAGATTCACGGCGTTAGAAACTCTATCTATAACGTAAAGAAATCAGGCGATGCCCGTCGATTGGCAGACATTGTTGATACGCCAGCCACTATTACCGTTCTGACAAAAGACCAGATTGAAGAAATGGGTCGCAGCGACTTAAAAGAGGTTCTGTCTACCCAAGCGGGTGTTACCCTGGGTACCGGTGAGAACGGTAACGCTTTTGGTGACCGCTACATTATCCGTGGTCACGAAGCCCGCTCTGACGTGTTCGTTGATGGCTTACGCGATCCGGGCATGAACACACGTGAAAGCTTTTCTGTAGAACAAATCGAAATTACCAAAGGCCCCAGCTCTACATTTGCTGGCCGGGGCTCGTCTGGTGGTGCGATTAACAGCATCACGAAGAAAGCCAACCTGGGTTATGACTTTGGTCGTGTGGATGTTGGCTTTGGTACCGACAACTATCTGCGCGGCACTGTCGACGTTAACACGCCGCTGTCTGACAATTTCGCCACGCGTATCAACGTTATGGCTTCAACTGAAGATGCGCCAAAGCGCGACGGTGCAGAGCGCGACCGTACCGGTATCCTAGTATCTGGATTATATGATGATCTGCATAAAACCAAGGTATGGGCAGACGTTTATTACCTTAAAGCAGAAGACGTACCTGACCTGGGCTCAACGGCAGTAGACGGCGTTATATTTGAAGATATTCCAGTGTATGCCCAAAAAGGCGACTTTCTGACTTCTGAGGCGATCTCCGGCACAGTGCGTATTGAATACGAAATCAATGACGACTGGAAAATCTACAACATTACCCGTTACGGTAAAACCGACAACGGTTATCTGGCTACCAGTGCAGGCGGGACAACCGGCTATACCACTGAGGAAGATGCCACCAACGAGACCAATGGTTACACTACTTTCACGTTTGGCACACACTCCAACTGGCAGGATGTGGAACACTTTGCCACCCAGTTAAACCTGTTCGGCAACGTCACCACCGGAGATGTTGAGCACAAGCTTTTATTTAGCGCCGAATATGCTGATTACTCCGTATTGAATGGTCGTTATGCCGATACCGGAACAGCGTCTGTAGCAAACTGCTGGGCTTCTGGCCGCGGCGGCGTAAGCAACACTTTCTGTGGTCTGGATGCCAGCGGTAATGCGGTTGCAGGTCTGAATACTGTTATCGACCGTTCTGCTGCCTACGAAGGCGACTTTACCGCAGACTACAGCTACGAAGTGACTGCTGTGTCAGTAATGGATACCATGCAGTTAACCGAAGAATTGATGGTGTTCGCTGGTATTCGTATCGACTCCTATGACTACAGCAACAACACGGTTGGCCGCAGTGGCGAAGCGCTATATGCTTTTGACGACACATTGGTAAATGGTCACTTTGGCCTGGTGTTTGAAGTTGTTGACGACATCAACCTGTATGCATCATACGGCACAGCGTCGAATATCAACGGCGGTGAGTCAGATGTGGGCGGTAACTGTGGTTACGGTGGCGTGTGTACCGATTCAGACGGCAACGCAGCGGCGGATCCTGAAAATGTACAGAACATCGAAATCGGTACCAAAATGTCTCTCATTGACGAGTCTTTATTCGTACAATTTGCCGCTTTTAAACTGACCAAAGACGATGTTATGGAAGGTTCTGGCCGTGGCTACGACGTAACCGGTGCACTGAATACCGGTAAAAACGAAGTTACCGGTGTTGAGGTTGCGGTAAATGGCCAGGTAACCGAAAATCTGAGCATCCAGATCAACGGCGCAGTGATGGATTCTGAAATTCTTGAGTCTGCGTCCAGCCCAGACAGTGTTGGTTTACCTCTGGCATTGTTTGCCAACAAGAGCTTCTACGCCCAGGCTCGCTATCAGTTAACAGAAGACTTCGCGTTTGGTGGTGATTTCACATACAAAGACAAGATGACAGGTGGTCAACCTGATACAGGTTCAGATGGTCCTGAAGTACCATCTTACTCACTGGTTAACCTGTTTGCGTTGTATAACCTGA
The DNA here is from genome assembly GCA_950073835.1 of uncultured Alteromonadaceae bacterium. GTDB lineage: Bacteria > Pseudomonadota > Gammaproteobacteria > Enterobacterales > Alteromonadaceae > Alteromonas. The sequence goes on from CATMRP010000135.1 coordinate 11,101, forward strand.
CCAACGACCTGACCGTACGTGTGAACCTTGGAAACCTGTTCGATAAAGAGTACTATACCTCGACTTATCGTGCTCCGAAGTTTATGTACATCGGTGATCGCCAGTCAATGCGCGCGACCGTTACGTACCAGTTCTAAGGAATGGCCATGGTCTTGATCGAACAATTACTCACTAAAGACGAAGTTGCGATTTTTCGTGAGCACCTCGATCAGGTTTCATGGCTTGATGGTAAAGGTACTGCTATGGGCATGTCAGCTTCTGTGAAGGACAATGCCCAGGCAGATGCTAATGATGATACGGTAAAGCAATTAGCCAACGCTTTATTAGCAAAGTACGGTGAGACACCCAAGCTGGTCTCTGCCGTTTTACCCCAAAAGATTTTCCCCCCCTGCTTTAATCGTTACACCAGTGGTGAAACCTACGGTTTACATGTTGACGGTGCGATTATGCGCATCCCGAATTCAGCGGAAGTATTGCGCTCTGACATGTCGATGACGTTGTTTTTATCAGAGCCCGACGAATACGAAGGTGGAGAACTGGTGATTCAAACGGAATTTGGTGAACAACGGGTGAAACCACAGGCTGGCGATGCCGTAACGTATCCATCAAGCAGCCTGCATAAAGTGACGCCGGTTACCTCTGGTGTCAGAATTGCTGCGATCACCTGGATGCAGAGCCTGGTGGCAGATACCCATATGCGTGAAATTCTGTACGAACTGGATCAGAATATTCAGCAACTCATGAATAACGATACCGTTTCCCGACAACAACTCGACAGCCTGCATCACGTTTATCACAACCTAATCCGAAAGCACGCCCAACTTTAAACTTATTTACGCTTTTAACTGTGGTATAACGGCGCTTTATTTTGCCGAAATGAAACTATTGGTAATGGAAACACTTGTCCCATCTCTGTCTACACTGATTGAAATAGCCGTTGCACCGGTATTTTTACTGGCTGGTATAGCCGGCTTTCTGAACGTCATGTCCGGGCGTCTCGGGCGTATTACCGACCGGGTCCGCTCTGCTGAAAAAGAAATGAACAGTCAGACAGAAGTTGAACAAAATACCCGGTTACGCCGAGAGATCATTTTGTTATGGCGACGGGTTAAGTTAATCAACTGGTCTATCGGTTTTTGTACCGCTTCAGCGGTAATGGTATGTGGCGTAATAATGAGTTTATTTGCCGGTGAGTTTTGGCAGGTCAAACTTAATGTGCTGGTTGTCACCCTTTTTATTCTGACAATGCTATTGTTAATTTCAGCCCTGACGTT
>CATMRP010000136.1 GCA_950073835.1 uncultured Alteromonadaceae bacterium
TAGACTCAGTAAAGGTAGCACCATAATTTACTATCGTCCAGACTAAATCCAGCAAATGTTAAAAAAAGATTGCGAAATACTAGCCGCCTTTTTTCGTTTATCTCGGCACTGGCTGTGGTTGCTTAAGGCAGCGTAACAGCATGGCCATGTCAGGTGAGAACCCTTCAACCGCCGGAATTTTTACCTTATAGCCACTCCCCGGCGCTACCACTAACACCTCGTCTTGCTGGGAGAATAAAGACGTAAGAGCAACCTCAGTATTCCCGCCTGGCGTCATCACCTCAAGCTTGTCGTTAACGCTAAACCGGTTTTTCACTTCCACGTACCACCAGTCGCTGTCACCATGAGTGACCTCTCCCACTAGCTGGCGAGTATCACTGGCTGAATTGCCCCGGGCATATTGCTGATAATCCTGATGGTTATGACGCTGCAGAAAACCGTCTGTGTACCCCCGGTTAGCCAGATGCTCCAGTTCCAGAAACCAGTCAGCATTGAATGCTTCGCCCCGACCAGCTGCATCAATGGCCTTACGATAAACCTGAGCGGTACGGGCGCAGTAGTAAAAAGACTTGGTACGCCCTTCTATTTTCAGCGAGTCAATGCCCATCTCCACCAGACGATGAACATGCTGAATAGCCCTTAAGTCGCGGGAGTTCATAATGTAAGTACCGTGCTCATCCTCAAAGGCAGGCATGGGTTCATCAGGGCGTTGAGGCTCTGTTAATAAAAATGCTTGCTCAGTAGGCGTGCCAATCCCCAGAGTTGGCTCAACGGCATCACGGGCCGGAATAAACTGACCCACGTCATTATCTACTGCCGTTTCGGCTTTATATTCCCAACGACAAGCGTTGGTGCAGGCGCCCTGATTAGGATCCCGTTTATTGATATAGCCGGATAACAGGCAACGTCCCGAGTAGGCCATACACAAGGCGCCATGGACAAACACCTCAAGCTCAATATCCGGGCAACGCTGGCGAATTTCTTCGATTTCGTTCAAGCCCAGTTCCCGCGACAGGATAACCCGCTTGATCCCCTGCTGCTGCCAGAACTTTACGGCAGCCCAGTTTACAGCATTAGCCTGCACCGACAGGTGAATGGGTAAATCAGGAAAGTGCTCGCGAGTGAGCATAATTATGCCCGGGTCCGACATTATCATGGCGTCGGGCTGCAACGCTGCGACTGGCGCCAGGTCTTGCACAAAGGTTTTTAATTTGCTGTTATGCGGCGCGATATTGTTAACAATATACAGCTGTTTTTGATGAGCACTGGTGTAATCCCGGGCTTCGCGTAATTTGGCCAGGGTAAACTCGTTATTGCGCACTCGCAGTGAATAGCGGGGCTGACCGGCATACACTGCATCGGCGCCATAATGCAGTGCGTATCGCAGGTTTTTCATCGACCCGGCAGGTGACAGTAGTTCAGGTGTTCGCATGGCGTTAAGGTAACCGGTAAGTAAAAGCTCCGAAGCTTAACTAACCCATGCAACACTGATATTAACCGAGATCAAATAAAGCGTATTTCACGACCCAAAAAAACCGGCCTTAGCCGGTTTTCTCAGTACGACTTTCACCGTATCAGATGTTTTCGTTCAAAAACTCAGTCAGCTGCGCTTTTGACAGTGCACCCACTTTAGTGGCTGCAACATTACCACCTTTAAACAGCAATAACGTAGGGATGCCACGGATACCGTATTTCGGCGGAGTTTCATTATTTTCATCGACATTCAGCTTGCCAACTGTTAACTTTCCTTCAAAGTCGGTTGCGACCTCTTCAAGAATAGGGGCAATCATTTTACACGGGCCACACCATTCAGCCCAGAAGTCAACCAGCACAGGACCTTCAGCATTGATAACATCTGCTTCGAACTTATCGTCAGTCAACTGGATAATTTTGTCGCTCATTCTTTTCTCCGTAATTGGTCTGTCGCTGAATTGTTCAGCTCTACCATAAGTGTTATATAGAAACTGTTTTTTAATGCAAGCACTGATAAGCTATAAGCTATGCAAACAACTCATTTAACCGAAACACATTTTTCCGATTTACCCATCAATGGCAAAGTCATTGATGCCTTAAATGCTGCAAATTATACGCATTGTACACCAATTCAGGCGCTAAGCTTACCTCCTTTATTGGAAGGTAACGACATAGCTGGCCAGGCCCAAACCGGAACGGGTAAGACCATGGCATTTCTGGTCGCAACTTTCCACCACATTTTGAGCCGGGAACCCAACCCTGACGGTGAAAAGGAAGGGCCAAAAGCCATTATTATGGCACCTACACGGGAACTTGCCGTACAAATTTACAATGATGCAGAACTGCTTAGTAAGCATACAGGGCTTTCACTTGCTCTCATTTATGGGGGCGAAGGTTACCAAAGTCAACGTGAAACTTTGCAGGATGGGGTAGACATCGTTATAGGTACGACGGGCCGCATACTGGATTATTACAAGCAAGGCGTGTTTTCGCTGAATAATATCCAGGTTGCCGTACTCGATGAAGCCGATCGCATGTTCGACCTTGGCTTCATCAAAGACATTCGCTTTTTATTCCGCCGTATGCCGCCTGCCGCCGAACGCCTGAGTATGCTGTTTTCAGCAACCTTAAGCTACCGTGTGCAGGAGCTGGCTTACGAGCATATGAATAACCCGACACACGTGCAGGTTGAAGCCCAGCAAATGACCGCCAGTCGCGTGTCAGAAGAATTATTTTACCCGTCAGACGACGATAAAATAAAGCTGCTGCTCACCCTGATGGAAGAAGAATGGCCGGATAAAGCCATTGTTTTTGCTAACACCAAGCATGGCTGTGAACGTGTTGCTGACTGGCTTGAAGCTGACGGTCACCGGGTAGGATTATTAAGCGGCGATGTGCCGCAGAAAAAACGCCTGGGTATACTGGAAGACTTTACCGGCGGTAAACTGGACATTCTGGTGGCCACCGATGTTGCTGCCCGAGGCCTGCATATCGAAGCGGTTACTCACGTTTTCAACTATGATTTACCCGACGACCCGGAAGACTATGTACACCGTATCGGCCGTACCGGTCGGGCCGGAAAGAGCGGTGTGGCAATCAGTTTTGCCTGTGAGAAATACGCCCTCAATTTACCGGGTATCGAGAGCTATATTCAGCACGCAATTCCGGTTACGGAGTATGTGCAGGATGCCCTGCTAGATGATGTTAAAGCGCCTAAACCGCGCCAGCGCCGTCAAAATCGCCGCCCATCATCACGACGTAATGGTTCAGGCAAGCGCCCACAGCATAAAAAGAATTAATATCGCAGTAAAACCTTATGCAGCCACAAACCGATTTTGACGCCGAGACACTCGGCGAATACTACGCCGCCGTAGACCTGGGGTCGAACAGCTTTCATATGGTGGTGGTGCATGTTGCCAATGGCAGCGTTCAGATCATCGGTAAGGTAAAACAAAAGGTCCGCCTGGCGGCCGGTCTCGATAAAGACATGGTCCTCAGTGAAGAAGCCATGCAACGGGGCTGGGAATGTTTGCAGACGTTTGCGGAACGATTACAGGACATTCCGGCCTCTAACATCCGGATAGTCGCCACTGCCACGCTACGTCTGGCGGTCAATGCACAGACCTTTATTGATAAAGCAGAGCAAATCCTTCGCCATAAGCTCGACGTGATCCCCGGTGAAGAAGAAGCCCGGCAGATTTATCTTGGCGTAGCTTATACATCGGCAAATCAGGGCAATTCCCTGGTAATTGATATTGGTGGCGCCAGTACTGAAATCATCATCGGTAATGATATGCAGCCCATCCATATGGTCAGCCTCGATATGGGCTGTGTCACCTTTATGGAACGCTACTTCCTCGATGGCGAACTTTCCGAAACTAACTTCCAGCGCGCAACGGAAGCTGCCAACGAACTGCTCGACCCGGTTGCCGATGCCTTTCTTTGCTTTGACTGGCAAAACTGTCTGGGCGCGTCCGGTACGCCGCAGGCGATTACTGAAATCCTGGTAAAGCAGGGGATCAGCGATGCTATCCGCATAGATTATCTGTATAATCTCAGGCAGCAGTGTATTGACTGTGGCAATTTGAAGGATTTGGTGATCGATGGTCTTGAACCAAATCGACAGCCTATTTTCCCCAGTGGCCTGACTATTCTGCTGGCTTTGTTTGAGCGGTTAAAAATTCGTACCATGAATATTTCTGGCGGCGCGCTCCGCGAGGGATTAATTTATGGCATGCTGGACAACCTTAAACATAATGACCGCCGCACCCAGACATTAAATACTGCCATCCGCCGCTACCATATTGATAAGCCCCATGCGGTAAACGTAAAGCAACTGGCAATCAATTTATGTAAGCAGCTTTGTCAGCAATCTACGTTTTGTCATCTGGACACCGAAACGGTGCTGGATGCGGCGGCCATGCTGCACGAGGTTGGCTTGCATATTGAGTATAAAAAACACCACGAACACGGTGCCTATATTCTTAACTATATTGATTTACCCGGCTATACCCGTTTACAACGGGCCGCTATCAGAGACCTGGTAGGCGCCCATCGTCAGGCTATCAATTTGCAGCCTTTTGCCTTGTACCATGAGGACGTGCGGCCCATGCTGGAAGGTTTATTGCGGATCCTGCGGATTGCGGTAGTGGTGTGTTTACGCCGCCATCAGCAACATATCCCTGCCATTGAGCTGAAAGTCGACGGCCTCAACTGGACGCTGACATTCCCGCAGAAATGGCTCAAGGAGCACCCTCTCATTAATGCAGAACTGGTTAACGAAGCCTGGTTGCAGCATAAAGCAGGCTGGCATCTTACCTGTCAGTAGTGCCAGCCACTTAGCTTAGCGGTTTTGCAGCAGGCGGGCCGCTTCCGGAGCAAAGTAAGTTAAAATGCCATCGGCACCGGCGCGTTTAAAGGCCAGCAAAGATTCCAGTATGACCTGTTCACGGTTGAGCCAGCCATTGTCGAAAGCCGCCACGTGCATGGCATATTCCCCACTCACCTGATAAGCAAAGGTTGGCACTGCGAGCTCAGATTTACAGCGACGAACAATATCAAGATAAGGCATACCCGGCTTAACCATCACCATATCAGCCCCCTCTTCCAGATCCAGGGCAATCTCAGTCATGGCCTCATTGCTGTTCGCCGGATCCATCTGATAGGTTTTCTTGTTACCGCCTTTGATGTTGGCAGCAGAGCCCACCGCGTCGCGGAAAGGTCCGTAGTAGGCAGAAGCATACTTAGCGGCGTAAGCCATGATGCAGGTATGGACAAACCCGGCCTCTTCCAGCGCATCACGTATAGCACCGATACGCCCGTCCATCATATCTGAAGGGGCGACAATATCGACGCCAGCTTCGGCATGTGACAACGCCTGCTTGATTAAAACTTCGACCGTTTCGTCGTTCATTACATAGCCGTCTTCATCAATCAGGCCGTCCTGCCCGTGAGACGTGAACGGGTCGAGAGCAACGTCAGAAATAAGCATCATTTCCGGTAACTCGGCTTTCAGCGTGCGAATAGCCGTTTGGGCGATTGCGTCGGCATTAAAGGCTTCACCGGCGCAAAGGGTCTTTTTCTCCATGGGCGTAACCGGAAATAACGCCAGGCTGCGGATCCCCAGTTCATAGGCCTCTTTCGCCGCTTCGACCAGCAGATCGATAGATAATCTTTCTACACCGGGCATAGACGGCACGGCTTGGCGCTGATTACTGCCAGGCAGCACGAATACCGGATAGATAAGATCGGCAGCAGAGAGTTGATTTTCGGCCACCATTGCGCGTAATCCCTCGGTGCGGCGTAAACGACGCATGCGGCGCGGCAGATATTGTGAATAGCTCATAGTCTTGTCTCAATGTGGTTTAACTGAGTTGGCAACAACCCGGTTTCGACCGGCTTGTTTAGCGGTATATAGTCTTTCATCCGCCAGGTTGAGCAATTCTTTCCCGGCATCTTCATGGGAAATAATTGCACTGGCGACGCCGCCACTCAGGGTTAGCGAAATGCTTTCATTATCGATAATACAGGGGCTATCGGCGACCTGCTGACGCATCGACTCAATCAGCTGAGCGGCCCCTTCGGTTTCGGTATTGGGTAAAATGATAGCAAACTCTTCACCACCATAGCGGCACACGTCGTCGGACGGACGCTTAAGTAAGCTCTGCAGCGTTTGCGCCACATGGCGGATACAACTATCCCCCACACTGTGGCCATATTGGTCGTTAATTTGTTTAAAGTGGTCGATGTCTATCATCGCCAGCGCCAGCGGGGTTTGCTCCCGCCGGCTGCGGCGTCCCTCGGCTTGTAACCGCTTGTCAAAATGCCTGCGGTTACGAATACCGGTGAGCGGGTCGATGGTGTTGAGTTTTTCCAGTTCGCGGTTAGCATCCGACAGTTCACGCAGCGCAATCTCAAGCTCCAGCGTGCGCTCCTGCACTTTGTACTCAAGTTCATCCTGGGCCCGTTGTTGCAGCTCAATAAGCGCCTGTTTCGCTGACACCGCCTGGCGCTCCTGCTCAAGCGCCTGCTCCTTTGCCTGCATCATTTGATCGCGCTGGCGACTGTAACTCATGGCAAGGATAAACGATAACATCAAAGCTTCGATGGTGGCGCCGTACACCAGCAATATCTGCGACGGAATGCTGATATTCAGTACACCGAGATTATCCAGACTGGCCGACAAGGCGCTGATTAACAGCGCACTCCACGCCAGCGCGTAATATCCGGCAATGCTGATACGGCGCATAGCAAACCAGATAGCCACGCCCATAATCAGAATAACCGTGACGGTAAGCAGCACTAAAAAGACTTTAATCGAGATGGCATAGTCGAGCAGCAAAGCGCTGACGGTTAACGCCAGAAATGATAGCGAAAGGGCTCTGAAGCATTTGGTAAAAAACGGGCTGTGTTGCCGAACTTCCAGCAGTGAACCGGAAAAAATAACCGCAAAAAACAGCGTGGCGCTGGCCAGAAACCCGACGGCCTGGCTTTGAAACCAAACCTGGTTGGGCCATAAGTACTTGTAACCAAAGCCATGCAGACTTGCCAGCGTAAGGCCAAGGCAAAAAACGTAACCGGTATAAAACAGAAAGGTCAGACTACGGGTGGTAAAAAAGAAAAACAGATTACTCAGTCCCATGGCCAGTAACAGACCAAAAAACAGGCCCATAATCAGATTGGTATTAGCGGTATACTCACTGAAAGCCTGCCGTTGCCAGACTTTTACCGGCAGTTTCACCACACTGGATGATTGCACTCGCACAAACACCTCTGCTGGCCGGTTATTTTCGGGCAGGGCGAATAAAAAGCTGTTGTAACGCAGCTCCCGTTGAGTAAAGGGTTCGTTATCACCCGCCGAGTAATGGTGCTGCTCTTCACCCTGCACTACCCACAGCTCAATGTTATCCAGCAGCGGGTAATCGATTTCGATATAGGATGGCTGACTTTCCAGACTGGCAGATTCCAGTGAAAACCTCACCCAGTGGACCTTATCGCTGTAACCGAAACTAATTGGGTTAGTGATAGGCTGCCAGTTTATATTGGTTTGTACCTTTAACGCTTGCAGAGTACCAGGTAATGCATCAGCTTCAGCAGCTTGTAATGCCGGCGAAAAGCTCTTCTGGGTATCATCCAAAGCAGACCGGGTGATGACAATGAGCACTGCCACAACCAACAGGCTGGTTAGTATAAATAACCATTTTTCTGTAACCAATTTGGTTGAGACAAAAAACTGCATACCTTTCGCTCTGTTAGCCAAATAACTGTGTGGCGTTGTTAAAGCTGATATTCTGTACCTGTTCTACACTCAGCGATTTGATCTGAGCGATGGTTTGGCCGATATGCGGCAAAAAGGCCGGGGCATTATTGCGCTGTCTCGGCTTTCGATCCTTAGGATACAGGTAGGGCGCATCGGTTTCCAGAATCAGCCGTTGCAGAGGTAATTCTAGTACTGCTTCCCGCAGCGATTCGCCACGTTTAGCATCGCATACCCAACCAGTAATGCCAATATACAGTCCTAATGCCAGATATGTGTGCATTTGCTCAGGCGTGCCGGTAAAACAATGGGCAATCCCGCCTGCCAACTGACTACTAAATGGTTCTAAAATGGCCAGTTGTTCGGCAAACGCATCCCGTTCGTGCAGATAAACCGGCTTGTTAAGCTCAACCGCCAGTGCCAGTTGTTCAGCAAACACCGCGCGCTGTGCATCACGGGGTGAGAAGTCACGGTTAAAATCCAGACCGCACTCCCCCACAGCCACCACGCCGGATTGCTCTGCCCTTGCCCGCAACTCCTGCCAGTGTTCAGGGCGGGCATCTTTAGCATTGTGTGGGTGAACACCAAGGGTATAACACAGCTGCTCAGGATACTGCTGGTAGTAATCTTCTGCCTGCTGCCATTCATTTGGATGAGTTGTAATCAGACAGAGTCTGGAAACGCCGGCAGCGATTGCGTTTTCTATGGTTTGCTCGATGGGCATGCGCGCATCGAACATATTCACCCCGGCATCAAACCAGGTCATGTTATCGGACCCGCTTAACTTTAATTCGACGGTTAACGCCGTCGTGACTTAAAAAGAAAGCACCGAGAAAACCGCTTTCGATAGTCACTTCCATGCCGGTGTCGAGTCGCATGGGCTGGCTGTCTTTTTGTTGCCACTGCATGCCGTTATCCAGGGTGATCAGCAGTTTGCCGCGGGCTGTTTCCCCGAGTTGCGTGATGGTTGCGGTAACTTCGTCAATCTCTTCCTCAACGGTTTTTGGCGGTAAACCGAAGTCGGCTGGCGGCCGGGTTTGTTTGCGCTCATCGCGGCGGGCCCGGGCTTGCTCTGAGACATCAGAAACCTGCTTGTCAGGTGCCATTTCCGCACTGCGGGCAACTGGTTTTTGTGGATTTTTCTGACTGTTTTCGGATGCGGTTAAACGCTTTTCGGGCGGGGATTGAATGGCATCAAAACAAGCCAGACGTCGGGTGTCATCGTCGATAGTTTTACAGGATGCAATGGCCTGCGGCAGGTTGTCGGCAAAGGTATTTACCGACACCAGACACAACAAAGCAGGTAAAATCAAAGCGGACCGTTTTTTCATGGCTGGCATCCTTTGGGGTTGTTTTATCGACTCAGGCCATTTGTTATTGAACAGTTTAGTCCTTCGCGGCCGACTCTTCCTCATCTTCTTCGTCGCTTTCGTTACCACTATACAATGCGCCGATAACTACACCGCACTCAAACAGGATCCACATCGGGATAGCCAGTAACGACTGAGAAATAATATCAGGCGGTGTCAGCAACATGCCAATCACAAATGCCCCGACAATCACGTAAGGCCGTTTTTGACGCAAGCTGTTAGCATCGGTTACGCCGGTCCAGCACAGCAGCACAATGGCAATGGGGATTTCAAATGACACGCCAAAAGCAAAGAACAGCTTTAAGACAAAATTGAGATAGCTGTTGATATCGGTAGCAACAGTAACGCCTTCCGGGGCCACCGAGGTAAAGAAGGCAAACACCACCGGAAACACCACGTAATAGGCAAACGCCATACCCGCGTAAAACAGCAGGGTACTGGAAAACAGCAGCGGTGCGACCAGTTTTTTCTCATTGCGATACAACCCCGGTGCAACAAAGCCCCACACCTGAAACAGCACGTAAGGGATAGCAATGAAAAACGACAGCACCATGGTTAATTTGAAAGGTGCGAAGAAAGGTGATGCGACATCCGTCGCAATCATGGATGAATTAACCGGTAACGTCCGTAACAGCGGTTGAGCCAACAACTGATAAAGATCGTTAGAAAAATAAGCCAGGCAGATAAATACCAGAAATACGCTGAGGACAGCGCGCAGCAACCGTGAGCGCAACTCAATCAGATGCGATATAAGACTATTTTCTTCAGACATTTATGGCTTTTTATACGGTTTTTGAACAGATTCGGCAGCTTCTTTGAGTTCGTCAACGCTGTTTTTCAACTCCGGAGACAAATCCTTGAGCCCTTGTTGTTCCGCTTTTTTTAAATTCTCATGCAACTCGTGAACCCGCAATTGATGCTCTACTTCTTCCTTGAATCCACTGGCCACGTTTCTAACGCTTCGAATTGTTTTCAGGGTCGAGCGCATGGCACCAGGCAGCCGCTCAGGTCCCAGCACAACAAGTGCCAATACACCAATTAACAGGATTTCCCAAAACCCAATATCGAACATTAGTGTTTTTCTTTAGTTTCGCTTTCTGTTTTAACAGATTCGCTACCGGCCTTTGGCTTTTCTTCCACTTTAGACTGCGGCTCTTTAAAATCGGCGTCTTCTTCCGACACGGCTTTTTTAAACCCCTTAATGGCTCCGCCTAAATCTGAACCAATGCCTTTTAATTTTTTGGTACCAAATAACAGCACAACAATTACCAGCACGATGAGTAGTTGTACCCAACCAATATTGCCCATAAAAACCTCTTGCTTACATCAATGACTACAGTATGCCACCGACTGTCAATTCAAACAGCACTTTTATCGATTAATCGCGATATTCTACCGAGCTATCCACGATAAGCCAGTACTGATTAGTCTGCCGGGCAAAATAATCGCAGGTCAGATCTCTGCCAGCCGAATGTGAAAATTTTATTTGCAGCCTTCGGCATTATCACGCAAGCTAACTTAATCAGTTACAAGCATTTTCATGGAAGTCTGGTGCTTAACTACCAATGTCCGAATGAGACACGCTAACGATAAAAGGAACTGGCCATCTTGTTTAAATGCAGGCTATTAGCCAGTTTGCTGCTCCTTTGGTTATGGGTGAATAACCAGGCCCTCGGTCAATCTGATACCACATCGGTTGAACGGGATAAACCGCAGCAAAATCCGCCGGCTACAGAAAGCTGGCTGGATAACTGGCACAGTAATTTTAGTGAGTCAATGGATTACACCGCGCAACGTCTCGATGAGTTTTTTGCGTTGGCAGACAGTGACGAGCATGAAAATGCCAGGGCAGAAGGCAGAGTACGATTTGGCTGGGAGCCCCGTACCCGCGATCTGGCTGCACAGGATTTTCGTTTTCGGGTCAGGGTAAAATTGCCGGCGCTGAAAGACCGCGTGGATTTAATGCTCTCGGATGATGAAAGCTACGACCGGCAGGACTCCATCCGTGCAGCAAGGGATGCGGTTAACGAAAACCGCGATTCCACCACACTGTCGCTGCGCTATCAGGAGGAACAGGACTCACCGATTTCCCACCGTATTGGTGCTGGGCGGCGGGGCCAGCTGTTCGCAAAAAGTCAGTATGAAAGCGATTACCATTTCACAGATTTCCTGAAAATGGATTACGATGCCGAACTTTACTACTACACCCGGGATCAACTGGGGGCAGAGTTAGGCCTCGATTTTACTTACCTGCTGGCCGATGAAAAATACCTGCGCTTTAATAATCGCTATTATTACCGTGACCGCTTTGAAGACTGGTTCTGGCGACATGAAGTGCAATACCTGCGGCCGCTTACTCAGGAAAGTGCGATATTGTATACCTTTGTGACCAAAGGCCTGACCAAGCCCAACCATCACCTCAATGAGGTATATACCAGTGCCCGCTGGCGCACTAACTACTTGCGCTCGTGGCTTTATTTTGAACTTGAGCCATTTGTGATCTGGCTTCGCAAAGAAGACTTTAAGCCCTCCTACGGGGTGGCCATGCGTTTTGAGTTTTATTACGGTCAGCAATAATTAGCCAACCTTCGCAGCTCGCCGCCCGTTACGTTCAGACCGACACTGTTCTCCGTGGTGCTTTTGACCTGTAAGGGTTAAAAATAAATCATCACAAAATCAATACATTACTATGCGGATATGTATTTTCGTAACAGATATAGACCGCAGCCCCCTTGCTCACAAACACAGAATTGGGTTTAATAGACCATCTGGACTGGTTAATTATTAATCGTTATACGCAACAAGGAGGGGCATAAGTGCTATTTAAAAACTGCATTAAACTATTATTTTGCCTCGGGCTATCCCTGCCAGCGTCTGCCTTGCAACCGGATCACGATGAACTGCTGGTGCAATTCCAGCAAAGTTTCGGTTATCAGAGTCCGCCCCTGTTTTATACACCCCAGCCACAGCTCAGCGCCAAATTTGACGAAAGTCACCTCAGTGTGTTTTTTTCCTTCTTCTCTGTGGCACTCATTGTACTGGCTATTCGCGGTCAGCAACGTCAGGATTTCAGCCAGTTTCGGGATCCCCGCAAACACCACAGGCTTGCTTTACCTAACCACCAGTTTTAATCGAGTAGGAGGGAGTTTTACAACTCCCGTCCTCTCACACCACCGGGCATACGGTTCCGTACCACGGCGGTTCA
>CATMRP010000137.1 GCA_950073835.1 uncultured Alteromonadaceae bacterium
TCAACTTATCTAAAAATACGGATAATGCCAAGCTTTGGGTCGACTTTTTTTCGATTAACTGAAGCATTACCCTGCAAACGATTGACTCTCATACAAAATAAGCCTTGTCGCTTAACACTCACAATGCCGAGACTTTAATCACCAACAGGCCTGATGGCACGTATGTAGCCGCCGGGCACTGCCATAATCCGGCCCTTGACCTCAAGTTCCACCAGCCTTGGCAATAAACGGTTAACTGACAGACCGGTTTTTTCAACCAGATAATCTATATCTATCGGCTCGCCGGCAAATTCTCTTAGTAATGGTTCGTCGCCGTCCTCTTGCTGATTGTTACCTGCATCCCCAGGGTCTTTCACCACCCAACCCAACTCCTCGCAAATATCGCCGCTGCAGGTTATCAGCCTGGCACCTTGCTGGATGAGATAATGCGGTCCCTCACTAAGTGGGTTATTAATGTTGCCGGGCGTGGCAAACACATCGATCCCCATGTCTGCTGCCAGGTTGGCAGTGATCATCGAGCCACTTTTTATCCGCGCCTCAATTAACAGAACACCACTGGACAGTGCGGCGATTAAGCGGTTACGCCGCGGAAAATGGTATGGCTTAACCGTTTCCCAGGGTGGAAACTCCGACACGATGCAGCCACCAAATTCAATTAAGTTTGTCGCCAGAGCCTGATGGCTACGCGGGTATATTCTGCCCAATCCACCACCGAGAATGGCTACCGTATTCCCGCATGTAGGGTAAGCCCCCTGATGTGCCGCGCCATCAATACCAAGCGCCAGGCCGCTGGTAACCGTTATTCCCGCGTCGCCCAGTTCATTTGCTATACGGCGCGCAGTATTTAAACCATTAATGGTTGCCTTACGGCTCCCCACAATGGCCACTTGAGGCGCTTTCAGTCGATCTACACGGCCGCAGCAAAATAGTGCCAGCGGTGGAGAATCCAGTTGTTTTAAGCGCTCGGGGTACGCTGCATCGCTAAAGGCGATCACCTGATTGAGTGGGTGTTGGCAAAGCCACGTTTCAATTCGTTCAATCTCGTCGCCAGGACTATTGATAAGGGCAATTTCATCGGGCTTCAGGCCACACTGACTGAGCTCTGCGGTTGGCAAACTGAATAGCTGCTCAATGGTTAACTCGAAATGGCCCAGTAGCGCCAGCCAGAAAGCAGGCGACCGTTTGTGAATTAAGCTCAGGCGCAGCCAGTACTGACTGCGTAATGATTGTTGGTTCTGCATTAACACTCCCGTTCTCGGTACCGAGACGGGAGTGTCAGTACCGGTTATGGCTGGGCGACAATATTGCCGGTTCGAACCATGTCACTGGCCCGGGTGATAATGCCGTAGCTGGCATTAGTGAAAGTACTGAAAATAATCAGCTCACCCACTTTTAAAGCGGGCTGATGAACCGTACTGCCATCATCGAAAACACTAACAACCACCTTGCTGTCGGTTGAGTATTTCGGTTCTTCACCGTCGATGATCAGCGGCCCCTGCTGATAAATCCCCATGACGGTACCCGGCTCAATTTCTTCTTCGCCCAGATCGACGATGACCACATCATATTTACCCAGCAATTGGTATTGGTGCAGATTACCGACGATGAACGCACGCTGAGACTCATCTGCAGGTTGCAATACCATGTCACCACCGGTTTTCGGCTTACCGTAAAGTAGCTTGTCACCGCGTTTGGCTTCTGAGTTAGACCCGGCAATTTTCACCAGCCACTCGCCTTCAGCACGATCTTCTACCATGCTCGCGTCGGCGATATGGTGAATTTGAACACCCAGCTCGTTGCCATCTAAGTCTTCAATTGTAGATTGCTTGCGGATCACGCGATACTGATCTCTGGCACGGCCGCTGCGACGACTCATTACCAAATCTTCGTTAACGAAGCGCATTGATGCATTTTTATTGCCCAGTAAATGCGGCAGGATTTCGTACTTGCCGGAATCGATGATTTCATGATGCTGAATGTAGGGTTCGATGACTGACCAGGGCAACAGATTGATCGGCTCGCCCTGCTTCACCGTGCGATTGGCATTGGGTGACAGGGTGACCTGCGTTTTTTGCCTGACGACGTCGAGTACCGGTTCACCGTCGATGATGCGCAGAATAAGCACGTCGCCGGGATAAATAAGATGTGGGTTCATAATTTGCGTATTGTTGCGCCACAGTTCAGGCCACAACCACGGCTTATCCAAAAAGATACCGGCGATGTCCCACAGTGTATCGTTCTTTTTAACGGTATAACGGGTTGGCGCATCGGGTTTAACCTCTAGCGCCAGCGCGCAGCCCGCACTGATCCACAGCATCAGTCCAGCTAGTATGGCCGCCCATTTTTTTGCAACTTTTAACATTATATCCCCTCGCCAGTAACGTCTCACAGCCAACCCAATGCTTGTATTATTAGATCACAATCCCCAATAATTCAGTATAGAAGCGATTAATACTGCATGAAACCGTGCTTTGAGCTAGAATACTGCCTGTTACGGCAGGATAAATAGCATCATCGGCCTTAGCGTATAATTCTTAATACAGAAAGAGTGTAAATATCGACAGATGGCAATATTAGACGTATTACAATTCCCCGACGAGCGCCTTCGCACAGTGGCTAAGCCCATTGATGAAGTCAACAGCGAAATTAAACAACTCGTCGCCGACATGTTTGAAACCATGCGTGAAGAAAAAGGCATTGGCCTGGCTGCAACGCAGGTCAACCAACATGTGCGCCTGGTAGTCATGGACGTCTCCGAAGAGCAAAACGAGCCACGGGTATTTATCAATCCCGAAATCGTTAACAAAGAAGGCTCTACCATCAGTGAAGAAGGCTGCTTGTCGGTACCGGGTAACTACGCCAAGGTAGATCGTGCCGAAAAAGTCACGGTTAAAGCCCTCGACGGCGAAGGCGAGCCCTACGAACTGGAAGCAGATGGCCTGCTGGCAATTTGTATTCAACACGAACTAGATCATCTCAATGGTAAGTTATTTGTCGATTACTTATCGCCGTTGAAGCGCCAGCGTATTCGTAAGAAACTCGAAAAAGAAGCCCGTCTGGCCGCTAAAGCCTAAGAGAAAAGCCCTGTGACCAAGCCTCTGAATATTGTTTTTGCCGGTACGCCGGACTTTGCGGCTACCCATTTAACCAGCTTGCTCAACAGCCAGCATAATGTGATAGCGGTTTATACCCAACCCGACCGCCCTGCCGGGCGTGGCAAAAAGCTTACCCCAAGCGCCACCAAGCAGGTGGCCGTGGCGCACAATATCCCGGTATATCAACCGGCCTCATTAAAAAACCAAGATGCCCAACTAGAACTTGCCGCACTGAAGCCGGATATTATGGTGGTGGTTGCTTACGGTTTACTGTTACCTAAGGCTGTACTGGATATCCCGGCACGTGGCTGTATTAACGTGCATGGCTCTATCTTGCCGCGCTGGCGTGGCGCAGCGCCTATTCAGCGCAGCATCTGGGCTGGCGATATGGAAACCGGCGTAACCATTATGCAAATGGACGAAGGGCTGGACACCGGTGCGATGTTACATATCGCGAGATTACCAATTACCCCTTCAGATACCAGCGCCACCTTGTACACCAAGCTGGCCGAAATTGGTCCACAGGCGTTGGTTGAGGTGCTGGATGACTTTGACTCGCTTAACGCCGAGCCGCAACAGGAAGACAGCGCTACCTACGCTAAAAAGCTCAGTAAAGAAGAAGCATTTCTTAACTGGCAGGAGCCGGCCGAACAATTAAGCCGCAACGTAAGGGCATTTAACCCCTGGCCGGTTTGCTGGAGCCAGGTTAACGGTAAAAATATTAAAGTCTGGCAGGCGTCTGTTAGCGAGCACGCCGTTGCCAATAAAGTTCCCGGCACCATTCTGGCTGCTGATAAATCCGGAATTGTGGTAGCCACCAGCGACAAAGCGCTATGTATAGAGCAGTTGCAGTTACCCGGTAAAAAACCCATGGCCATTCAGGATCTGCTCAATGGGTATCAGGAATGGTTTGCGGTAGGCAGCGTGTTACCCTCTGAGCCTGAGCAAGCACAATGAAACTGCCGGCTAAAGTCGACCTTCGTGCCGATACCGCCTGGGTTATCTTTCAGGTACTGGAACAGGGAAAATCCTCCCGCGAAGCCTTAGCCATGGCTCAGGCCAGACACAGTAAACAAGATGCCGCCTGGCTACAGGAAATGGCAATGGGTGTCTTCCGCCACCTGCCACAATTACAGATATGGCTTCGGGAACTGCTCGAGCAGCCCCTTAAGGGCAGTAAGAAGATCCTCGAACATGTTATCTTGCTGGGATTTTATCAGCAGGCTTACAGCCGCGTGTCTGATCATGCAGCCGTTGCGGCAACGGTTAATGCTGCGGAAATCCTGGGTGGTAAAAGTCTTAAGGGACTCATTAACGCCATACTGCGAAATTTCCAGCGTCAGCAACTGGCCGAACAGGTTAGCGACAACCCCATTATTCAGTCTGGTTTGCCTAAATGGCTCTACAAGCGCCTTGCCAGCGCTTATCCCCAGGAGCTGGAAACCCTGTTGAGTGGCATGAATCAGCCTGCGCCTGTCTGGCTCAGAGTAAACCAGCAGCAATGTACGCAACCCGTTTACTGTAATGCCTTAACAGAAGCCGGCATTCGCTTTGCACTCTCTGAAGCACATCCGGATGCCATTATTATGCTCGACAGAACGCCTATAACCACGCTGCCAGGCTTTGCCGAAGGCTGGTTCAGTGTACAGGATGGTGCAGCACAGCTGGCAGCACCACTGCTTGATGCCCAGCCGGGCGAGCGTATTCTGGATTGTTGTGCAGCCCCTGGTGGTAAGAGTGCACATATTCTGGAACGCACCACCGGCCTGGCCCAGCTGATTGCGCTGGACAGCGAAGCTTCCCGTCTTACGCGGATGACTGAAAATTTACAGCGTCTGCAATTACACGCTAACCTGGTTTGCGCCGATGCAGCAGAGCTTGATAGCTGGTGGGACGGCAATTGCTTCGACCGCATACTGTTAGATGCGCCCTGCTCTGCCACCGGCGTTATTCGCCGTCACCCGGATATACGCTGGCTACGCAAGTCAGCCGATATTGAGGTGCTACAAGCGCTGCAGTACAAGATTCTGACCAACCTGTGGCGCACGCTCAAACCCGGCGGTACCTTGGTTTACGCTACCTGTTCTGTACTGCCGGCTGAAAACACAGGGCAGATCAGCCGTTTCCTGCAAGAGCACAGCGAGGCGCAGTTACAAGCAATCCAACCGGGGGAAACCATCGAGCAGCCAGGACGGCAAATTTTGCCCGGCGAGCAACAAATGGATGGTTTCTATTATGCGAGGCTGCTAAAGTCTTAATAACCAAGATTAAAAATACCTTACAACGACGATGAAAATTATCATCCTTGGCGCAGGACAGGTTGGCGGCACACTGGCTGAAAACCTGGTAGGCGAGAAAAACGAAATTACGGTGATCGATTCCGATCCCGTTATCCTGCGTGCGTTGCAGGATCGCCTCGATCTGCAGGTTGTAACCGGTGTAGGTTCCCACCCCGATGTGCTGCGTAAGGCAGGTGCCGAAGACGCCGACATGCTGATTGCTGTGACCAACAGTGACGAAAGTAACATGCTGGCGTGTCAGGTGGCTTACAGCCTGTTTAAAACCCCAACCAAAATTGCCCGGGTACGCTCCGAGCAATACATCATTTACCAGGAACAACTGTACAAGCAGCAGGACATTCCGGTTGATCACATTATCGCCCCGGAACAACTGGTTACGCAGGCTATTAAGCGTCTGATTGACTACCCCGGCGCTCTGCAGGTAGTGGAATTTGCTGAAGGTAAAGCCAGCCTGGTTGCGGTAAAAGCCTATTATGGCGGTTTGCTGGTAGGCCATGCCTTATCCGCTCTAAAAGAACATATGCCCAATGTGGAAACCAGGGTAGCGGCGATTTACCGCCGCGGCAAACCTATCCGGCCGCTGGGTACCACTGTTATTGAGGCCGATGACGAAGTGTTCTTTATCGCCGCCACCAAGCACATTCGCGCAGTCATGAGCGAGCTGCAAAAGCTCGAGTCGAGCTATAAACGCATCATGATTGCCGGTGGTGGTTTAATTGGAGCCGGTCTGGCCAAGCGCCTGGAGCACAATCATAACGTTAAGCTTATCGAGTACAGTCCTGAACGAGCACAGTATTTGTCTGCCCATCTGGATAAAACCATTGTTTTCAGCGGCGATGCCTCCGACTCTGCATTGTTGAGTGAAGAGGGCGTAGAACAGGTTGATGCGTTTATTGCGGTAACCAACGACGATGAAGCGAATATTATGTCGGCCATGCTCGCTAAACGTATGGGTGCGCAAAAAGCCATGGTGCTGATCCAACGCAGCGCCTATGTGGATCTGGTGCAGGGCGGCGAAATCGATATTGCCTTCTCCCCCCAACAAGCCACTATTTCAGCGTTGCTTACTCACGTCCGCCGCGGCGACATAGTTAATGTGTACTCACTTCGCCGTGGTGCCGCAGAAGCTATTGAAGCCATTGCCCATGGCGATAAAAACACGTCAAAAGTGGTAGGCCGCGAAATTGGCAGTATTAAATTACCCCCCGGCACCACTATTGGTGCTATTGTGCGTGAGGAGCAGGTTATCATTGCGCACAGCGATACCGTGATAGAAGCCAACGACCACGTCATTTTGTTTTTGGTTGATAAGAAATATATCAACGATGTTGAGCGTCTGTTCCAGCCAAGCGCGTTCTTTTTTGGTTAACCCATTGGGTTTGTTGATGCCATATAGTGACTGTCTCCATTCAGCCCACGAGCAGCAAGCGTCACCACCCCGCAAATTTGGCGTAAAATAGACGAACAATTCTTTTTATCTTCACATCCCTGTGCTACATTTTAGTGATTGCGTGTTATTTCACCAGTTGAAGCAGTGATTGGTCGTTGTGGGGTTTTTCACGCTTCTATCAGGTCCGCTTGTTAGCAGGGAAGTCGATGTCGGATGCCACTCAGCAGGAATCCCGGGCAGAGCAACGAGAAGAGTCTCGCCGGGCAACAATTTATCGTGTAATTGTTAGTGTTGCTTTAACACTGATTTCCATTGGTCAGTTTAATGATACTAAAGAGCTGGTCTCTGCTACCTATGAAGATGTTAAAGCTACTTTCACTCACGAAGTAGAATATGAACAGCTTGAGTCGTTGAACATAGGGCGCACAATCCCGTTTATAGAAGACACTTTCGGCCCGCCAGAAGTTATAAAAACCTCCAGTTATCAGCCTGAAGTCCGATTTCAGTATTACAATATCGAGAAGGCCATTATCACCGTTTTTAATCATAACGGCCGAGTGGCGGGCTTTGTTATTGTACCATTGGTTAATGATTTTATTCCTCCCCAGCCTTACCGGGATTTTCCATTGGCTAAACAGCCAATTAGCGCGGCAAGTGCCGGGGATGACGGACTCTATCTGGATGCCAGCAACTTACTTTACTATGCTGAATCGGAAGATATGGGTAAGCAATACCTGTTTATGCAGCGGGTAATCGGCTTTGTTGAATATGGCGGCCTCGAGCTTGCAGTCAATGAAGTCGAAATAGATACAGATATAATCCTTAAGGAAATCCTTGCGCTCAACGAGTATCTTGAAGCTGGCGAGGAAGATGAATTAGTTGAAGCTATAACGGTATTCAGAGCGGCCTATCCGCCAAATTTCTACGCTTACACAGAGCTGGACCCGACGCTGATTACCGAATCGTTGCTCACACGGATTGAGTTTGAAACGTATTTTGGAGGTGCTTATGACTAAGCCGCGAATTCTGCTACTGCTCTGTTTGAGCGGTTTTATGTTGTCTGTAAGTAAAGTTGCACTTGCCGAACTACCCGAGTGGATCCTGTTTCCACCGTCCAGTGAAACGGAGCTGTTTGCCATTGGTGAGGGCCAGACATTGCAGCAGGCAAATGATGTGGCATTAAAAAATATTCTAGGCCAATTGCGCACACGAATTAGTGGCGGCTTTAGTCAGCGCCAAATTCTCAACAATGATGCTTTTGCCGAATACATCAACCAGTCAGTCTCCAGCTCCATTGAGTCGCTCCCCATCAGCCAATACAAAAAGCTGAAAAATCATCAGGAAGATGGCACTTTCTTTAGTCTTATTTCGGTGGAAAAACAGCAGTTAGCCGATACCTTTCGTGGCGAACTTACCAGTAATTTTTATAAGTTGAGTAAAGCACTTCGCGAACAGGCTACTGTTGCCTCTAAGCTTGAGTGGTGGGTGCAGAATAAACCACAGCTCCTTGAGCAATTTGCCACTAACGTTCGTTATATCGAAATCCTCGATATGCTAGCCCAGCCTACCGATAAGTATAAATCGTTGTTAAGCACCACAGAAACCCAGCTCAACGATATCCAAAGCGGTGTTTGTTTATACGTTTTACCGCACAAACAGGAAAACCTGCGACTGGCATTCAGGCAACAAATTTTAAGCCTTGGTCTTAATGCTGATAATGCTCAGTGCGAATTTACTATTCAGTTGTTTGATACCGTAAAGCTACAGGAACTGTTTAACCAGCATGTGGCCAGTTTGTCGCTGGATGTCAAACTGAATAAAAACAATCAACCAATCGCATCAGAAATTATTAATGAATCTGGTCGTTCGTTGCAAAACCAGGCGAATGCAAGTAACGCTGCATATCAACGCCTTATGTCAAAAATCGAAGCCGATAACGGCGTAATACTTACAAATCTGTTAACCCAGTAGTGTCATTATTAGGTAATAAACTATGAAAGCAATTTTAAAGCATGGAGTCATAGCAACCGCAGTATCAACTATTTTGTTGGGCGGCTGTATGAATACTACAAAAGTTGAGAATAAAGTTGATGTAATTACCAATTCTCAGTACATCGTCAGCATGCCCGAATCACAATTTATGCCGACGCCAGCGGAACTGACCGGTGAGCAAAAATCGGTGGTGGTACTCCCGGTAAAAATCGACAGCAATGCGACTTTCGAAACCGGTGCAGTACGACAGGTATCTTCCGAACTTGAGAATGGTTTGATCACGGCTGGAGTGGAAATCGTCGATCGTAGTCTGGCAACCAAATTAGGTGATGAAATTCTGGCCTATGAGGCCACCGGGCAATTCTCCGGTGCAGGCATAGACGTAGCCGATGTTGCCATACTACCGGCAATTCATAATGTGGGAATTGCGAAATCCTTCACCCCGGCTTCTAACTATACCGATGATGATGGTAAGCGCCACTACACGCCGGCGAAGTGTGATTACGAAGCTACTGTAACAGGTAACGTAAAACTCTTTGAATTACCCGATCTCAAAGAAACAGAAGCCATTAATATGAAAGGCACTGCGTCAACCTCGTTGTCAATCAGCAATTCCAGTTGCCCGGTTAGCCAGGATATTGCCTACAGTCTCGCTTCGCAGGCTTCCGGCAACAGTGTTTATAACATTTTGTCAGAGATTCAGAAGAATTTCAGTCAGAGTGGTTATGTGATGCAGTACCGCAAGCGCGGTGACCTGCACCTTGTGAATATTACCCTGGGGGCCAGTCAGAAGCTCAAAGAGGGTCAGAAAATTATATTCGCAACCAAGCTTTCTCAACCAGATTACACCACTGGTAAGAACACAGTTTCAACAGTGTATTATGACTTTAAAGGTGTGGTATCAGACATGATCGATGCCAACAATGCCTGGGTTATTGTTGATGAAGAGGCCGAAGGTCAACTGAAAAAAGGCGATATCGCCCAAACGGACTTTGAGAAGAGCTTCTGGGATGACATCACCAAGGGTGGCAACCTTGCAGATAACATTAAGAACTCTTTTCAATAACATCATTTAAAGGATCACATTATGAAAAAGCTCGCTCTTATTCTACCTATGTTGTTAGGTATCAGTGCCTGTAGTTCTACATCAGATGGCATTACCACAAAAAAAGAAACTGTATTGACGCCTGAGTGCGCGTATCAGGATGCCCCTGAAAAAGCCGCCCCCATGTGGGTTTGTGGCGTACCAATAGAAGGTTTTGCCTTTACCCAGGTCGGTTTCTCTGAGAAGAAACCCTCCGCAACCATGACCAACTCGGCTGCCACTGCCGACGCCCGAGCCAAAATGTCGTCGTACTTCGCGACTATGGTATCGGACATGTTCAGTCAGTATCAAAAGTCATTGGAAACCGAAGAAGCATCCAAATATGTGATTGATACCGATATGGTTCGTGAAACGGTTTCATCCATGACCCTGTTTGGTACCCGCACGGTACGCACCATGACCAGCCCTAGCGGCGGTCAGTATGTGTTACTGGCGATGGACGAAGCAACCTTTGCGGCTAATCAGAAAAAAGTTTTTGCTGCGCTGGAAGATGAAGATGCCGAAATTAAGCAACTGTTCGAAAACGAACAAGCTCGCGAACGTCTAATGTCCATGTTTAAGGTTCAGTAATACAACCAAGGGGAAAGGCTATGAAAACAAAGGATTTTTTCGCTTTACCTCAGCTTAAAGCCGTGTTATGCCTTAGTGTAGTGGCCGCAGCTATGACGCTGCCGGCTGCCACTTCGGCACAAACCAGTCTTACTGCTGAGCAGCAGGCCTTCAAGGAGCGTCGAGAACAGGAGTTCGAGGCGTTCCAGCTTCGCCGAATTCAACAATTCGCAGCTTTTAAAGCACGCTACAATGCCGAGTTAGCCGCCTTTCGCACCGACTTACTGGAAAAGTGGGGCGAAGTAGAAGTTAGTGATAAAGATACGGTGGTCGTTTACCCAGAGCCAGAAATTAAGACTGTGGTTGACTACGAAGCCAAAAAAATTGTTGTTAGTGTGCTCCATGATGCTAACGCAACGGTCGATCAAACCAAAGTGGTAGCAGCATTGGAGAAGCTAAAAAGTGTAGAGCCCGAAGACTCCAATGGACAAGCGGTGAACATCTTAAAATCCTACGCTGCCAACGATACCTTCGATGATCTCGACAAACTGGTTCAAAACGCCGACGTTGAAGTGGCTCAACCAGAAATTACCGATGCCGACATAGAAGCGGAAAATCAAGCCTTCGCAGCCCGCCAGATTCAGGATGAAATCGCCTTTCAAATGATGGCAGACAGATTGAGTTCACCATCACAGAGTGTAGACCAGGCGATCACCCGGGTAGCCAGTCAGTCTGAAAAGAGCCATTCATTTTCTATCAACAAAATTAAGCGGGATAAAAATCAAAAGGCATCGGAATTAAAGAATAAACGTATTACCCGCCTGACCATTGCAATTAAACCTAAGGAATTGCAGGACCGTATTGCGGAGATTAAACCCTACGCCAAGCAATACTCATCAGTGATGGAGATTCCCATGCCGCTGATTGTGGCGATGATTCACACTGAAAGCAGCTTTAATCCGCTGGCAGTCTCTCATATCCCCGCTTACGGGCTAATGCAGGTTGTGCCAACCTCGGCAGGCATAGACGTTAATGAGTTTTTACACAGCAAGCGGGAACCATTGGAAAAGGATTATCTGTTTATCGCCGAGCAGAATGTAGAAGCGGGCTCAGCCTATCTTCACTTATTGAACAACCGCTATTTAACCAAGATTACTAACCCACAAAGCCGCCTCTATTGCGCCATCGCGGCGTACAACACCGGCGTGGGGAATGTTACCCGGGCATTCACTGACGGCCAGTCCACCAGTCTTAACAGCGCAGTGGCCGACCAGATTAACGCCATGCAACCACAGCAGGTCTACGATTTATTATTGGAAAAGCTACCGTATGATGAAACCCGTAAATACCTGAAAAAAGTACGCACCCGGATGGATAAGTACCAGAATATTTAATTCTGGTCGCTCAACAAACAGCTCATTTACGAAATGGTGAGAGATATGGAAAAACTAACTGCTAAAGGAATTGCGTTGTTCACAATGGTCAGTATTACTGGCATTAGCCATGGTGCTACCACAGTTGCGCCAGCTAATCAGGGTAAACCCGGTGAAATTACTCAATATGGCTCTTTCGTGATGCAGAAGCTGTTGGAAGATATGGGATTGGGCCTTGATATCGACGACAAGAAGAAAGCCATAGACGAGGAAAAACGTAAACCGGACCCCATCCCCGAACCACTTCCGGATCCAGAGCCTGAGCCGCAACCTGAGCCCGATCCACAACCTGAGCCCGAGCCACAACCAGAGCCTGAGCCGCAACCAGAGCCTGAGCCACAACCTGAGCCTGAGCCACAACCTGAGCCTGAGCCGCAACCTGAGCCTGAGCCGCAACCTGAGCCTGAGCCGCAACCAGAGCCTGAGCCACA
>CATMRP010000138.1 GCA_950073835.1 uncultured Alteromonadaceae bacterium
AATGGCTCACCTGAGGTAAAATCTTTAGTCGCGACTACGCTACCGGTACCGAGATTCTGAATTTGCACCTGATTAGGGGCGGTAATGGTAATCCGATAATCATTGTTGGCAGCGGTAAGCGGATCGTAATTATTTTTATAAAAGGTATCAAAGTCGCCCTGCCCGGCCACCAGTGCTTCATCCACAGTGATCCCGGCATTGCCGGTAATCGTGAAGTTGCGCCGCGCCGCAACATCTTCGAATACAGATTGCCCTGAGGCACTGCTTCTCACCTTTACACTATTAGAAAGCTGTACTTCGTTGCTGCCACTATCGCCCTGATAGGTATAAGCGTTACCGGTGCCGCCTGCATTTAAAACAAAAGGCTGGGATTCAGACTGATAACCCGAGAAATAGTAGTCACCCTCGGCATTTTGCGAGTTCATCAGATCAAATACTTCGTCTTTGATCTGGCCAATTTCTGACGCCAGCGCTTTACGATCGGCATCAGATAACAATCCGTCACCGGCCTGAATAGTGAGTACTCGTGCGCGGTTGACCGAATCGGTAATGTTACGCAGAATGGTTTCCTGTTGCTCCAGCGAACCGGTTACCAGATCAGTATTGCGTTGATACTGCTCTAAACTGGCCAGCTCTTCGGTCATGCGCAGGACTTTGGCAGTGCCCACCGGATCGTCCGACGGGCGGTTAATTTTCTTACCCGTACTCAACTGCTGCTGGGTGTCAGCAAGCCCTGACTGATTATCCATGATGGCACGGATATTCTGATCATAAAGTTGATTGGTTGAAATACGCATGGCTGTTACCTGACCGACGATAAAATAGTATTAAACAATTCCTGGGCAGTGCTCAAAATTCTGGCTGCTGCAGCATAAGACTGCTGATAACGCACAAGGTTCGCGGCTTCCTCATCCAGACTCACGCCCGACACCGAGTCGAACCACTCAGTTGACTGCACTTTCATGCTTTCGGCGGCTTGTAAGGCAATACTTGCTGAGGCTGACTCTTCGCCTACCCGGCTGACCAGAGTTGAGTAACTTTCATGCAGCGTGCGCGGCTCGCTGCTGGAATTGGTGCTCAGTTGCACCAGCGACGCTTGCTTCAGCGAGGCCAATTCCAGTGCATTCTGGTTATCAAAGCTACCATTGGTATTGTAGCTGATCGAAAAGGTATCACCGGCAGCGGGTATTCCTTCAAGACTGATATCGTAGCTACCATCTAAACCGCCGCCCGCCTGGGCCAGCAGGTTATTAAAATCGGTGGCTCCGGTTACGGTAGATAAAACCGTACCGCCGCTATCGAGTACTTCATAAGTGTCGGCGGTGGTAAAACGAATCTGCGTAGGCGCGCCAGTATCCAGTCCACCCGCACCATCAAAAAACGACGTGGTGACATCGGTATCGTAAACCTGAGTATTCACTACCGAGGCATCACCAAGATTATTGTTTTCTGCATCACCTCGCACCGGGCTGGCAAAGGCTAAATCTTCTGGCCGGGTGGTCGCCATAGTAATATCTGACGCACTGTATTTTACCGGCTGAATCAGAAACTGATTACCCACACTGTAACCACTGGCAGACTGAAATTCAATTTCAATACCGCCCGGGATTTCGGTATAGCCGGCATTTAACGTAATGTTACTGAACAGCACCGGCTGATTATTTTCATCCAGCTTAGGGGTGCCATCACCATTTAACAGTTCCACCGATACTTCACTGGGCACACCGGCACCGGTAACGTTAGTCACAGACACGCGAATATCGGCGTCGGTGAGCTCGTTGCCTCTACCGGGGGTAAACTGACCGGATAAAGCCAGCGTAGGCGGCGTATTACTGTACGGCAGTCCGCTCAGCTCCGGCAGCGTGAATATGTCACCGCCAAGCTGAAAATCCAGATCCATACCCAACTGGTTTTGCGAATTGACCGCATCGGCAAAAGCCACTGCCATCTGGCCTATGTCGCGCTGCGAAGGGCCAAGCACTTCATCCCGATAGCGAAACAATCCACCCAATGCACCGCCCAGATCTTCTTCGGCAATATTGATATCAGTATTGGGTTTGCTACCAGAAAAGTTGGTTGCTAATTGTAATTGCTTTTGCATGAAATCGGCATTGTCGCTGAGTTCAAACAGGTTAAAACTGCCGTCTTCCAGTACCAGCGACTCACCGCTCGACAGATTCACCAGCAGTGAACCATCGGCATTCTTACTTTCCCGCACCGTAATATCCATGATCTCAGCCAGCTCAGTTATGGCTGTATCCCGCTCATTTAGTAACGCAGTGGGTTCACTGTCTTTAAAGTTGCCCTTCGCGACCAGAATAGCTTCATTCAGATCGCCAATGGACTGGATCAGACTGTTGGCTTGATTCACCATGCTGGTAAATTCAAGGTTGAGCTCTTCTTCCTTGGCTTCCATGAAATCAGAGAGTGACGACATGCGGCGCAGCAGTGCCTCGCCTTCAGACAATACCAACTGACGCGAAGACAAATTGGTTGGATCATCCGCTGCGGTCTGTACCGAGGCAAAGAAGTCGCTGAAGCCGGTAGACAACGAATTGGCTTCATTAGCCAGCAGATTATCTATTGCTGAGGTTTTTTCAGAAAACGTCTGCCACTCACCCACCAACGTGGTATCACGGCGTAACTGATTTTGCGCAAACTGATTGATGACCCGTTCTGTGGTTGCCCGACCCACGCCGCCATAAAGTTCACTGGTTACCGTGGTACGTTCGCGAACATAGCCTTCAGAGTTAACATTGGCAATGTTATTACTGGTCGTAGCCAGTAGCCGACTGCTGGCATTGACGCCGCTGGTGGCAATAGAATATAAATCAACGTTGCCGCTCATAAGCACGCCTTAGCCTGATGAGGCAGCATTACCGGGCAATACTTTTTCATGGCAGATAACTCCGCAAAGAATCACTGTTATAAACGGCCATCACCTTCTCCGCATACTGCGGATCCGTGGCGTAACCGGCATCCTGTAACGCTTTGAAATACGCCCTGGGATCGCTGGCATTTTCAACCGCAGGACGGTACCGTTCCTGACCTCGAATAAACTGCACATAATCTTCAAAGCCTTGCTGTAAATTATCGTATGAGCGAAACGCAGCGCGTTGCTGGCGCGCTACCGTACCGTCAAACTCCATGGTATTGACCGTCGCCGACTCACCCTGCCAGTGGCTATTGGCTTTGATACCAAACAAATTATTGGCACTGTTGCCACCGCCGTGATGGATAACATGTTGACCCCAGCCCGTCTCCACTGCCGCCTGCGCGAGCAATGCCTTAGGCTCAATACCCAATTCTGCCGCCGCTTTGCTGGCAGCTGGCCAAAGTTGTTCGACGAACTCCTGAGGATTACTAAACGCAGCAGTCTTAAAGGCCTGTTGCGCTTGCGGATCACTGAGTAATTCGGCGGTTTGTTGTGCCTGTTCAGTGCGAAATTCACGTTGTCGATTCAGTGAAGCCAGATTACCGTCATTACGGGCCACACTGGCCGGAATGTAATCGTTAATATCGTGTTGCCCCAACTGCTGAACAATAATCTCAGCCAGGCCAACACCACCGCCGCTGGACAGATCCTGAGCGAGCTGTTTGTCGTGCATATCACGATAGAATTTAACTTCTTCGGTATTAAACGGGCTGTCTTCATCAGCCATGGCGTCCTGGGCTTTTCGCATGGATTTAAGCATCATCTGGACAAAAATCGCTTCAAACTGTTGCGCTGCTTCTTTTAGCGCTTTGTCATCTTTGGAATAGGCCGCCTCACGCAGGCGGTTCAGACTGGATAAGTCATGAACGTTGCGGGCCGACTCTAACTGCGATTTTGTATTCAGCACGTCCATCAGATCACCACCAATTCGCCCTGTAACGCGCCAGCCTGGCGAAGCGCTTCAAGAATGGCCATTAGATCGCCCGGCGCTGCGCCGACTTCGTTCACCGCCCGCACCAGTTGATCCAGCGTTACACCCGGTTCAAACTTAAACATGCGGCTATCGGCCAGGTTGACATCTATAATGGACTGCGTGGTCACCGCTGTTTCACCGTCGGCCAGTGCATTAGGTTGCGTAACCTGCTGGTTCTCGCTAATGGTAACGGTAAGTCCACCGTGGGTGATCGCGGCAGGCAATAAACGCACGTCGCGACCGATAACAATGGTGCCGGTGCGGCTATTAACCACCACCCGTGCCGGTGCATCTGCAGGGGTAAATTCAAAGTTTTCCAAAGTGGCTAAAAAACCCACCCGCTGACCCGGATCGCGGGGCGCGGTAACTCTGACCGACGCCGCATCCAGTGGCTCTGCAATGGCATAGCCTTTCTCAGGTTGGGCACCCAGGCGCTGATTGATCACATCAGCCAGTGCTTTGGCGGTAGAGAAATCAGGATAATGTAAATTCAGCGTCAGGCTGTCACCACTGGCAAAACCGCTTGGCACGGCCCGCTCAACCAACGCACCGTTAGCAATTCGTCCAACGGTTGGCGTGTTTACCACCACCCGCGAGCCATCACCGCCCTCAGCGCCAAAGCCGCTGACTACCAGACTTCCCTGGGCAACGGCATAGATGTTGCCATCCACCCCTTTAAGAAAGGTTTGTAATAAGGTGCCGCCTTGTAAACTGCTGGCTTCACCCACCGAAGACACTGTTACATCGATGGTTTGGCCTGGTTTAATAAAGGGCGGTAACTCGGCATGGACAGCCACTGCCGCGACGTTCTTAATTTTGGGTTTGATGTTGGGGTCCAGACTGATGCCAAAATTGGTCAGCATGGTTCTGAAACTTTGCTCAGTAAACGGGCTTTGCTCGCCGGTGCCGGGTAAACCTACCACCAGGCCATAACCAATTAACTGGTTACTACGCACACCCTGAATACTGGCTACGTCTTTGATTCGCTGGGCATGAGCGCTGGTAACCAGACTCAGACAACACAGTACAACACTTATTAATTTACCCATGTTCCCCCCTAGAAAGGCCACCATTGTGATGAAAAGAATTTAGTCAGCCAGCCTTTCTCCTGAGAGCGGGCAAAGCTTCCGGTCCCACTGTATTGAATGCGGGCATTGGCAATACGGGTAGACAGGATTTCATTTTCCGGCGAGATATCCGATGCGCGAATAATGCCGGTTAGTCGAATGTATTCATCACCGTGGTTTAACGTCAGCCATTTCTCACCGCGTATTACCAGGTTCTGGTTGGCCAACACGTCAACGACGGTAACCGAAATACTGCCGTTCAGACTATTACTTTGATTCGCCTGGGCATCACCGGCAAATTCGCTGGAAGAATTCACGCCCAGTTGAATGGACTGATTGCCAATATTTAATGCGTTGCCACCTAAACCGGTAATGGGCTGCACATCAACGCCGGTTTCTTTAGAGGTAGTGGTGCCGGCAGATTTCGTGGCATTGGTATTTTCACTAAGAGTGACGGTAATAATGTCACCCACACGTCGGGCAGTTACATCTGAATACAGACTATTGGCCATGCGCGGGCGAAACAGACCGCCATCCTCAACAATTTGCTCGCGCGGCATATCAGGGATCACCGGTGCAAAGGATGGATCATTCGCCTCGACACGATCGGGCGATGTACTGGCACAACCACTAAACAGTGCAACACAAGTAAATACCAGTAAAACACGCATCATGGGATCACCTTAGCTTAAAGCTGCTGAATAACCTGACCAAGCATCTGGTCAACCGATGAAATTACCTTGGAGTTCATTTCATACAAACGTTGGCTTTCAATCAGATTGACCAGCTCTTCGGTCACATTCACGTTAGACGTTTCTAAAGTCCCCTGCACAATTGTGCCCAATCCCTGCAAACCCGGCACACCTTGCAGGGGCGCGCCGGAAACAGCGGTTTCCACATACAGGTTCTGGCCCACTGGCTGTAAGCCGGTCGGGTTAACAAAGTCAGAAATATTGAGCTGACCAAGCACCTGAGGCTCAGCCTGACCACGCACCGATGCAGACACCTCACCATCCTGTGAAATAGTGATTTGCTGGGCATCTTCGGGAATAGCGATTTCAGGCTGCAACAGGAAGCCTGCGCCCGGAGTAACAATTTGCCCCTGATCGTTTAACGTAAACTGACCATTTCGGGTATAAGCAATGGTGCCGTCCGGCTGCAGAATTTCAAAAAAGCCCCGGCCCTGAATAGACATATCCAGGGCATTGTCGGTGGTTAAAAGGTTACCCTGAGTATGAGCTTTTTGGGTAGCCACCACTTTGGAGCCGGCACCCACCATCAACCCTGACGGTAGTTCGGTATCGGCAGAAGATCGTCCGCCTGGCTGGTTGATGTTTTGATAGAGCAAGTCTTCAAAGATCGCCCGATCTTTCTTAAACCCTACAGTCGAGGCGTTTGCCAGGTTGTTAGATACCACGGCCACGTCGGTTTGTGCGGCATCAAGTCCGGTTTTACTGATCCAAAGTGCTGGATGCATAATTGTCTCTCCTCTGCCTTATTCATTACTGGCGGCAAATTATTAAATAATGCGTAGTAGCATGTTGCCGCGCATATCTAGCGTGTCGGCTTTCTTCATCATCTTGACCTGTAGCTCATAATGACGCTGCAGGTGAATCATACTGACCATCTCTTCAATAGCGTTTACGTTTGAGCCCTCAAGCATGCCGGTCATTACCGTAACGGTTTCATCGGCCTGAGCGTCGGTGCCATCTTTCTGACGGAACAAACCATCGTTTCCCCGTTCCAGATTGCTGTATTCCGGATTAACCAGTTTAAGCCGGCCGACTTCCTCAATAACCGCCTCAGGTGCGCCCTGTGGACGAATAGAAATGGTGCCGTCGGCAGCAATATTCAGGTTGTCCAGCGGTACCGGTAAAAACAGCGGACCGGCATCCCCCATCACCACGTTGCCGTGAACGTCTTCGAGTACACCGTCCTGGCCTAACTGGAAATTGCCATCGCGGGTATAAGCTTCGTTGCCTTGCTGATCCTGCACAGCAAACCAGCCATCGCCCTGAATGGCCACGTCGAGATCCCGGTGGGTCTGAATTAGCGGGCCGGATTCATAGTTATTGGTGGGGCTTTCGGTCATGGCAAACACCCGGGTCGGCAAACCTTCGCCGTATACCGGCATCGACCTTGCCTGTTCCAGCTGCGCTTTAAAGCCGTTGGTTTGTGCGTTAGCCAGGTTATTCGCCCGTAAAGACGTACCCACCAGGTCCTGACTGGCGCCACTACTGGCGATATAGAGTAATTTGTCCATGACTGCCTTTTGACGCTTTAATGGTAATTGTTAAATACACTGCAAAGGCAGTGCCAAAACGGCGAATATACAAACTGAGAGAGGATAAAAGAAAGGCCGCATGCTGCGGCCCCTGAGGATAACTGAATAACCTATCGGATATTCAGGATTGTCTGGTTAAGCTGGTTGTTAACTTCCAGCGCGCGGGAGTTTGCCTGGAAATTCCGCTGCGCAATGATCATATCAATGAGCTCAGTGGTCAGGTTAACGTTTGCCTGCTCAAGAGCGGAAGAGTTAATTTCACCATAAGTACCCGTGGTGGCTTCACCTGCCAGTGCTTCTCCGGACTCTATGGACTCTTTCCACTGCGTATTACTCTGTTGAGTCAGCCCTTGTTCATTGGCAAACCGAACTAACGCGACCCGCACTACGGGTTCCGATGTACCGTTAGAGAACGTCGCTCTGACCAGACCATCTTCACCAATATCAACGCCGGTCAGACGACCCACTGGCAGACCATCCTGTTCCAGGGAGGTCACCTCAAAAGCTGAGGCATATTGAGTAGGCTCATTGATAGTTTGTCCACCCAAAGGATCCAGGTTGAAGTCGATGGAAATGGTTTGCGTCTGATCGGCCCCGCCGGTCAATGCGATTGCTGAGTTAGCGGTACCATCGTCACCCAGCGCCACGGTAGTAATGCCACCAGCCGGGATTTGTGAAGTGAAATCACCACTTTGGTTAAACGTTAATCGCGCGGGTAGCCAATCTTCCGTGGGGTTAGTATTTTGCGGATCGGGGCGTTGCGGCAGCGGTACACTGTTGTCGCCACCAGCAATATCTACCGGGGTATCATCCAGCGTAGTAAACATAAGCCAGCTGTTCAACTGATCAGGTCCAGTTGGTGCCGCCTGGTCGGTACCATCTTTCACAAAATAATAAGTCATAATATGACTTTCACCCAGTGAATCATAAACGGTTACTGAGGTTGCCGCGTTATAGGTCAGCGTATCGTCCGGATTAAATGATGCCGGGTCGAGATAATCGTCATTCGCTGGCAGGTTCATCCGCATGGTAACTTCCTGCGTTGCCTGCGGCGAGCCTGAGGAGTCCGGGATCCGCACCGGTTCGGTAGTACTTAACGCCACTGACGAACTGGTGCCGTCCGGGTTTACCGGAAAGCCCAGCAGGTTATCGCCGCTGCTGTTAACCACAAAGTTATTCTCGTCCAGCTTAAACTGGCCGGCCCGGGTAAAGGAAAAATCCCGCGAGGTAATCTCTGGCACTGTGGCAAAAAAGCCATTTCCGGTAATCGCCAGATCCAGTGCAGTATTGGTAAACTGCAAACTACCCTGGCTGAACTGCTGAGCAACTTCCTGCGTGAGCACGCCATCACCCACTTTAGTTTTACCGCTGGCTAACAGTGAGGCGGCGTATACATCACCAAACTCGGCCCGCGACTCTTTGAAACCGACCGTGTTTACATTGGCAATGTTGTTTGCGGTAGTGTCTAAATCTTTTTGTGCGGCAGAGACGCCACTTAATGCAATGTTAAAAGACATGTGCTTTTCTCCTACTAACTGCCGATCTGGATAACGTCATCAAGATTGATACTGACATCACCCTCTAAATTCAAAATAATACCCTGGCTGCTGCCAGCCAGGCTTACGCTGCTAACGTGACGGTGGATCGCGGTAGAGATTGCCACCCCTTCACCATTCACCTGGCCGTTTGCACTGATCAGGTATTCGCCGGGCGGCATTAAATTGCCGCTACGGTCAGTACCATCCCAGTTGAACTCGATATTACCCGCCCCCTGAGTCCCTGCATCAATGGTTCTTACCACTTCACCATTGGCATTGGTGATGGTAATTTCCATATCCTGTACAGTTTGTTCGTTTACCACAAACCCACTAAGCCCGGCGCCTTCGCTGGCCATATAGCCCACATTGGCTTCCACCAGTACATCCTGACCAATCAGACTTGAGGCCTGCAATGCCTGGTTAGATGTCATTGATGTGGCAAAGCTTTCAAACTTTTCGTTGAGCTTGGCGATACCGTCGGCAGTGGTAAACTGGGTCATCTGCGACACCATTTGATCGTTGTCCACCGGCTTGGTGGGATCCTGGTTGGACAGTTGCTCCGTTAACAGGGCGAAAAAATCTTCCTGCGACAGGTTCTGCTCTGAGCCATCAGAAACCTTTACTTTCTCTTCCTGCCAGTAAAGGTCGGTGTTAAGACCCTGCGTGTTGGTTATTGTACTCACGTTTGAATCCTCTTAATGGCCGCTACTACTGGCCTTGACCAAGGGTTAATACTCTTCGGAAAATGCGTTTAGTGGTATCAGCCACTTGTACATTGGTTTCATATGCCTTGGAGGCAGACATCATGTCGGCCATCTCTTCAACGATGTTGACATTGGGTTTATAGATGTAGCCATTTTCATCGGCCAGGGGATTGTGCGGCGCATATTCGGTCTGTAATGGGCGATCGCTTTCTACGATACCCAATACTTTCACTTCAGAGCCCTTGCTATATTCATTGGTTGCGCGATTCAGCTCGGCTGCAAACACGGCATGGCGGGCACGATAAGTGTCCTGTTCACTGCTGCTTACCGAGTTGGCATTAGCAATATTACTTGCGGTGGTATTCAGGCGTACGCTTTCAGCGTGCATCCCAGACGCAGAAATTGACATAACATCAAACAGACTCATTGACCTTGTCCTCCACTAATGGCTTTCTTCATGCCTTTGACTTTACTGCTTAAAAATTCAACGGTCGCCTGATAGCGCATACCGGTATCTAAGAATTCATTACGTTCACGCTGGACTTCGACAGTATTGCCGTCACCTGTATCGGGTTGAGAAGGAATGCGAAAACCAATATCGGTGCTCGATACCATGCCACCACTCATATGTTTTTCATGAGTGCGAGTCATTGATTGCCCGTGTGATTGTTGAGCTTTTGCCATGGCATTCTGAAAGTCGATACCGCGGGCTTTATACCCTGGGGTATTTGCATTTGCCAGGTTACCGGAAATGACTTCCATTTTATCGTTGCGAATTTTCAACGCATTCTGATGAAATCCGACTAACTTATCTAAATTAATGGCCATAGCATTACTCCTCTATCGTAGAGATAAAAGCAAACTAAGTGCCAACAAGACAAGGAGGAAGGAAGCAAGCTAAGATAAAAGACTAACTATTTATTTTAATTAGTCTTTTTTAGTGTAGTACAAGCCAGGGTTACATTTGACCATGCGGTAACAATCGGCCGCTGCGGCCACAGATTCCGATGCGCCGAGAAACAGGATGCCGCCTGGGTTTAGCTGAGCGGCAATTTGTTGCAGTATTTTTTGTTTCAGTTCTGTAGAGAAGTAAATCAGTACATTGCGGCAAAAAACAATATCGAACTTACCCAGCGAAGAATAGCTGTGGAGCAGGTTCAGGCTGCGAAAACTGACCATGCGACGCACTTCAGGCCTGACCTGCAACATACCGCTGGCGTGCTGCTGGAAATACCTTTGCCGGCGCTCTGGCGATAAGCCACGTGCCAGTGAGAGCTCATCGTAGGCGCCCTCCTCACATTTTCGCAGCATATTACTCGATAAGTCAGTGGCCAGAATTTCTGCAGACAACGAACCGGCACCCGGGTTATTGCGCTGATATTCGAGTATCGACATGGCAATGGAATACGGCTCCTGGCCGGATGAGCATGCCGCACTCCAGATCCGAATCCGGCGTTGCCGGGTGGCAAGGGTGGGAAGTATTTGCCGGATCAACAGTTCAAACGGATAGCTGTCACGAAACCAGAGCGTTTCATTGGTAGTCATGGCATCAATAACCTGTTGCAGCAATCCGCGGTCACGACCGGAAATGGATTGCCTCAACAGCTCATCGATGTTGGTTAATTGCCGCTCGTGCAACAACCCGCCCAAACGGCTTCGCACTAAATACTGCTTATTATCTCCCAGCACAATACCGCACTGCTGCTCCAGAAATTCCCGGAACTGGCGATACGCGTCAGGCGACACATCCTTATTAATCAATCAGTTGATACTCCGTTGATTATTCTTCAGGACCCAGCCATTTCTGAACGGCGCTAGCCAGTTCATCAGGATGAAATTTAGCGATAAAATCGTCTGCGCCAACCTTTTTCACCATCGCCTGATTAAATACACCACTTAAAGAGGTATGCAGCACAACATGCAGTTTTTGCAGCTCAGGGGTATTTTTAATTTCGGCCGTGAGGGTGTATCCATCCATTTCCGGCATTTCAATATCAGACACCAGTACTCCTACCTTGTCGGTAACATCACCGGTTTCCTCAGCAATTTCCTTTAATCGCTTAAGCGCTTCCAGGCCATTTTTGGCCATTTCAATTTCTAGTCCCAGGGTAGTTAATGCTCGCTTCACCTGATTTCGCGCTACCGAGGAGTCATCAGCAATAAAGATAATTTTATCTTTATGAGCATCGGTATTTAAGGTGGATGCGACTTCCTGGCTCACTTCAGTGTTAAGCGGTGAAATCTCATTGAGAATTTTCTCAACGTCAAGGATCTCGACCAATTCACCTTCAACTTCGGTAACCGCAGTGAGATAACTGGCACGGCCGGTGCCCTGCGGTGGCGGCATAATTGCATCCCAGTTGGTATTGATAATGCGCTCAACCGCGCCAACCAGAAAGCCCTGAACCGAGCGGTTGTACTCGGCGATCACAATAAAAGCAGATTTAAGATCTTCAATTCTACGACCGCCGGTGGCCATGCTTAAATCGATAACCGAAATAGTCTGCCCGCGGATATGGGCAACGCCTCGTACCAATGGATTAAGCTTTGGCATCGACGTGAGCGCCGGACATTGCAGTACTTCACGGACCTTAAATACGTTAATACCAAATCGCTGCCGACCGTTTAAGCGAAACAATAATAACTCCAGCCGGTTCTGGCCGACCAGTTGTGTACGCTGATTAACCGAATCTAAAATTCCAGACATACTTCACCTCGA
>CATMRP010000139.1 GCA_950073835.1 uncultured Alteromonadaceae bacterium
AACTTCTATGCCGGAGACTTTAAACAAGCCTACGAGCATATTAAGGAAGCGAAAAAGGACAAGACATTACGCAGAAACGCGAATGCCTGGGAACCTTACATCAAGCAGAAAGCGAAAAACCGCGGTATTAATATCTAATTGAAAAAGCGCCTTAACGGCGCTTTTTTTATCTCTGTTATCCTCTTTCTTTATTGCCTCATCTGGTAAAAACACGACCAAGATGGCTGATGATAAAACGCTCAGTTTCACGTTTGCCGGTTAGCCTGTAGCGCTCAGTAAGCTTATTGAGTGCGTTACTGTTTGCCACAAACTCCTCCAGTACAGCCTTGCTTTCGCTTTCTGCGATGTGCTCTGATTGTGTTTCAAGCAGCCATGCAACACTGCCACGGGCATGCTGAAGACTTCTGCTACCGTTAATCACCTGCTCCAGTATGGCTAATGTGCACGCTCGAATGCTATCGTTCACTGCAAAAGGTGAAACAGAGGGGGAATCGCCAAATGTTTCCGGTTCGGGGTGGAGTAATAGCTCCTGGCTAAAACGTTGATCAATGAGGGTCTGAACATCAACCATTGTCTGACTTAGTGGCAGAAACATGAGTAAACTGTATTCACCACTTGAGGCGTCACGTTTTAGTCCCGGTTTGGCTGGCATAAAGTCATTGGTATTCCAAAAGGCAGTCAAAGAAGGCGTTGCACCATAAGAAGTCGTCAGAGCGTCCACTCCCGCAGTTTTTGCCCGTTGCAGCAACCTGTTAATTAAGTTGCTGGCGATGCCTGTGCGCCGGAAACGGGGCAGGACGGCGATTCGGTTAATACGCCAGTAGGTTGCCGTCGCCATAGCTGCAGATGCTAAAAGCACGCTTAACCCCTGGGCGGATAGGTGCCC
The DNA here is from genome assembly GCA_950073835.1 of uncultured Alteromonadaceae bacterium. Taxonomy (GTDB): domain Bacteria; phylum Pseudomonadota; class Gammaproteobacteria; order Enterobacterales; family Alteromonadaceae; genus Alteromonas. Next base: position 887 of record CATMRP010000139.1, read on the forward strand.
ATTCACCCGTCTGGCGCCACTGGCAATCTGAGATGCGACGTCCCTGAGCAATACGCCGCCTTCCTGCTGATAATTGAGTACACCGATCACCTGATTGTCGTTGATCGCCAGTAACGTATTATTGGCTGGCGAGTCATAAAGACGAACCAGTTCATCGGCAGTGGTTTGATAGTGAGCCTGCATGAGCAGGGGGAGCAACTGGAGATTAGTGTGACTATCGAACTGTTCCTTATTAAGTGTCTCATAATTGATAGTACTGCCGCCGTGAGACTCCGAAGACGTGACTTCACGCATATCTATAGCGGTGGTGTCCATACACAGCGCGCGGTACCAGAAGTGCTCCAGCGGATCGTTTTCAAACCAGCGAATCGGTGTATGTAACGCAAAATGGCGGATGTCCGGGCGGTGGTGTTTAAGCCAGGGCATAAAGCGGGTAATAAAGCCTCTTCCTGACCCTTCATAGCCTCTTACCGTCGTACTAAGCAACAGGTGTTTAGCCTGGTTGCAAAGTGCTGTGAGCTGCGGCACAGGAATGCTTGCAGCTTCGTCAATAAGTAGCAGTGTAGGTTCGCTCAGGGTGTTCAATGAGGGGTGGTCAAGGGGTAGCCATTGGCATGTCATATCATTTAATGTCACCCGGTAGCGATCGGTCTGCGTTGCCTGAGGACAGGTTAACAGTACACCGGCCAATACCTGTTTTACAGACTCTGCATAACGACTGGTGATAATCACAGACTGTGATTGTGTGGTCATATAGTGCCCGGCAATCATGCCCAACAGGGTTGATTTACCTCTGCCACGGTCGGCAGTGAACAGTGCGTTTTCAATAAGTTGGCCTGCAGTAATAAGGTTGAACAGGCGTTGTTGTTCTGCCGATCTGAATGGTAAAGGGGGCGCAGCCGGTGGCTCTGCAGAAATTATTTCAGGTAACTCAGGCGCGAAATTCTCGCGTAATATGGCAACGTTTGAAGTTTGTATGAACTGACTGCCAATAGCGGCCCGCAATTGACTGAATTGCAGTTGTTCCCCGTAACTTAAATAGTGGCCGGTTGATGCCTCGCGGTAAACGGGCCATTCGTTAAGGTGTGGACAACACACAACCATCAGGCCACCCTGAGTAACCGTGCCAGCCACTGCCAGAATCGCATTAGGGCGAAACGCCTCAAAGGTATCAACAACGGCCAGACGGTATTCGGCGCCAAGAATTTGCCGGTAAGCGGCGATAGTCAAAGAACTGTAATCAGGGCAAAGTGATTTACCAAGAAACAGGGTTTCCTGGTTACTGTACCCTTGTATTAATTGGTCAATGACGTCTTTGCAGTAGTGCGCAGAACCGCTCACTACCAGCAGTTGGCGGTGAGCATTGGGAGTCTGTAGTAGCGCATTATTCCAACTGGATAGTGCGGCTAACGTCTTCGCGGTAGGCATAGAAGCAAAAAGTCATCACGTAAAACAGTTATTGTACCTGTTTGTGGTGTGGCCACCAATTAAGCCACAATTATTACAAGAACATTACCACTTCGTCAGCAGCTCCATGGCTTCGGTTAGCTGCTGCTCTGACAGTACGGTGCCTAGTTGTTCGTTGTGGATCGGGGCCTGATTAAAACACAAACTGTTAAACGCAAGCTCATGACAACAACGGATCCGTTGATTCACTTTTGCATCCGGCTCCTGACACAACCGCCACAAGGTTTGATTTACCTTACTGGTAAAGCCCCATCTGACCAACAACAGCGACGAGGCACCATACAGGCACAGATTATGTTCTGCAGCCAGCGCAGACTGAAATTCATCAAAACTGGCCGCATGTTGCCACTGCTCAAAAAACAATGAGGCATCTAAGTGTTCGGAATGGAAAATTAATAATAGCGCCAGGGGGCCAAACAGTATGAGCTGGGTAACCAGGGCTTTATCCTCGTTGCTGTATTCGCCGGCAAATAACGCTTCGAATAAGGCATTGCTTAACAGCATGGCGTCAATCAGCCGCTCGATATTCGGGTGGACACTCTGAACTGTGAGGTATTGCTGGGCGGCAAAAAGCACCGCCAGGTTTCTTACGTTGTTGACGCCGAGGTTGCGGCCGATAGCCTGCTCAAGTGACTGAGGCACTGAACCGTACAGCGCTTTGCTGGCTTTACCAATGATGTGCGCCAGAAATACCGGGTCTGGCTCGATCAGTTTTACCAGTCGGCTAACGGTAAGCTGTTCATCAGACAAATTCACAATATGACTGATGGTTTCGGGCAAGGGAGGGAGGTTCTCGGTCACTTCGATCAAGGCCTGGTTACCCCGCTGGAAGCGCAGACGGCTTCCCACCTGACGTAACTGACCAGGGCTTATACCGGTAAACTCTTTAAAGCTGCGGTCGAAGGAGCGGCGATCGGAAAAGCCCAGTGACTCAGCCAGAGTATCTACTTTCTCGCCGCTCAGTAAACCATTTATGCTGCGTTCGTGAATGTGGGATTTTAGTAAGGCGCTGAAAGACAGCTTCTCCTGTTTAAGTTTGCGTCGAAACACCGATTCTGACATGCCCAACAGCTCACCAACCGCTTCAGAGCGAATTCTGGCCGGTGTATCGAATTGTTTAAATGCATCGACCAGATCTTGTTTGAACCCCGCTTCACCGGCAGGCTGAAGGTTTTTCACCAGCACCTGCTGCAGTTTAGGACTGTAAAAAAACGATGGGCAGGATAGCCACTCTACATTGAAAGTAACGGCCAGTGCAGGTCGCTGATCATCACAGCGGGCCTGACTTACTGATGCTAACAGCCACTGCTGGTGACTGTGCATGAGTTCAACGTGACTAAAATCGAAATGTCGGCCAGCCAGGTGACGGAAAAGCGCCAGTAGATATGCCACCACAAAGGGTTCCATGTTGGGTAGGATGCCCGCTTTTACGGTGAGGGTTACCTGTTTGTCGGTTTTATTGATTTGCACTGCTTCAGAAGCTTCAAACAGAGGACTATCAAAAGTATGCAAAGCATCCAGAGCCGCGCTGATATCACGAGCCATAGACAAAAAACAGTGAAAAGTACCCATCTTGTTAAAATCAAGGTACCCCAGCAGGGACTGACCAATCTTGTGTGGTGAGTCACATTTACTCAGCAGTGCTAATTTTTCATTCAGGGCTGTAACCGGGTAGTCACCGCTTTCAATGTCTCCAAGGGCCAATAATGCCGTAGACTCGTCTTCCGTGGTCAGGCTCTTATCCCGGCGTAATGACAGTAGCGCGCGTGTAACGGCTGACCAAAACGTTCCTGTATAGGTAACAGACATAACAGATTTTTATCCCTTGCGATTCTCCCACCATAATAACGACTTTTGCCCGGGTGTTAAGTGAGGACAGACAAAATTGTCCTATTGTTCGATAAAATGTGTCCTATTTTGATTTTTTTGCTGCGTTACCATTAACTCCGAAGTTTGATGATGCATAAAGCCAAACTTGTTGTGAAGCAAGGACGGAAAGCCACGGACCTTTGAGGATAAAGGTGGCCGGGTTACTCAGAGTCAGTACAGCATTAACGTATTGATTAGTAGTTAAGGATTAAAGATGAAGTTGGCCAGAAAATTATGTTCAGTAATCGTCGCCTGCGGTATGGCAGCCTCTGCCAACGCTGGTGTTATCAATTACGAAGTGGACTTCGATACCGCTACCTTTGAAGGGATGAGTCGTCAGAATAACGTCGACAGTGATTATTTTGTACAAAACAATGGCGCGATTCGAATCTACTCAGATTCCTGGTTTGCCATAGATCTGGAAGATACATTCGGCATTGACACCGTCAATCTGGATGATCCACTGACCAACTACACGCTGGATTTTAAATTCCGCTTATTCCAGCGCATTGGTGATGGCGGTGAGGCCCGAGGTGTGCCTACTTCACTGCCAGAAATTGCCGGTTTATTCTTTGCTGATTTTTCCGGTGGTCAGACTGACGCAGTTTCCAGCCAGTCGTTTAACCTGATTGGTACTCAGAATTGGGGACTGGATGATTTTTCATATACCAACGATCGCTGGCAGAGTTTCTCTATCGACCTGGATAATTATCTGACTGGCAGCTTTACCCATATCGTACTGGTTAACGATTGTGATGATGAGTGTGGCAATACTCAAGTACGTTTTAGAGATATGACGATGTCTGAGGTTAGCGCGCCAACCGCTTTGTCGCTGGCAGTACTCGGACTCGGCATAACAGGCTGGCGTCGTCACCGCCGGTCTGTATAACGCTCTTTATCCGGGAGCAATTAAGTAACGCCCACCACGTCACGGTGGGCGTTCTTATTTCTGCTGCTAACTACCAGACCGCAACAATCAGTTAAACAGTTGCAAATCTCTTAAGTCTTGGTAGACTCCATCGCGCATTCATAATGCATTCACCAAGGGGTGCCGGAAACGGCTGAGATCCATCATGTGGGAACCCTTAAACCTGATCCGGATAATACCGGCGTAGGGATGGTTACAATCAAGCCTTATCACCTGCCGTTAAAAGCCGGATCTTTTGGTCATCATTGCACAAGAGATCCAGTATGAAATTACCTAAAACTCTGTTTTCTTTATCTTTACTGAGTTTATCTTTCAGCGCTTTAGCCGCTGAGCAACAAGACATCGAAAAAGTCACCGTGTATGGCGATTTTCATCAGCGAGCTCTGGCTCAACTGAGCGCCAGTGCCTCAATCATCGATAATGCCCGTATTCAAAGCCGTCAGGCGATGCACATCGAAGACTTACTGCGCATAGCGCCAAACGTTAATTTTGCAACGGGTGCCTCGCGGGGACGTTTTGTGCAAATTCGCGGCATTGGCGAGCGTAGCCAGTACGCCGAACCGATTAATCCGTCGGTTAGCATTATGGTTGACGATTTTGACTTTACCGGATTAGGCGCTGCTGCACTGCTGTTTGATACCCAGCAGGTCGAAATTTTTAGGGGCCCGCAAGCCACGGTATTCGGTACCGGCGCGCTGGCAGGTGCAGTATTAATGAAATCCACCCAGGCCGAGGATAGCGCTGCCGATTACGTGCAGCTTACTGCCGCTACCAAGAGCAGCTATCGCGTGGAAGCGGGTAAGAGTGTCGAGGTGGCCGACAATCTGGCCATACGCGGTGCGTTGGTGCATAACCAGAGTGATGGTTTTGTGCGCAATACCTTTCTTAATCGCGACGATACCAACAACATTGACGAAAGCGCCATTCGGTTAGCGGCAAGCTACGACTACAGCGATGAAGTATCATTAACCGTTAATTATCGCTGGTACGATATCGACAACGGTTTTGATGCGTTTTCTTTAGATAATACCCGCGAAACTTTGTCTGACGAACCTGGATTTGATCGCCAGCAAACCCATGCTATCAGCGCTAACCTGCTAACCCGGCTGGATGGCGGCGACCTGCACTTTATCGTTACTCACGCCAGCCACAATATTGGTTATGCCTATGACGAAGACTGGACCTATGATGGTTTTCATCCGTGGGGATACACTTCTTTCGATGCTTATTACCGCGATGTCGATACCAATACCGTGGAGTTACGCTTTGTCAGCAGCGATCAATGGCGTTTATTTAATGACACGACTTCCTGGGTTATCGGCACGCGGGTTAAGAATAATAAAGAGGATTTACTCCGTCAGTACACCTATGCCGATGGCGATTTCGTCAGTCAGTATCAGCCCATCACCCAGGCCGTTTACGGTCAGTTGGAAAGCCAGTTGAGCAATGACTTATTACTGACTTTTGCTTTACGTGCGGAGAACTATGACTTTTCTTACGGCGACAACGCCGGCCTCAATGGCGAGCATGATTCCACTATGCTGGGCGGCAAGCTGGCACTTAGTTATCAACTGGGTCAGCAACTTGTGTATGCCAGCGTTTCCCGTGGTTATAAAGGCGCTGGCATTAACCCCGACCAGAATGTGTCTACCGACAACCGCTTCTATGACGAAGAGTACAACTGGAACTATGAAATTGGCATGAAAGGGCGACTGGCTGACCAGTTAACCTCCCGCGTGGCATTTTTTGTGATGAAGCGGGAAGATACGCAGGTTAGTGACTACGAACTGCAGTATCGGGATGACGGCTCGGCGGAATTTATTGATATTATCAGTAACGCCGATTTAGGTACCAACCAGGGTGTTGAGGTTGAGCTTAGCTGGCAGGCAACTGACCACTGGAACCTGAGCTTCTCGGGTGGGTATCTGGATGCCTATTTTGAAGATTATACCCGCGCTGATGGTACCACTGTCACAGAACAGCAGCAGGCTCAGGCGCCCGAGTTTACGGCCAATTTACTCAGCCAGCTGGATATCAACGAGTCAATTCGCTGGAATGTTGAAGTAGATTTTGCCGATCGCTATCGCTTTTCTGATGGCCATGATGTGACGGCACCTTCGCGCACCTTAGTGCATACCCAGCTAAGCTGGCGAATGGAGAACTGGGAAACACAGCTATGGATCAATAACGCGTTTGATGAAACCTATTATACCCGCGGATTTGGCGGATTCAGTAATGATCCCCGCGATTTTTACGAATTTGATGAACCCTATTATCAGTTGGGTAACGGTCGTCAGACCGGTGTTACCGTTCGTTATCAATTCTAGGAGCGCATTATGCAGGTGATGGTGGAGTTATCGCTGTACCCTTTGGTGAATGACTATATCGGGCCCATTAAGGCCTTTATTGAACGACTGAACAGTTACAGCAACCTTACAGTCATCACCTGTTCTACCAGTACTCAGGTGCATGGCGACTACGCCGAGGTAATGCAGGTGCTGGGCGCAGAAATGCAGCGAACCCATGAAGCAGTGGGGCAGGCGGTGTTTGTGGCGAAATTTCTTAATTTTGATGCCATGAGCAGTAAGTAGGGCAGCATGGAACAAGTCCTTTCTCAACTGGTTGAACAAATCTTAGCGACCACGCTGGCAGAGTGGCTGGCCGTGGTACTGGCCATCGCCTACGTGCTGCTCGCTGCCCGGCAAAGTGCCTGGTGCTGGCTGGCAGCTCTCACCAGCACTGCCATTTACACCTGGCTATTCTGGCAGGTGGCGTTACCGTTTCAATCGGCACTAAATCTGTTTTACATGGTGATGGCAGTTTACGGTTACTGGCAATGGCATCATAAACCGGGAGAAGATAAATCAGTGCAGTCCTGGCCATTTAGCTGGCATGTGCTGGCGGTATTTGGCTTAACGGCCGTAGCGGTGGGCTTGGGAAAATTAGCGGCAACGCAGTTTAACAGCGAATATCTGTGGCTGGATGCGGCCATCAATGTTTTCAGTGTGGCTACCACCTTTATGGTAGCGCACAAAATACTGCAAAACTGGATCTACTGGTTTGTGATCAATACCGCCGCAGTGTTTCTGTACTGGCAAAGCGGATTAATTTTGTCTGCCTGCCTGTTTATAGGGTATGTAGGCTTTTCAGTTTATGGATATAACCAATGGAAACAGGAATGGTCAGAAAGGTCTCTGACAAACAGCTAAGCGATTTTATCGCTGGCGCGTGTGGAGCCTCGCAATTAACCTTTGAGCCGGTTCGTCAGGGCCTGGCTAACAGTGTTTTCCGTGCAAGTAGTGACGGGCAAAGCTGGGCCGTAAAATTGCTTGGACCGGCTACCTTCAGTGCCGTAAACTACGTTGTCGTCGCTAAATTACAGCAGCAACTGGCTGTTAGTGGCCTGGCGCCGGTGGTTACCGCTTATGATCCCGCATTACGCGTTTGGATCGAAGAGTGGGTCGACACGCCTGAGCAACCATCCCTGGATATAGATCGGTTGGCGCATGCGCTGGCCAACATCCATCAATGCGATATTAGCGCGCCAACCTTGGCGCTGTTACCATGCTGGCAACATTACCTCGAACAATTGCCCACCAGAGCGGCGCGTTCCTTCTCAGCACAAAGAGATAAGTTGCTACCGGTAATTTCTCAGTTTAGCCATTATCAGGATTTCTGCTTTTGCCATAACGATCTGTCGTTTGCTCATCTGGTCGGCACCGCTCGCAATAAAGTAGTCGACTGGGAGTACGCAGCTACCGGAAACCGTTACTTTGATATTGGCGCCTGTATTCTTATCAATGAGCTTAACAGTCAGCAGCAACAGCAGTTATGTGATGAATATGCACACCAAACCGGTCATTCGGCTGGTTCAGTGGAAAAGGGCGTAGCTGCTTTTTTACCGGTAGTGGATTTTACCAACCGTTTGTGGACGGCGGCGGCCGAGAGAAATCCGGCTTAATAATTCGCCGTAGCGTTTAATATTTGCGCGCTTAAACGCGATTTTAGTTATTTATTATAAAAATACTTTACCTTTGAAGGTGCATACGTATAATTCACAGCGCGCTAGGGGTGTAGTTCGAATTGGTAGAACAGCGGTCTCCAAAACCGATGGTTGGGGGTTCGAGTCCCTCCACCCCTGCCACTTTTCTCTTTGTTCTGATAGACTCTTGTAATTCACTTCCTTACACAGAAAAATCATCGCTTATCATGGCATTCGCGTTAACTGATTATCAAATTGCTGCATTACAAGCAATGCAAATTCCGGTGTGGCAGCCGCAAGACAAGCTGGCAAAACCAGCCGGTGAAGTGCCCGATGTTGCCGAAAAAGTAAAATCAGAACCAGTGTCTCAGGATACCGCGCGCTCCCATCTGCAGCGAATAAAAGACAGCGTAGCCGCCAAGCCAGCGCCCTCTCAAACGACTAAGACTGATGAACCCGTAGCACCACAGGAAGCCCCTCCAGTACTGCAGGTAATCAGTGCACAGCAAGCGCCACAATTTTTTGCTGATCTGCTTATCGCGGTGCAGGGGCTGGCCATGGAAACAGTGCCACCGGTTAAAGTTGGCGCGCCGGTATCAGTCTCGCAAACGGCGATCACATTGCCGGTAGCACCGGATGCACTTACCAAACAGCATAAAATGCAGCTCTGGCAGGCATTGTGCGCACTGAGCTAGATTTATCACAGTTAACTATTACTCAGGCAGATGAAGCGCTCGCCATAGCTGCCCATGTCATTCACTGTGAAGCTCAGTATGCGCCGTGGTCGCAGGCAACTTTTGTGGATTGCATCACATCACCGTACGAATGTTGGGTGCTGCTATATAACAGGCAAGTGATTGGGTTTGCTATCCTGCTGGTGGTGCTGGACGAAGTAACCCTGATGGACATAGCCATCAGTGCCGATCGGCGTGGACAAGGTGCCGGTAAACGAATGCTGGATTTTGTCATTAACCGTTGCAAACAGCTGAATGCTTCAGGTTGTTTTCTGGAAGTGCGCGAGTCGAATCTGGCTGCTTACACACTTTACTTAAATAACGGTTTTAAATTACTGGAACGCCGCAAAGGCTATTATCCCACCAAAGATGGCAGGGAAGACGCGCTCATGATGTCATTACCATTGAGCGCTGCAAGCCACCACGCCAATTCTGTTTAAAAATCCATACTGGCGAAAATCACCACCGAGGTTTTTTCTGCCGACTGAACATCATTTGAATCATTTTCCGGATAAAGAGTAACGCCGGTTATCGCTTCCACATAACGCACATCAGCATATCGCACTTTACCGTCGCCTTGTTTGGCATACACGCCCAGGGTAAGCGGGTAGCCCATTAGTTTTGTTTCATAGGCAACACTGATCCCCCGGGTATCGATAGCCTCTACGCGCTGGAAAGGTATGTCAAAATCGATAACGCCATTGCTGTTGTCGGTGAAAAATCCAAATTGCAGGGCGGTATCGTGAGACAGCGGTATACGTAGTCCCAGGGAATAATTAGTGACCTGTTTTAGTTCACGGGTTAAATCGATGTCATCAAGTACCACATCCTCATTTTCAACATGGCTGTAATAATCTATCTGGCTTGATACCACCCAGCCGCGATGATGGTAAGCGGCGCCAAAAGACAACAGGGAAGGTTGGTCCTGCTCTTTATCCGTGCGAATAAAGTCCGGAAATGTGGTATCCGGTGAACCGTTTATCAGAGTAATAATAGGCGCAACAATCAGGTTATTAGAACGGTAGTTACGGTTGATAGACACGCTGTGAACGTAATGCGCCCCAACACTTAAAGCATCATCCTTGTATAGCACACTCAGAGATGGCTCAATCAGATACTGCTTTTCATTAATACGTCGCCGGGCATCGAATCCGGAAGTAAAGGAACCGGTTGGCGTATACATGGTAATCGCCGCCCCGGAAGTTTGAGATAAAACCTGTTCTATGTATTTTAGCGATAAGGAAAAGCCCAGCGCCCACTGGTCATTAAGGCGGTAGGATAGGGCGCCGCCGAACTTGTAAGCGGCATTGTCAAAATCGTAGGTCACCGTTTCAATAACACTTTGCCCGGGCGTAGTTGGTGTGGCCGGTAACTCGTAGTTGGAACTGCTATCATTCCGTTCCTGAGAATAATCAGTAACGGTAAAATAACTGCCATAACTCCATCGCCCGGAACTGGTGCTGATGCCAAGGAACCCGGGCACAACTGAGAAGGAGGTTCGGGCAAAGTCAGAGCCGTCTGTATAAACGTTTTTAAATTCAGTATCTTCAAACGCCAGGGTGTTCACTGACGCTGACTTTGCATTCGCCTGAAAAGACAGCCCGGCAGGATTGTAGTGCATCGCAGACTGATCGTCCGCCAAAGCCACATAGGCTCCACCATAGCCAATGGCTTTACCGCCTACCAGCAGGTTGCCGTAATGATACTGGTCAGCCACTACGGTTGAAGGAAGAGCGAACAAAGCCCCGAATAATCCCACTGACGAACATAACTTCATAAACTACTTCCCCAAAACCGGTTTACCACATCACAGGCCAATGACTGCACATTACAACTAGATTATAAAATGACCAAAATGATTGCCACATTTTATTTTAAATTTGTCAGTAAGTTAGCATCTTGCCCGCCATAAAGTGCCCAAACATGTCACCCGTCACTGACGCTATTAACCGCAACGGCGCAGGGAAAATCTTGCGCACCGTATTGCGCGAACAGGTTGTTCATTTGCGGGCACAGCTCTCACTGTCTTTTCAAACCTTTCAGTACCGGATAAAGCGCTAAATCCGGTGCTGACCTCCCGGCTTTACTACCATTAAAAAGCAAAAGTCCGTATAATCCCGCGAAAACGTAAGGCCTGGGTTTTGCCAGCAAGGCAAGGATTACTGTAATCACCGCTCAGGGCCAGCACCCCGAATAAAAATCAGGTTTAGTGAATGACCCAGCTGTTAGAAGAAATTAAGCGTCGCCGCACGTTTGCGATCATTTCGCATCCGGACGCCGGTAAAACAACCATCACCGAAAAAGTGCTGTTATACGGACAAGCATTGCAGACCGCCGGTACCGTTAA
>CATMRP010000140.1 GCA_950073835.1 uncultured Alteromonadaceae bacterium
AAAGAAGGGAGAGCACCGCCCTACTCGGTACTCCCCCTTAGAACAACAAGGTACTTAAAAAGTAACGACTTACTGTGGTTCGCGCAGGTGGAAAATCTGACAGCGTGTCGCCAAATCAGGCTGCTGCGCAATATTGGTTGCTTCGGCCAGACCACAGTCGGTTAAGCCAAGTGGTAAACGCGTATAGCGGTTAAACAGCATCATGCCGCCGCCCTCTTGCGGCGTTAAACGCCACTGCGCCGTTTTCTCTGCACAATTCACCATACTGATGTTGGCACCCGGCACAACCTGGTTGGCATCCACACCTACACATAACTCACTGTCTGCTTCCTGTTTCAGCGCCAGATAACCCGTGTCGGTTGGCACAAATAACCAGCTTTGTTCCGCCTTATAGTTAAAGGCTTGCTGTTCAATGTTATCGCCATTCACGGCCAGCGCCTTACCACTTTGCTGGCTCATCAGAGCAACTTCACCCATGGGGCGCAGTTGCCATTGATTACAGGCACTGTCGGTATTGTGTTGTAGCACCGCCTGATTGGCCGACGCAGAACACCCGGCCACCGCCAGAGGCTTGCCTGAATAACGATTGCTCAGAGTCACATTGCCATCAACACCGGCTGCCACTTGCCATTGCTGACAGTAGTTATTTCGCCAGGCTGCCGATTGCACGCGGGCATTATCGGCAGTTGCACAACCGGCTACCTCAAGAAATTTACTGTCTTCGCGATTTGCCAGACGAATAAAACCATCGGTGGTCGAGTCCAGCACCCACTGGCCGTTAGTTCCAGCGCACTGGCGCTGCACTGCACGGTTGGCTTCCGGATCGGCAGAAATATCCAGACACAGCTCACTGGTTGCATTAACCAGCTGATAACGCTGACCCTGTACACGGGTTACTAATGGGCCGTTCTCACCTGATGGTGGCGCTACTTCCACGCCCGGCGTTAATGGCTCACCAAATTCCGGCTCGCCGGTCTCTGACCAGGTAAATTTCTGTGCGCGTAATGAACGGGTTGCACTACAGCCATGCTCTACAGAGTCATTGCCGTGATATACCAGCCAGTCTTCACTACCATCTGGTGAGGTGAAGAAGCCGTTATGACCAGGACCGAATACCGTTTCGGTGCGGCTGAAAACAGGTTCAGGCGATTTGGTCCAGTGTTCAGGATTCATCGGATCGTTACCGGTTAATTCCAGTAAGCCGAGTTTATAATCCGGCGTGTTACAAAAACTGGCTGAATAGGTCATGAAAGTGCGGCCATTGTGCTGCAGAATTTCAGCCCCTTCGGTGACCTTGCGGCCACTGATTTCCCAGTCCAGCTCGGGTGTAGTCAGCACCGTATGCTCCTGGTCTTTAAGCGTCCACGGGTTTTCCATTTCAGCAATAATGTTAAGCTGTGTATCGCCACGCCACTGCGAATAGATCACGTAGAGCTTGCCGTCATGCTCCAGATAGTTCCCATCGATATTCCACACTTCGGGCATCAGTGCGCCTTTGTACTGATAAGGCCCCATTGGATCGTCACCCACACTTTCCAGCACGTTGAGGTGCTGATAGTCCAGCGTGCCGTCCTGTCCGGCGGTGTACATCATGTACCAGCGAAAGCCATTTGGTCCTTTTAAGCGATGGAATTCAAACGCCCAGAAGTTACAGCAACGCTCAGGGTCTGTAGACGACCACACATTTACCGGCGTCGCATCGGCCAGGCCCGCTAAGGTAGGCGACTTACGCATCACTAGTTGCGAAGTCCAGGTGGTCGTAGTCAGGTAATAGTTACCATCCCAGTATTCCAGCCAGGGATCGGCGCCATTAGGAAACAGGGGGTTAGTGAAAATGCCCGATGCTTCAGTCGCAACATTCACCTTGGTTTCTGTGACCTCTCCGTTGTCTGTGCTGTTACAACCGGCAAGGGAAGACATTACCAACAGACCAATACCAAGTCGTTTAAGCGACTTTGAAATCATGATTGCTCTCTCTATCTGGGTTACCACACCCGCCAGCCTGCGGGTGTTACGATTAATGACTTAACGCTGACTTACTTTGTATCAAAGGCGTAAACGATTCGCGTTGAGTAAACTTCGCCCGGCAATAAGGTAGTGCTGGGGAAGTCAGCCTGATTCGGCGAGTCGGGATAATGTTGCGGCTCCAGACACAGAGCACCGCGGAAAATATGCTGCTGACCAAAACCTTCGGTAGTCCCTTCCAGGAAGTTACCTGAATAAAATTGTACTGCCGGCTCTTCGGTGAGTACCCGCAGAACCCGGCCTGAGGTAGGCTCGTAAACAGTAGCCGCTTCAATTAGCTCATTGTCTACCTGTTCTTTTAACACGTAGTTGTGGTCGTAACCTTTACCCAGCGCCAGTTGCTCGTTGTCTGCTTCAATATCGCGGCCAATGGCTTTAGGTGAGGTAAAGTCGAAAGGGGTTCCTGCCACCGGAGCAAGCTCGCCCGTGGGGATCAGACCACCGTCTACCGGCGTGATATATTTACCGTTAATTTGTAGTTCGTGATCTAAGATGGTGCCTTTGCCAGCCAGATTGAAATACGAGTGCTGGGTGAGATTCACAACTGTAGGCTTATCGGTGGTAGCGATAAACTGCATATCCAGCGTATTGTTGTTGGTCAGCGTGTAAGTGACTTCGGTAGTCAGCTCACCCGGGTAGCCCTGATCGCCGTCCGGGCTTACCAGCGTCAGCGTTACACCGGCACTGTTAGCCGTTGCAAACGGGGCCATTTTCCAGACTTTCTTGTCGAACCCCTGAATCCCACCGTGCAGGTGGTTGTCGCCATCATTGGTAGCAAGCTGATACTCGGTGCCATTTAAGGTAAATTTACCGTCTTTAATACGGTTCCCATAGCGGCCGATCAGCGCACCGAAATAAGGGTTGCCGTTTTCATATTCTTCAATGGATTCCATGCCGTACACAATATTACCCAACTGACCACTGGCATCCGGGGTAACGATACGGGTAATGATGCCGCCGAAGCTAATCACTTCAACTTCCACATTATTGCTGTTTTTAAGGGTGACTTTTTCAACCGGGGTCGCGTCGCTCAGCGAACCAAACGCGCTAACAGTAGCGCTGGGATTGGTAGTCATAGATTGTCCTTGCTTATTAGCCATAACCTGATTGGCACAGCCAAATGTCAGAGTGAGTACTCCGGCAAGCAGCCACTTGGCCTGTTTACCGGAGCGAGAGAAAAACGCCGGGCGAACCCCGGAAAAAGATAACGACGGCATAATTTACATTCCTATAATAATTTTTATACTTTTATATTACAAATAACATAGGAAATGCAAGTCTATCAGACCTGAATTTCGCCGTTGTTAACCATAATACAGTCCATTCCGGCATCCTGGGCAGCCTGACGGCCAATCTCGGTATCTTCAAACACCACACATCTGGATGGCTCAACACCCATTTGTCTGGCAACGGTCAGAAAGGTTTCCGGATGAGGTTTACCATGGGTGACATCAGTAGCCGTAACTAACGAATCGATGCGCTCAAGAAGGCCATGGGCGGTTAGCAGATGCTCGGCATGGGGGCGCTCAGCGCCGGTACCTATACCAATCGCCATATGCGGTCGATAGTGATTAAACACGGCCATAGTCGACTCGATAATAACCGGCTCAAGCTTCATCGCTTCCCAGCTTTCACGCTTATATCGGGCAACTTCCGTTGGATCATGATCCATATTGAATTTGTCGTTCAGAACCACCACGGTTTGCCGTGTAGGTACGCCGCCCAGTGAATACATGTAATCAAGATCAAAGGGATAACCATAGTTTTCGCAGGTCACCCGCCACGCTTCCATGTGCGCTGGCATAGAGTCTACCAACGTACCATCCATATCAAACACAATGCCCTGGTAAGAGCTTAAATCGACCATGAGTACTCCTAATCATTCTGTACAAGTCATAAAATAAAAATCGCAATGTAACACGAGCTACTTGCGATTATATTACTATGACTGGTATGACAATTATGTTGGCTCATCTTTGCAATGAGCCAACAGGTCGATTAGATACCTTGCTTAAGCTGATAGTAAGCCGCGTTGTAGCGCAGTTCTGACTTGAAGTTGCGCAGATTGGTATCGCTGTCGATAACGACAGTTTCAACACCAGCCATATCAGCAAAGTCTTCAATGACTTCTGAGCTTAATGCCTGGCTGTAGGCTGCGTGGTGAGCACCACCAGCGTGGATCCAGGCTGCGGCTGCGACTTCCAGATTTGGCTTAGGCTCCCACAGTGCCGAAGCAACCGGCAGGTGTGGTGTGGTTTCTGGTTGTTCAACGGTTTCCACTTCGTTAATCAGGATACGGAAACGGTTACCCATATCAATCGGTGATACGTTGATAGAGGGACCCGCTTTAGCTGCAAACAGCAGACGCGGTACGTCACACTTCACACCAATGGTGTGGCGGTGCAGTTCCAGGCGAGGCTTCTTACCGGCAATTGATGGGCAGATTTCCAGCATGTGGGCACCCAGTACCTGATCCACTGAATCAGTGAAGTTATAGGTGTAGTCTTCCATAAAGGAACAACCCCCCTCAAGGCCCTGCGCCATGACTTTCATGGTGCGCACCATAGCCGCTGTTTTCCAGTCACCCTCACCGCCGTAACCATAGCCTTTGGCCATTAAGCGCTGAGTTGCCAGACCTGGCAGACCGGTCAAGCCAGCGAGGTTTTCAAAACAGTTAGTGAAAGCACCGAAACCACCATCGATGAAGAATTTCTCCATACCCAGTTCCAGGCGGGCTTCTTTCATCAGGCGATCGCGCTGATAGTCGTCGGTCAGCAGTTCTTTGCTAACGTCGTATTCCTGATAGTAAGCGTCCAGTTGCGCTGCCACGTCGCCGTCGCTAATGCTGTTAACCACATCCGCTAAGTCCTGCAGGCCGTAAGCATGCACTTCGTAACCAAAGGTAATTTGTGCTGCAACCTTGTCGCCCTCAGTTACCGCTACGTTACGCATGTTGTCGCCAAAGCGTACCACTTTCAGTGACTTGCTTTCTGCCCAACCTAGAGCTGCACGACACCAGCCGTCGATCTGCGCTACGGTTTTAGGGTTTTGCCAGTGACCAACCACTACCTTACGCTCTTTACGCATACGGCTGCCGATGAAACCAAATTCACGATCACCGTGGGCACTCTGGTGGGTGTTCATGTAGTTCATGTCGATGCTGCTCCACGGCAGACCAGCATTAAACTGAGTATGCAGGTGTAACCATGGCTTTTGCAGTTCGTTCAGGCCGGCAATCCACATTTTGGCAGGCGAGAATGTGTGCATCCACAGGATCAAACCAACACAGTTGGCATCGCTGTTTGCTGCCTGGCAAACCTGATGGATTTCAGCTGCAGATTTTACAGTGTCTTTGTAAACCACTTTAACCGGCAGGTTGTTTTCGTTAAGGCCGGCGGCCAGCGCCTGGCTGTTACCTGCGACTTCTTCAAGTACGCGAGGGCCATAAAGATGCTGAGAGCCGGTAATAAACCATACTTCTTTTTGTACTGTAGTCATAATTCTGTCCTCTATTAATAAAGGGCTTGCAGGTAGCGTTACTCTTGGCCGTAATAGGCGTTTTTACCGTGCTTGCGTAAATAATGTTTGTCCAATACGGCTTGCTTGAGCACAGCGGCATTGGGGTCTAAAGTCCTTGTGAGATAAGCCATTTTGGCAATCTCTTCGAGCAGCGCGGCGTGATACACCGATTGTGCTGCATCCTTACCCCAGGTGAATGGCGCATGGCCAGCAACGATTACCATCGGTGCTGCAGCCGGGTCGCGATCCACATAGGCATCAGTAATCTGAACGCCGGTTTCTTCTTCGTAGTCACCGTTAACCTGTTCATCGGTTAGATCACGGGTACAGGTAATTTCACCATGTACATAATCAGCATGAGTGGTGCCCAGGCAGGGAATGCTCTGGCGCGCCTGTGCCCACGCTGTGGCATAGGTTGAGTGGGTGTGCGTTACACCGCCAATCGACTCAAATGCGCGGTAAAGATGGGTATGGGTTTTGGTATCAGAAGAAGGACGCATAGTGCCTTCCACGATGTTATTTTCCATATCCACGATAACAATGTCCTCTGGCTTCATCTGATCGTAAGACACGCCGCTTGGCTTTATAGCCACCACGCCCTTATCCCGATCAACCTGTGACACATTACCAAAGGTGTAAATCACCAGATTACGGCGCTGAAGCTCCATATTAGCTTCGTACACTTCCCGTTTTAATTCGGTGTAGCTCATGCTTTACCTCCACTGACATAGTCGCCCAGCGTTTGATAGTTTTGGTATAACTCATCGTATATACCGACTTTCGATGCATCCGGCAGATATTGTTTGCAAACAGGCGACGCCATTACCTGCTGAGCTTCGGCGACGGTTGGGTATTCGCCAGCCGCTACAGCAGCCATAATGGCTCCGCCCAGGGCACAACTCTGTTCACTTTCCAGTACGTCGATAGGGCAATTCCACACATCGGCGCAGGTTTGCATTACGTAGTCAGATTTTTTCGAAATGCCGCCAATGACTACAACCGAGTTAATGGGTACGCCTTCCTCACGGAAGCGTTCGGTAATCGCCCGCGCGCCAAACGCAGTGGCTTCTACCAGCGCTTTAAATAATTGCGGGGCATCGGCACCCATTTTGATACCGGTTAACGCCATAGACACGGTTTGGTCGGCATCCGGTGTACGGCGGCCGTTAACCCAGTCCAGCGCGGTAATATCTTTCGCACTGACTGGCAGATTAGCGGCAGCAGCAGACAAGCGCTGTAAGGTCAGCGATTCAATCTTATCGACCAGTTCATCAGCACCAGATTCCACCAGCTCGTGGAGTAAATTGTTAGTTGGCCACAGCACCAGGTTTTTAAACCAGGCGTACAGATCGCCAAAGGCTGACTGACCGGCTTCCAGGCCTACCAGCCCGGGAATCACCGAACCATCCACCTGTCCGCAGATACCGCGTACACAGGTTTCGCCAATGGTTTCGTAAGACGTTACCGTAATGTCACAGGTAGAAGTCCCCATCACTTTTGTCAGTACGCCTTCGCGAACATTGGCAGCCACCGCGCCCATGTGACAGTCGAACGCGCCATAACCCACTTTAACCCCCGCAGGCAGGCCCAGTTTTTCAGACCATTCGGCCGTTAACTCACCGGCAACCTGATCGCTGGTTTGAGTTGCCGGGTTCAAGGTATCAACCAGGCCATCCAGCAGCGGATCAACCGAGGTGAAAAAGTCATTTGGCGGGAACCCGTTCCAGGCTTCATTCCACATTAACTTATGGCCAGTTGCACAACGGCCCATCTGCAGTTGTGAAGGATGAGTTGTGCCGCACATTAATGCAGTCATCCAGTCACAGTGCTCCACCCAGCTATAAGTGGCGGCTTTTACCGCCGGATCCTGACGGAAAATGTGCAAGGCTTTGGCCCAGTACCATTCAGAAGAATAGATACCGCCCATATAGGCCAGGTAGTTCACCTCATTGTTGTTGGCAGCCCTGGTGATCTCACCAGCTTCTTTCAACGACGTGTGATCTTTCCACAATACAAACATCGCATTGGGGTTTTCTTTGAATTCTTCGGTTAATGCCAGTGGCACGCCTTCGGCATTGATTGCGACAGGTGTAGACCCGGTAGTGTCGAAGCTCATGCCAACAACTTTATCAGCCGTACCGGCAGGTACCTTGGACCACAGCGCATTCACCACTTCGATCAGGCTATCCACATAGTCCTGAGGGTGCTGACGATACTGATCCTTAGCGGGCTCGCAATAACGACCCTGTGCCCAGCGCGGGTAATTTACCATATGGCTGGCCAGCTCTTCGCCGGTTGTTACATCTACCAATAAGGCTCTGACCGAATCAGAGCCATAGTCCAGCCCTAATGTATAACGAGACATATTTTTTAATTCCACTCACTGCTAACAAAATTAGCCAATAAATTTTAATTGTATGATAATATCAATAATAGGCAAATGTAAAGGTAATATAAAATTAATATTAACAGTATAGCTGGTGAATAAATAGCCAGCGCAGAAGTTGGTACTGTTGCCGACTCACTGCTGTTAAGCGCAGCTGCCAAGGCCTGAAAAACTTAGTAACCTTTTGAATTTATTAAGAGTGGAAAGAACTATGACTACCCAGTTAGAACAGCTTAAATCTATTACAACCGTCGTTGCTGACACCGGTGATTTCGAAGCGATAGCTTTGTATCAACCCCAGGATGCAACCACCAACCCATCGCTATTGTTAAAAGCCGTACAAATTGAAAAGTACCGTCCGCTGGCAATCGAAGCGGTAAAATGGGCGAAAGATCAGGGCGCTACCGATGACGTAGCTGCCGTTGCAGCAGACAAACTGGCGGTACTTATTGGCGCTAAGCTAATGGAACAGGTACCCGGTTATGTTTCTACCGAAGTAGACGCGCGTTTATCTTTCGATACTATGGCCACTGTTGAAAAAGCCAATCACTTGCTGGCGCTATACCGGGATCAGGGCATCGATACCAGTCGCGTACTGATTAAAATTGCTGCCACCTGGGAAGGTATTCAGGCTGCGCGCATTCTGGAAGCCCAGGGCATTAAAACCAATGTCACTCTGGTTTTCTCTTTTGCCCAGGCCCGCGCATCTGCTGAAGCCGGCGCTTTCCTTATCTCACCTTTTGTTGGACGTATTCTTGACTGGTATAAAGCCGATCAGCCAGATGCTGACTTTAGCGGTGCGAACGATCCGGGCGTGCAATCGGTTACCCGTATCTACAACTACTTCAAGGAACATGGCTACGACACCATCGTTATGGGTGCCAGCTTCCGTAATATCAGTGAGATTCAGGAACTCGCTGGCTGTGACCGTCTGACGATCAGCCCGGGCTTACTGGATGAACTGGCTAACACTGATGCAGAACTGCCGCGTAAACTGACGCCGGTTGATTCGCCTAAAGCGGCACCGGCGGCGTTAACCGAGCAAACATTCCGTTGGGATATGAACGAAGATGCCATGGCAACCGATAAACTGTCTCAGGGTATTCGCCAGTTTGCTAAAGACCAGGTAACACTGGAAACGATGCTGACTGATCTGGCAAAATAATCAGTCACCTTCATTAACTAAAAAGCGGCTGACAGATACCTGTCAGCCGCTTTTTATTATACGAATCCCAGCAAAAATGTATTATTTATTGGTGGGTATATGAGCCTCAATGAAGCGACGAACATCGTTAAACAATTCTACCTTCGCCGCGCTGTTCACATACATCATGTGGCCCCCTTCATAATAGGTATACCAGATTTGCTCTGCGTTTATTGCATGGCGATTAAGGGTATATTCAGCATCAAAAAACGGCGTTACCAGATCGTAATACCCTGATGCTACCAACACATCTAACTGAGGGTTAATCCGCAATGCCTCAGACAATTGTCCTGCCGTAGTGACGTAAGTTGGCTCCCAGGCACTGCCGTCTTTACTCGTACGGTAACGCCAGTAACGTCTGAGGTCTGGGTCTGCCGGCGACAGGTACTGACGGTCCCAGTCAACCTCAAGAGAATTACGCAGATATACCTGCAGGGCGCTGTTAAAGGCCGCCGAGATGGTATCTGATGCCGCATCCCGTTTGGTACTGTCATCCAGATCGTCGCGTTCATCGCCTAAGTAGCGGGCATCCAGTAAGCCAACGGTTTTGCTTTCATCCCGCAATAACTCTTTGGCAAAGCGGCGCGCACTGATCCGTAAATCAGCGCGTTCAATGTATTGCGGACTTAAACCGGTAAAGTAAGCCAGGCGCTCAACCAAATGGCGTTTTTGTTCGGGCTTTAAACGGTTGCCGGCAAACAAGCCGGGCAACAATTCGTTGCTGGCAAACTGGCGTGCCTGCTCCAGGAATGCCTGTTTATCCTGCGGTACCGGGGTGACTTTAC
The DNA here is from genome assembly GCA_950073835.1 of uncultured Alteromonadaceae bacterium. Classification (GTDB taxonomy): domain Bacteria; phylum Pseudomonadota; class Gammaproteobacteria; order Enterobacterales; family Alteromonadaceae; genus Alteromonas. The sequence continues at coordinate 9,920 of CATMRP010000140.1, forward strand.
CGTGATATAAAGCGGCTGCAGCCATAGTCGGCACGTAGGTAACATAGGAGATAATATTATCCGGGATATACGGCGATGAGCCCTGATAGTCCAGCGCCTGTGAAACAAACACCAGCCCGTTAATACTAATCTTCATGGTTTTTTGCAGGATGTTAGCCACATAGGCCGCGCGGGTGGTGCCATAACTTTCACCAAGAATAAAAATCGGCGAGCCCCAGCGGTTATTCTCAGTCATCCAGGTACGGATAAACTCAGCCATTGACTGCGCATCTTCTTTAAGACCCCAGAACGCTTTACCTTCGTACTCACCCACAGCCCGGGAATATCCGGTACCGACCGGGTCGATAAAGACCAAATCCGTGACATCCATGACGGAGTTGCCTGAGTTTTTTGGTAAGTAAGGTGGTAACCCCGGATGGGATGCATCCGAAGGCACTTCAGCAAAAAACGGCCCGAGGCCACTCATATGTAACCATACCGACGCCGATCCCGGCCCGCCATTCCACACGAAGGTTACCGGGCGTTTGGCTGTTTCGGCTTTATCCTGCGTATAGGCAAAGGAAAAAATACTGGCCTTAGGTTCGCCTGTTAAATCGCGTAAATAGGTTTCGCCAGCGGTAGCTCTGTAAGCAATTTTCTGACCGTTAAACTTGCCACTGTGATGAGTGATGAACGCCTGTGGTGCTTCGACAGAGCCTTTTTCATCCTCAGCCTTTGCCGATGTCATCAATAAGCCAATTATCAGTAACCAGTACTTAGCCCCTGTTCCAATGCCCATAGTTGTTTACCTGTTGTTAGATTTATTGCCATTGAGTATATAGCGATCAAACCACAATACAGGCCACAAACGACGAACTCATCCAAACAGATGATAAACATCCGGCCTTTCCGGATAAAAAATAAGGTGGTCAAACCATCAATAAATGCGTATGTTTAATTCCGTTTTAGGATGTCCCACCATTAACAAGGATTGAGCTTTATGAAGTTATTAAAGTCTGCCGCCCTTTTGCTGTTACCTGCCACTATATCGGTAAACGCTAATGCCGAGTACCTGATTAACCTGGCCGATTTTCCTGACTGGTTTCAACAATCCATGGCCAGAGAAACCAGCGTTGAAGCCAGCGGAAAAATGGTTATCGAAAAGTTAAACGTCGACGCCCAGGTAAAAGGCAAGCCCGTGTTACAGGACAGCGGTAGCACCGACGTATGGTATTACACTATGGATATCGGCTCTGATTCACCGGTAGAATGTTACGCCTTTTTAGAATTTGATGGCGTAGCCAACTCCCTGCATGCCATTGTGGAGCATAGCCTCGGCGGCGCAGAACAGATTAACGGTAAAGCCTTATCCGGACGTTACACGCTGGGTCTGGATATGGGCATGATTGACGCTACGCCTTTCCTGCAATTAGATACTTTATATAACTTAGGCGAAGGCGGCGAAAAGGTTGTCGGCGTATTAAAGGGGTTATCAGCTCAGACCAACCAGAGCCTGCAAATTTGTGTGCATAATGAAATGGGCTATCAGCAGGCATTCTACAACGTATTTGCGAGCTTTGTACAGGCTTTTACGGCTAACGATCAGCAACCAGAACTGTATGAAGCCACTTACCGCATGACCATTAATGGTATTCCGGTGGGTTACTCTCAGGAGAAACACACTATCGATCAGGACGGCGATATTGCAACCGTCTTGCGCGATGCCATGATTACTCCGGTCGACCAGGTTGCGGTGTCACGCTCAGATTCACAAACGCTGGAATGGAGTCGCGCCGACGGCTCACTTATCAACGCTCAGGAATATACCATTGAAAATGGCCAGTTGGCTTCACAGTTTGCTATCAGTCATGCCGAAGATGCCTGGCAGGTATCAGGCCAGATGCAGGGTAAAGAAGTCAACGCGAGCCTGGAATACAACAGCTGGTTACTATCGAGTTTTGGTAATTACACTGAAACGGCGCTGCTGCTGGCCGGCGATGCGCCAACAGCCGATTACCACATTTGGCTTTCTGATGCCGACCCAACCTCAGCGTTACCGGTCACCTTTACGAAAATCGACGAAATGCCTGACGCCAATCTACAGTTTGAGCTGGGTCCGCTAACCCTTAAATACCTGGCTACAGAAAATGGCTCCTTTGAAAAAGGCTCCATTGCTCAGGGCGGAGCCGAGCTGAAACTTGAAAAAGTGTACAGCAAAGGCCAGCCGGT
>CATMRP010000141.1 GCA_950073835.1 uncultured Alteromonadaceae bacterium
TATGGTCACATCGTTGTCAAAATGCTGTTTTAAGCTGGACGGCAGACCTGAGGCCATTACAATATCGCCCATTGCACTAAGTCTGATGATGAGCACTGCGGGTTTGGTGGCACTTGATGACATGCAATAAAAGTAAACGTGAAAACCTGTAAGTTAGTGAAACAAAACTTCACGACATTTTGATGACGGCCAGCATAACGGTGTACAAGGCAACATGAGCAAGCAACGCGCAACATATTCTCCTAAGTGGTATCAGGACGCCTTCCGCTGGCTCTACTCCTGTATTCTGGCACTGCTCATACCGTTTGCCTTTTTCACACTCGTTAAGCGGGGGATTACACGTCAGAAAGATTATAATCGCCGTCGTTTTGAACGCTTTGGTTATGTGGCGCATGCCCCCAAAGCTGATGGTTATCTGTTTCACTGTGTATCGGTGGGTGAAGTGGTCGCAGCGTCGGTACTGATTAAACGCATTATGCAGGAGCAGCCAGAGCGCCAGATAACCGTAACCACTACCACGCCTACCGGTTCAGCCCGGGTTCGCGCAATTTTTGGTGATAAGGTGCATCACTTTTACCTGCCCTATGACTTACACATGGCCATGGCGGGCATGTTGAGACGGATTAAACCCAGCGCGGTATTTATCACTGAGGTTGAGCTCTGGCCTAACCTGATCCATGCCTGCTGGAAACGTGACATTCCGATACTGGTGGTTAATGCCAGAATGACCGATCGCTCGGCACGACGTTATGCAAAGTTCCCCATTCTGTTTGAACCAATGCTCAATAAGCTGTCACATGTGTGTGCGCAGGGCGACAGGGATTATGCGAACTACCGGTTTTTAGGCATGCCGGAAAGTAAGCTTACGCTAACGAATAATATTAAATTCGACCAGGCTTCTGCCCTGGACGCTTCTGTAAGTGGTTTTTTAGGGCTGGAACACAGTAACCGGAAAGTGCTGGTGGGGGGCAGTACCCACGATCCTGAGGAAACAGTACTGCTGCAAACCTACCAGGCGGTCAAAAAGCACTGCCCGCAACTTCTGTTAGTGCTGGTTCCCCGCCATCCTGAGCGGTTTGAAACGGTAGCCCGACTGATCCAGAAATCCGGCTTAACCATGACACAAAGTGCGTCGGCCGACAGTGTATCGGATGATTGCGAGGTGCTACTGGTAAATGAAATGGGCAAGCTTAATGCGGTGTACACCGTGGCCGATTTTGCCTTTGTCGGTGGCAGTATTGCCGACCGGGGCGGGCATAATGCACTTGAACCGGCGGCCAGAAAACTGCCGGTTATGATGGGTCCGAATACCTACAACAACCCGGTGATCTGCGCCAAGTTAGCAGAATCCGGCGCACTGTTTATTGTGGAAGATGCCACTGCCATGACCGAACTAACCCTTTCCTGGTGCAACAATGCAGATGTCGCAGCGCAGGCTGGCCTCGCCGGTTACGCCGTGCTGGCTCAAAATAGTGGTGCGTTGGATAAAACAATGAAAGTTGTTGAGTTATATAACAACTGATAGGCTAAGTTCTGTAGTGATTTATCCTCAGGGCTTTGATTATGCAAGGAAAGCGTGTCTTCCACCTGATGCTTTTAAGCAGCATCTTACTATTGCTGGCCGGCTGCGTGGCCACCCGTGTTTCCTCTCAAAAACAAGATACCGACAAACTGGTAGAGGCTAATCAGGGCTATCTGCTGATTGGTCTGGTGAATGATTACGATCTGCAGGCGCTTTATGTGTGGGGCGAAGAAAACCTCAAGCTCACCCACGAAGATTTATCTGCTGGTGAAAACTATATTCTGTTACCAGTGAAAGCCGGTGAGTATCATTTCGGCCGCATTGACTACAACTACTACTACCGCACCAGTCTTAATGAAGACGATTGGCGTTTTGAGGTTAAACCGGGGCGGATTAATTATGTAGGCCATTTAACGGTTGAACAGCCTTTTTACTACTTTTTTGCCAATCATATCGAACTGGAAAACAGAGCCGCCAATGCACAGCTGTTTATGGAAAAGTATTTTCCCGGATTACTGACCAGTCGCGACATGTTTTATGCTGGCCCCGGCCAGGACCGTTTCTATTCCCTGATAGCCGGGTTGGAGGAGCAGCAATGAGATGGACGCTGTGGTTGCTCACTGTAGTGAGTTTATGGGGATATGCTCAGGAGGATGCGGGCAGAATCATAGCGCCCGTACCAGCAAAAAGTTTATTTACCAATCAGCAGTTCAGTGCACCAGTGTTATCACCGGATGGTCAGTATATCGCCTTGTTTGAAACGACTGAAGAAGCCGCTCAGGTGGGGTTGATTGAGCGGTCATCAACGAACTATGTGCCGCTGATGAACCTGGGAACCGGTGGCAGACTGAAGGAATACTTCTGGCTCTCATCGTCCCATCTGTTGTTTACCGGTTCACTGGTGAAAAATGGCAAGAGACAGGATGTCAGGGTAACGCTTGAAGTAATAACCACAGACGGCGCGGTTAGTGAGGTTAAACCACATGTAGTTCGGGTTGATGGCTACATTATGGGGCAGGCTGCTGAGGACCCGAAGAAAGTACTCTTTACTACCACCAGTCGTGGAGGTGATACAGTAATCTATGTGGTGGATCCTATCCGGTTGGCCGAGCCGAACTGGTCCGGCACAGACAGGATCCGCTACTTGCCCGATGATATGGTGCGCTACTTCTACGACAGCGGCGCAGATATGTTACTGGGCCTGAGCTACGATGACGAAAACGCGACGTATTCCATCAAGTACCGCAAGCTCCGGGGCAAACCCTGGCAGGTAATGCTCAAAGATTTCAATACCGACTATACCTTCGAACCGATGGGCTTTCTCAACGACACGCAAATTGCGGTACTGAGTGATATTGCTACCGATAAAATCGCTTTGTATCTGTATGACATCCCCACCGCCACCTTCTCCGACGTGTTATACGAGCACGAAAGTTATGATCTTGTTTCTGCATCCGTTGATCATGACAGCGGTAAGCCGACCAGCGTACGTTACTATAAAGGTGGTGAAATGGTCGTCGAGTACCTCAACGATGTGCAGGAATATCATCAGGCACAGCTAAACAAGAGCGTGCCTGGCCGCCGCTTTACGCTGGCAGATTACAGTGCAGACGCTGATGTATATGTGGCAGTGGCCTATGCGCCGGATGCCCCAACTGATTATTATTTGTTTGATGTGGCCAGGCAGGAAGCACGGATCCTGTTTTCAGTGCAGCCAGAACTGGATGACTACACATTCTCCAGGCCACAGGTTTATGAAGTAACGTCGGCCGGTAGTAAAGTGGAGTCTTATTACTACCCTCCGGTCGGGCAGGTTAATGATGTATTGCTTGTCATGCCTCACGGGGGCCCGGTTGGCGTTCGTGATACTACAGAGTTTAACCGCCTGACCCAGTTTTATACCACCCGTGGATACGCGGTTTTACAGGTTAATTTTCGTGGTTCCTTCGGGTTTGGTAAAGCGTTCAGAGAAGGCGGGGTAGGCGAATTTGGCCAGCAAATCGAACAGGACATTCTGGCCGCGATTAAAAAGGTACAGCAGGTTACGCCGGCGCAGAATATCTGCGCGATGGGCTCAAGTTACGGTGGTTATTCATCGCTTATGTTAAGCATCTTGCATCCTGAGTTGGTCGACTGCGTTATTTCCCGTTTCGGGGTATATGATCTGCCCTTATTGTTTAATCAGAGTAACCTGAAAACCAATGACACCTGGGCCAGCCAGGTGTCTGAAACCGTGGGGGAGTATAGTGAGGATTTATATCAGATATCACCCCTTTATCTGGCCGAAAAAATTTCCACACCGCTGCTTATCACCGCAGGTTACAACGACGAGGTCGCTACCTTTGAGCACACTCAGCGACTGGACTATGTACTGACAAAGCTGAAAATTCCATTCGAGCAGGTGTATTACCACAATACCGGTCACGGCCACCCGACATGGCAAGGTGATATCCACGAGAATGTTATTATTGATGATTTTATCCGGCGTACATTGGGGCTTAAAGCCCTCGATGTAAGTGCGCAGCCGGCTGGAGTTCAGACTGCTCTGGTGGAAGATTTTACCCTGGCGGCAGATACGTTTTATGCCAACGACAGGGTCGATCGCGATGAACAAAAGGCATTTAAGTATTACCAGCGAGCCGCAGCCAATAATCACCATCATGCGTTGTATAAGCTGGCACTGGCTAAGCTCAATGCCCGCGAGAAGCTCTATCCCATTGAAGACATTATCCGTTTACTTAACCAGGCTGCCGACCAGGGAAGCGCAGATGCAGCGTATTCTCTGGCCACAGCTTACTTGTTTAACGATCGGTTTAACGCCAATCCATCGCTGATAAAGCAAACTATGCTCAAATTCCCGGACGATGAAGGGAATGACAGTGCTAAATTAATCGGCATGCTTTTTCATTGTCTTTACCCGACTGTCAGGGAAACTGCACAGAGTTGTGCGGAAGCTTACGTCGCTATTCCTGATCAATCCAGAAAGGGGCACGACCCGCTGTTAAGGCAGATGATCGCCCGTTTGATCACCGCTCAACAGTTAGCGGAATCCGAATTAGCCACTATCCTCAACAGCTATAACGCTATTACCACGTCGAATAGCGATGCTGAACTGGTTGAAGCGGGCAGGTTAGTGACTCAGGCTAACGGCAAAGACACCTACCAGACAGAGGTACGAAAGCTGAACATTGGCGACAGGATCGGGGTGAAGTTTACTGTTTCCGCCGGTGATTTTTTTGTTCAGGCCGACGAACAACTCGGCACAGTGGTGCAGTGGCTTGGTGTGGGCGACGATGGCACTACCCGGGTGTTAAAAAATATGTTGTTTAATGGCTCGCCCAAACAACTCAATTATTTCAATTATTGGGGGGCTACTTTTGAAATCGGGGCGTACGATGCCACTTTTAAAGCCATCAAACTGGTAATCAGAGACGTTCACAATCAGCCAAAACTGGAACACCTGTTTCAGGTTTACTAGCCGGCTTCTGATTGGATCAATCCATCAAATTTAATGAAATGAATAACTTCAGTAATTCTGAATTTATCATTTCATTAACCTTTATGTGTTTTGTAGCTCCTTGTTTTCCTTACAAATTTGTAAATTTTGCCGTATAACCTATTGATCTAAAGCAACTAATAATTTTATTTTTCGGCCTGGCACCGCCTTTGCTTTTGTTGGCTTAATGTTAACAAAATATTATTAAAATAATGAAATTAGGTGAATATAAGGTTCGGTGTTGCACCAAAGTCATTGCTTGTAGTTTCTTAACCCTGCTGTTAACCGGCTGTGAAGCTCCCTTAAATCTGGCAGCCGTTGAAGCCCAACGAGCGCAATCCATTCAACGTATCGATTTTTATCAGTCCATGGTGGCTAACGGTGATGAACTTATCGCCGTGGGTAATAATGGTCTGGTTATCTCTTCTGCAGATGGCGAAGTCTGGCAGCGGCAAATCCTCGAGGGTGCAGCGTCATTGTTAACCGTCGATGCCTGCCCTTCCGGTGAGACAATCGCTTTGTCATTTGATAACAACATCTGGTTGAAACAGCCCCAGGCCAGTCAGTGGCAATCAATCGCTATTCCCACTAACGAACAACTGATGGACGTAACCTGTGCGCCGGACGGTAGCTGGTGGGTTGCGGGCAGCTTTTCCACCATTATGCACAGCACCGATAGCGGCGCTAACTGGCAGACATTCTCTCTTCAGGAAGATGCCATCATTACCAATATCGCCTTTTTGAATGACACCGATGCGGTAGCAAGTGCCGAGTACGGGATGATTTTATCCTCCACCGATGGTGGCCAGAACTGGGATGTAACAGGCTACCTGCCTGACGAGTTTTACCCCCATGGCATGTACTTCACATCGCTGGAAAGCGGTTGGATAAGCGGCCTTAACGGCTACATTTATGCCACCGAAGATGGCGGCGAAACCTGGTCAAAAGAAACAGTGGATACTGCCGTTCCGGTTTATCAGTTGGTTGCCGCCAATGACCAGCTGCTGGGACTGGGCGAAAACACCACGGTGCTTCGCCGCAACGCTGCCGGTAGCTGGACTACCATTGTTTCCCCTTCTGCGCCTGTTTATCTGCGGGCGGCTGCTACCTCTGCCGACGGCGTCACTCATGTTGCCGGCGGACGAGGTGTTTATCTGGCTCTGACTTCATCAATGACTGGTTCGAAGGAGTAATACCATGAATAAGCCAAAGCATAAGTTTACTCACGCACTGCACGAACTCGAACTCAGCCTGTTTCGTCATCCGAAAACCGTGTTGCTGGTGATACTGGCCCTGACACTGTTTTTTATGAGCCGGATCCACGCGCTCAAAATATTCACGGATTTTTCTAACCTGCTGCCTCAGCAGCACCCCTATATCCAGTTACACAACAGTATCAAAGACAGCTTTGGTGGTGCCAATGTGCTGGTGGTGGGCATTGAGTTTACCGACGGCGATATTTTTACCAACGAAAACCTGAAAAAGATTGACCGTATGACCCAGGCGATTGATAGCCTGCCTGGGGTTAACCACAATCTCGTTTCCAGTGTAACCCACCGTAATTCACGCCATATCTGGCTCACAGAAGTAGGAAGTATTAACTCACAGCCCTACTTCGATGCGACTTCAGACGACTACAGCCAGGCGCAACTGGACGAGATGCAGGCCAATATTGCGGCGAACCCAAGGGTCTACGGCCCGTTGGTATCTCCCGACTTTAAAATGGCGTTGGTTAAAGCTCAGTTAATCGAAGGGCAGCTGGATTACGCCGGGACCTTTGACAAGCTGCAAAAAATCCGTGAGCAGGAAAAACAAGCTGGCATAAACATTTATGCAACCGGGCAGCCAGTGCTGGTGGGCTGGGCGTACACCTACCTTGATCAAATCGTGCAGATTTTCTTCTTCACTATCCTGATTATGCTGGCGCTACTGATTTTTCATTTTCGCCGTGCATACGGTGTGCTGGTGCCTCTTGGCGGCGTAATGGTTTCCACTATCTGGGGGCTCGGGATCATCAGTTTGCTGGGCTATAACCTTGATCCACTCGGGTTGGTTATCCCGTTCCTGATTGCTGCCCGGGCAATGAGCCACGGCGTGCAAATCGTCGAGCGTTATTACGCCGAAGTGGTGCAATGCGGTAATGGCGTTGTGGCGGCTAAAGAGACTTTCAACAGCCTGTTTCGGCCGGGTACGCTGGGGGTCGTTTCCGACGCCGTGGGGCTGCTGTTAATTGCAGTCGGTTCTATCCCGCTTAATACACAGCTGGGTTTTTACGCTTCACTGTGGGCAATTACCGTGGTGTTCACCGTGTTGGTGGGTGTGCCGGTATTGCTGACCATTTTGCCAACACCGAAGAATCCGGAGCTTAAAGAAACCTTTTTACGCCATATCGGGGCCAGTTGTTCTCGCCTGGTGGGGCGTCCGGGCGCCGCGCGTAGTCTGTTATTAACGGCTGCTGCCTTAATGGCCATTGGCCTGGTGAGCGCATCACAGGTATAAATTGGTGATTCAGAGCCGGGTTCACCGATTTTGTATCCTCACCACGATTACAATGTGTCATCGCGGGTAGTGAACGATCAGTTTCCTGGTTCGGAAGAGCTCTACATAGTGGCCGAAACCGATGAACCCGGCGGACTCAAGCGCCCGGAAGTGCTTAAGTCGCTGATTGACCTGCAACAGCACATGCTGAGCGACCCGGAAGTTGGCGGCAGCAAAGGCCTGACCGATTTAGTGATGCAGGTAAACCGCCTGATGCACAATAACGATCCCCGCTGGTACCAGATCCCTCACGATAAAGCCTATGTGGGCGGTCTGATGTTTACCTATATGGCATCAAGCCCCATCCCCGGCGCCTTAAATGAGTTTAATGATACCGATGATCGTATAGCCAACCTGGTGTTTTACTACAAGGACCGCCAGGGCGAAACGATCCGCCGCGCAATTCACATGGCCAAAACCTGGATTGCCGAGCACGGTGATGATGTGCAAGGGCTTACTATTCGTTTAGCCGGCGGCACACTTGGTGTTGCCGCTGCAATGAATGAGTCGGCTTTTGAAACTAATCTGATTGTTTTACCCAGCGTGTTCCTGCTTATCTTTATCTTCGTCATGGTGTTCTACACCTCGTGGCATGCTGGCGTAATGATGCTGATGACCATGATGTTTGCTACCACTCTTACTTACGCCTACATGGGGATATATGGTCTTAGTATCGATATCAACACCGTCCCTGTAGTGGCAGTGGGGATTGGCGTTGGCATCGATTATTCCATCTACATGATGGACCGCATCCGCGAATTCATGGCCCGTAGCCAGGATCTGACAACGTCTGTACGCCAGTCAATTGCCACTACCGGCATGGCGATTAGTTTTACCGCCGTTACCCTGATGGCCGGGATTATCATGTGGGTCATCCTCTCTGACCTGCGCTTCCAGTCCGACGCCGCCCTGTTGCTGTGCGTCATGATCGTAATCAACGGGTTTGCCGCCATGTTGCTGGTACCAGCATGGGTGTTGGTGTTCAAACCCAAATTTATCGTCAATGTATACAGCGACGAAGATGGTGTGCTGTATGCCGACGGCGAATCTGCCAAACAACCAACCACGCATAAAGACGTTGGCGACGAAGGCGGAAGTCTAGCCGGAAACGTAAGCCGCGCGTAAGCGGCACTTTCCCTACACATTGCTCCAGAGGACATTAGGATGCACATAATAAAACCCAATAAGTATTGCTCCATATTGCGTCGTTATGCGCTGCCGACGTTGCTGTTATGCAGCACAGGTACAGCGCTGGCAGAAGACGCAAGAGTCAACGGCTTTATCGAGAATGCGACTTACGTTCGCGATGATGTCGGACTGTCAAAATTTAGAAATACCCTGCAAATCGAAGCTGAAAAAAATTACGGCAACAAAGGAATGTTCAGCAATGTATCGGTTAACGGTACCTTCAGGCTTACCTACGATGGCGTATTTGATCTCAACGACGATGAATACGGCGACAACGCTGGCGGCTCCATCGCGCTGGAAAACATCGCGACCGGTCCGGGTACCACTGTCCCCTTTGGTGAGGGAGTTCCGTTGCCTTACACCTTTGATGTGGCCAATCACCCTAACGAGGGCATGATTGTGCTGGGCCAGCCGCTGCATGAGGCAAATGGCGGTGTGACTTTTGGTGTACCGGTTCGCCCCTGTGATGTGGACTCACGCGGCTGTATTAACGGCTATCTGGACAAAGACGGTGATGAATTACGCTCACCAGAGCTTAATGACCGCCTGGACTTCATCCGTGAGTTATATCTGGATTTTGATATTTATACCGACAGCGGCAGTGTGCTGAGTACCCGTCTGGGGAAACAACAGGTTATCTGGGGGCGTACCGATTTATTCCGGGTGCTGGACGTTATCAACCCGGTAGATTACTCGCGTAACAACATTTACGACGAGCTGGAAGATATTCGTATTCCGATGTGGATCCTGAAAATGGATTATCGGATGGGAGCCACGGAAACCTTCGACGATATCAATTTACAATTGATCTGGAACTTCGATCGGTTCCGTCCGCACGATTTAGGCCAGTGTGGTAATCCTAACGTGATTCTCGATGCCGGGTGTTTATTCCGCGGTATGAAGACGCTGTGGGATCACGGCGGCACGGTATCAAACTTTGCCGGTGGCGCAGCGGCAACCGACTTTGGGCCGGGCCAGGTAGGCTTGCGGCAAGCCCATATGCCAAGCTGGAGCCTGTCTAACTCGCAGGTGGGGCTGAAATTTGAAGGTATTCTGGGCGACCTCGGATTCTCGCTGAATGCGCTGCATTATCGTTCACAATTGCCATCACTGCGTGGTGGCATCCCGGCACAAAACTCCTTTACAGGCGAAGTGGGCGTCTGGCCGTCATTGATAGCCTTTGATGTACATTTTCCGCGAGTAACTTTGCTGGGTGGCTCTGTCGATTATTACTCACAGGGCATCGATACGGTGTTCCGGGTTGAGGCGGCTCACACCTCGGGAGAGGAGTTTGCTAACACCATGCGCGAAGAACTGTACTCTGAATCAGATGTTATTCGCTACGTGATTGGCGCGGATAAGAACATTTTTATCCCGTTCCTTAACGATCGCCGTGCTTTCCTGTTCTCAGGTCAGATTTTTGGTCAGCACCTGCTCGACCACGAGGAAGAGCAGCGAGCCCTGGGCCCGGTGGGCATGCCTGACTGGGACGAAAACTGGACGGCTACCCTGTTGATTAAAGGCTGGTGGATGAATGACCGCTTAAGCCCGCAAATCGTGGCGGCTCACGACTTCCGCGCCGAAGCATCGGTTATTTCTTTTGCGGTTGAATATATTGTTAACGACAACTTCAAAATTACTGGCGGGGCCAATTTTAAGGTTGGTACCGGCGCCCGTGCTTACGATGATTGTCGCACCTGTAATCCATTCTCACCCTTTACCCAGGCGTTCCCGGAACATCCGGACGGATATTCACTCGGCCTTGGTGGCTATGAACCATTGGGACGCTTTAAATCCGGCCCTATCGGCATGGCACAAAAAGAAGATGAGCTTCAGTTAACGCTTCGTTATAGCTTCTAATAGGAATTCAATTATGACTCTAAAGATAAAAAAACTATCAGCATTGATTGTCGGGGGCGCGCTTTCCTCGCTGGCGGGCGGTGCACTGGCTGCCTCTGAAGTAGTGGAAAAATCGTTTTATCCCTACAAGGCAGATACCCCGGAATTTACCGGACTGACTCCGGGCATGGTCATCGACCAGTCAAACGTAGATCAGTTCAAAGACATCGTCGACCCGGCTTATTACGACTTTATCTCCAGCGGTATGACCTCCATCACCGTAGGTGAAACCACCTCTTTTGGTTTGCATGAAAACTATGTGAAAGCTACTGAAAAGGGGTTGGGTAAGGTTAAGCTGGGTGACAAAGTAGGTGAGATCAGTGGTTGGGTGGCAGGCCGTCCGTTCCCTGCAGAGCCAGATATGAATGACCCCCGTGCCGGTGAGAAACTGGCCTGGAATTACAAATACGGTTACAACTGGGGCGACAGCGCGTCCATCTATCCGTTCTACTGGAAGTACCGGGACATGGAGTCGGGCAAAATAGAGCGTACCATTAAGTTTAATTTCCACTTCCTCAATTTTAAGGGCCGGGTTAACCACGAGCCTAAGCCAGAGATTACGCCTAACCCGTCGGACTTATTCCGCGCGACCTATGCCATGGTGCTGGATCCGTCGGACGTGCGTAATACGCAGTTGCTTATTCACCGCTCAAGCGACGACCTTAAGCGCGATAACTCCTGGTTATATCTGGGCTTCCAGCGTCGGGTAAGACGGCTGGCTACCGGTCAGGTAACCGACGCCTTTCTGGGATCAGATCTGATGATTGAGGATTTTGAGGGGTATAACGGTCGCGTTTCCGACATGAAATGGACCTATAAAGGCACCCGCAACATCCTGATGCCATTCTACAATCACAATGATCTGGAACTGGACTCTGAGACTCACCAGGATGACGATGGCTTTGAAATGGTTGCCTTTAGTGGTCAGGGAGGCTGTTTCCCGAATATTACCTGGCAGCTGCGTAAGGTCTATGAGCTGGAATCCGTTCCTGTGAACGATTCACACCCGTTGTCTAAGCGTGTGCATTTCATTGATGCACAAACCTTTACTATTCCGCGTACGATCTCTTACGACCGTAAAGGGTCTATGTGGAAGTCGTTTACTATCGGTCAGGCCCACCCTGATCACCATCTGGCCATGAATAAGGGCTCCGGTGTGTCTATTGACGATGCCGTGAGTATGGTGGATGTGCAGGCGAATCACTGCACCACTGCGCAGTTTAAAGGGGTGATCGATCCCAGCCTGTCACCAGTGACCAAGTTTAATACGCAGTATATGCGAGCCTCGGGCAGTTAATTCAGTCGGCCATCCTGGCATCCGAACCATGCCAGGTTCCTCCTCGGATAATGGCTAACTGAATAAAGGAATATGGGGCAAGGCGACGGCCTGCCCCATTATTCTGAAACATCTTGTCACTACATTT
>CATMRP010000142.1 GCA_950073835.1 uncultured Alteromonadaceae bacterium
CAGCGCGTTAATAAAGATGCCCTGAGTCAGTTCGACAAACGGGTTGATCAGTTCCTGTTTATTCTGCAACAGATTTACCTGCAGCACCCGGGCGATTTTGCCAAAGTAGAATCGATTGTCGGCAAAAACCGTAAGTACTTTGCCAGCAGCAAGGAAGAACTGCTCAAGTCTGGCAGCAGTACTAATCCAAAAGCCATTCCGGACAGCGGTTTTTGGGTAGTGACTAACAACAACACCGCGAAAAAACTGGCCATGCTGAGTCAGGTTTTGCAGATCTTAGGATATAACGATAAGGTAGTGGAAACGGTTAGCGAGACCTTTGAATCGTAAACAATGATGTGATTTCACGACTTACAAAAGGAAATTTTCATGGCGTTACACCCGGAAGCTGGTAAGGCGGCTGCACCTGAGCAGCTTATTAATGTGGCTCAACTGGTTAGCCAGTACTTCAGTTATCAACCGGATGCCACCGATCCTGCTCAGGCAGTTAGTTTTGGCACCTCAGGCCATCGCGGTACAGCAACTCAGACAACCTTTAACGATATGCATATCGCTGCCATCTGCCAGGCTCTGGCGGAATATCGTGAGCACCAGCAAATTACCGGTCCGGTGTTTATTGGTAAGGACACCCACGCGCTCTCAGAACCAGCCATGATTACGGCGATTGAAGTACTCAGCGCTAACAATGTATCGGTAGTCATTCAACGCGACGATAACGATTCTAAAGGCTACACGCCTACGCCGGTTATTTCCCGCACCATTATTCGGTATAACCGCGGTCGCAGTGAAGGCCTGGCTGATGGCATTGTTATCACGCCTTCTCACAACCCGCCGTCTGATGGTGGTTTTAAATATAACCCGCCGCACGGTGGTCCGGCCGACAGCGATGTCACTAAAATTATTCAGGAACGGGCCAACAGCCTGATTGCCAATGGCAATAAAGACGTTAAACGGATCGACCTAAAAGCCGCCATGGCTTCTGACTTTGTGTCGGAACAAGATTTTATGGTGCCGTATATTGAAGATCTGGCAGAAGTGGTGGATATGCAGGCCATCGCCAAAGCTGGTTTAAAACTGGGTACCGATCCCCTTGGTGGCGCAGGAGTGGGCTACTGGAAATATCTGGCTGAACACTATGGCCTGGATATTACTGTGGTAAATCCGCAGGTCGACCCGCAGTTTGGTTTTATGCGCCGCGACAAAGACGGTAAGTTACGGATGGACTGTTCTTCGGCTTATGCCATGGCCGGGCTGATTGAGCTTAAAGATAAGTTTGATTTAGCCTGGGGCAACGACCCGGACTTTGACCGCCACGGCATTGTTTGCCCGAGCAGTGGTCTGATGAATCCCAATCATTACCTCGCAGTTGCCATTAACTATCTGTACCAGCATCGCCCGCAGTGGGATGCCAGCCTGAAAGTAGGCAAAACACTGGTCTCCAGTTCCATGATCGATCGCGTAGTGGGCGATATGGGGCGCGAACTGGCCGAAATGCCAGTGGGATTTAAATGGTTTGTGGAAGGGTTGTCGGATGGCACGCTTGGCTTCGCTGGTGAAGAAAGTGCCGGTGGTATTTATTTACAGCGTGACGGACAGACCTGGGCGACCGACAAAGACGGCTTTATCATGTGTTTGCTGGCGGCGGAAATTCTGGCAGTTACCGGTAAGGATCCTGGCGAGCATTACCAGGCACTTACAGAGAAATTTGGCTCACCCTGCTACCAGCGTGTGGATGTGGCAGCCAGCCTGGAAGAAAAAAACAAACTGTCGGCCATGGACACGAGCGTAGTCACCAGTGAATCGCTGGCCGGCGAGCCGATCACCAACGTGCAGACTCATGCGCCCGGCAACAACGCCGCCATCGGCGGGGTGAAGGTGTCGACCGAAAATGGTTGGTTTGCCGCGCGTCCGTCCGGTACCGAACAAATTTACAAGATTTATGCTGAAAGCTTTAATGGTGAAACTCACTTACAGGAACTCATCAAAGAAGCAGAGCAATTAGTGGCAAAAATCATTAAATAGCCATTTAACACCATTAATTGTTGTAAATAATTTGTTAAAATCCAGCGTGTTGATTAAAAAACACGCTGTATCTTTCTATTTTTAACAAATATTTTACAAACAAGTCATTCTAATGCTGTTATATTTGAACTATAGAGTTGTAATTAAATTACATTTTACTGTTAACCAGACATCTATAGTGAGAACCACACATGAGCGCCAAGAAACCCAACGTTGAACGCGATGTGACTATCAACAAAAGCGAATTTAAAGCTGCGGTCGTCAGGCACCTGCACTGTACGTTAGGTACAGATGAGAACAAAGCCAATAACCATGCATGGTGGAAAGCAACCTGCTCAGCCATGCAGGAGCAAGTGCTGGAAGGGATCCGCAAAACCCAGAAAACCCATTATCTGAATGATACCCGTGCGGTGCATTATTTCTCGGCCGAGTTTCTGATGGGCCGTTTACTGTCGAATAACCTGCAAAACTTTGGTTTGTTTGATGTCGCGAATGAAGCGCTCAATGAACTGGGGGTAAGCCTGAGCGATGTGCTGGAAGAAGAACCGGACATGGCACTGGGTAATGGTGGCCTGGGTCGTCTGGCGGCTTGTTTTATTGACTCCTTAGCTACCATGGAACTACCAGCCATTGGTTATGGTATTCATTACGAACACGGTCTGTTCCGCCAGGAAATTCAGGGCGGCGCACAAATTGAGCGCCCGGACAGCTGGCGTGATTACGGCAACCCGTGGGAAATTTGCCGTCCTGAGTCGATTCAGGAAGTCTCGTTATACGGCTATGTAGAAACCAAGTACGGTGAAAACGGCCGTATCCAGAAAGAATGGCACCCGGGGCATATTGTTAAGGGTATTCCATGGGATATTCCGGTGGTAGGTTACGGCGGTAAAACCGTTAACGTATTGCGTTTATGGCAGAGTAAATCGTCTGGTTACTTTAACTGGGACGTATTTAATGCCGGTGGTTATGTGGATGCACAGGTTGAAAACGTGCAGGCAGAAACTATCTCCAAAGTGTTGTACCCGAATGATGAAACGGAAGCGGGTAAAGAGCTGCGCCTGATCCAGCAGTATTTCTTCTGTGCCTGTTCACTCAAAGACATTATTCGCCGTTATAAGCGCGCCCACGGTGATGACTGGAGCCGCTTTATTGATCAGGTGGTTATCCAGTTAAACGACACGCACCCGGCTATCGCCATTCCCGAACTGATGCGTATTTTAGTCGATCGCGCCGAGCTTGACTGGGATAAAGCCTGGGGCATTTGTACCAAGGTATTTGCTTATACCAACCATACCTTGTTGCCTGAAGCGCTGGAAAGATGGCCGGCTCGCATGCTGGAGAAAATCCTGCCGCGTCACCTGGAAATCATTTACGAAATCAACCACCGCTTTATGAAAGAGGTTGATAAGAAATGGCCTGGTGATAACGCCGTAAAAGCCCGCTTGTCGATCATTGAGGAAGGTAACGAAAAGATGGTCCGCATGGGGCACCTCTCTGTGATTGGCTCCTTTGCCGTTAACGGCGTAGCCGAACTGCACTCGCGCCTGGTAAAACAAAACCTGTTCCCGGAGTTTGACGCCTTATGGCCAGGCAAGCTGACTAACGTGACCAACGGTATTACCCCGCGTCGCTGGTTAAAAGCTTGTAACCCGGCGCTGTCTAAACTCATCGATAAGAAAGTCGGGGCCGACTGGCCGCTGGATCTTAAAAAGCTCGAGGGGCTGGAAAAATACGCCGGTAATAAAACCTTCCAGAAGCAATTTATGCAGGTGAAGCAGCAAAATAAACAACTGCTGGCCGCCGAGATCAAAGAATCACTGGGCTTTGATGTCGACACTAACGCTATCTTTGATGTGCAAATTAAGCGTCTGCACGAATACAAGCGTCAGCATCTGGCGTTGCTGCACATTATGGCACTGTATCGCCGATTGCTGGAAAACCCCGATTACGATATGCATCCGCGGGTGTTTATCTTTGGCGCTAAAGCGGCGCCGGGCTATAAACTGGCGAAAGACATTATCTTTGCCATAAACAAGGTGGCCGATAAGATCAATAACGATGCGCGGGTGAATCAAAAACTCAAAGTGGCGTTCTTACCTAACTATCGTGTGTCGCTGGCCGAGAAGATGATCCCTGCTGCCGATGTATCAGAGCAAATCAGTACTGCCGGTAAGGAAGCATCGGGTACCGGTAACATGAAGCTGGCATTAAATGGTGCGGTAACAATCGGGACACTGGATGGTGCCAATATTGAAATTGCCGAGGAAGTGGGCGATGACAATATCTTTATTTTTGGTTTAACCGTAGATGAAGTCAACGAGCTTAAAGCGTCTGGCTATAAGCCCTATGACTACTACTACAAAAACCCGGAAATTAAAGCAGTGCTGGACTGGCTGGAAACGGATTACTTCACGCCGGGTAAACCTGGTGCGCTGGCATCAATCAAGCAAAGCCTGCTTGATCATGGCGATCAGTATCTGGTACTGGCCGACTATGAGGCGTATTCCAAAGCGCAGGAAGAAGTGGATAAGGCCTATCGCGACAAGGAACGCTGGGCGAAAATGGCAATTATCAACACGGCCAAAATGGGTAAATTTACTTCTGACCGTTCAATCAGAGATTACGTTGAGCGCATCTGGAAGCTCAATGCCTGCCCGGTGAGAAAAGGCTGACAGAGAAGATTTTAAAAGCCCCGATACGGGGCTTTTTTGTTGCCTGAATAACTAAATTTGTAAATAATACGAAGGTATTGCGAAGAATACGTGAAAGCGCTTGCATGTCACAGTGTTCAATGTTTCTATAGTTTATTATCAATAACTTGCGTTATTTTGTTTTAAGGTTTTATCACTGCATGCTTCGCACACATTTATCGCTGGCCACCATCCCCAATCGGTATGCATTTATCGATAAAATAGCACATTGCGGGGGTCGTCACGATCAGCTTTCATTGATGCTGATAGATGTGGTGCGCTTCTCAGATGTAACCACCAGTTTTGGTATTGAAGTAGGCGACCAGTTTCTACTCGAAATTGCCAACCGGTTACAGGCATTGTTCAATCACGATTTTGAATTTGGTCGAATTAGCGGTGACGTTTTTGGCGTGGTGTTACCCGGTGTTCACTCGCCGGTGGTGCTGCAGCAACAGTTTGAGTTTTTGGTTGAGCATTTTAAATCGCCGATGTATTACGACGGGCATGCTTTTATCGCCGATTTTAACGTTGGCGTAGTGTCTAAATCTCAGGGCGAGTTTGATCTTACGCTGTTTGTGTCTCGTGCCGAAGCCGCGTTGAAACAGGCAAAAGAAAATAAGTACGAAAACTTTTACCTGCTGGGTATGATGGATAAAGCCGAGACCGGTCGCAGCCTAGCACTGAAAGCGGATTTACAGCGGGCGTTGGCCAGAAACGAGCTGGAGCTGTACTTTCAGCCCAAGGTCAATTTACAAACGCTGGAAATCGTTGGGGCAGAGTGTCTGCTGCGATGGAACCATCCAACCGACGGTTTGCTGTTTCCCGGGCCGCTTATCGAAGCTGCCGAGTCCTACAACATGATGAACGAACTGGGGTACTGGACGTTAGAAACAGCGTTAAAAGGCCTGGTGGATTTTGACCTGCAAGGGCTTGATATCACCTTATCAGTGAATATTTCCCCAACCCAGTTATACGATACCCGCCTGATTGCCAATCTCAAATCCTTAAGTCACAAATACAATATCCATCTGTCCCGACTGGAACTCGAGCTCACCGAAGACATTGCGGTGTCCAATTCACTGATGGTGAAAAAGCAATTAGCAGAACTGCATGCATTGGGGATTAAGATTGCCGTGGACGATTTCGGTAAGGGGTATTCCAATCTGGCTTATATTCGCGAAATTACCCTGGACGCGCTCAAGATTGATAAAACCTTTGTGATGGAACTCAGCGATAACCCGGTGAATAAAGCGATTATCGAAGCGGCTCGGGTAATTGGCAATGCCAAGCACTGTGAGGTGATTGCTGAAGGGGTGGAAACCATAGAACAATTGCATGTACTCAGAGAAATAGGCATCAAAACCGGCCAGGGTTACCTGTTTTCCAAGGCTATCCCGAGTCGTGAATTTATGCGCCTGGCCCACAGCGATATTATTGTTGGTGATTCACCGTCACGGCGAAAAGCGGTGGCTGTCAATCAGCGTTGAAACGCAAGCTTGACAGGTCTTTTCTAACAGCTTTTTGTGTTGCTGTTATCCTCGGTGTTATCGCGCTAAACTACCCGCACGTAATTTTCAGGATTTAACACAGACTCGATATGGAACTTTCCGATCTGGCGAATGGCCAGTTTCTGCACCTTTCCCGTTTTCAGCCCGACACCTTTGCTCAAACCCGGCAGTGGGCGTTGCCCTCCGGTGACAAAGTAGTGGTCACGGCCCCCGGCATTATAGTTATCGAACCAGCAAATGCCGGCCATAAGCACATTGTGCTTTCCTGTGGTGTGCATGGTAATGAAACCGCCCCCATCGAAATTTGCTCGGATATTCTGGATGCAGTCGTCACGGGTTCATTGCAGCTAAAGCACCGCGTGTTGCTGATCTTCGGCAATTTGCCAGCCATGAATATTGCTAAACGCTTTGTTGAAGAAAACATGAACCGCCTGTTTAGTGGCGCCTGGCAACAGGGTAATAACGCCGAGTGTCAGCGGGCAAAGTTACTCGAAGAATCGGTTATCGGCTTTTTCAGCAAGGCTGCTGATGGTGATGAAAAGCTTCACTATGATTTGCATACCGCTATTCGTGACTCCAAAAACGAAAAGTTTGTGGTCATGCCTTACCTTGATGATGAGCGTGAACACAGCGCGAAACAATTTGGCTTTCTGGCGGCTTGCGGGGTTAATACGTTCCTGCTGTCCTCGGCACCTACCACGACTTTCAGTTATTTCTCCACGGCTACCTGTAAAGCCCGCGGATTTACTGTAGAACTGGGTAAAGTAAGACCCTTTGGCGAAAATGACATGGCCCGTTTTGCCGCGGCCAGGGCGTCTCTTATTGCCTTACTCAGCGAAACCGATTATGCCCCAGAGGTTAACCTGGACAGCTTGCTGATTTACCGGGTCAATCAGGTGATTAACCGCCATCATGCCGATTTTAAACTGCATTTCGATGACGATACCCCCAATTTTAGCGATTTTAAGCAAGGCGAGGTGTTAGCCTCTGAGCCTGGTTGCGAATACGTGGCCGAACACGAAGGTGAGGCGATAGTATTCCCTAATGCAAAGGTGGCTATAGGCCAGCGGGCACTGTTAACCGTGGTGCCAACCACAGTGGAGAAACTGGATGTTTGAACTGGACCCGGTACTTGGTGCCGACACGCTGGTAGTGGGGGATTTACCCTTATGCCGCGTATTATTGATGAATGACAGCCAGTATCCCTGGCTTATTCTGGTGCCCCGGCGCCCACAACTGGTGGAGCTCGCCGACTTAGATGAACAGGACTACCTGCTGTTTTGTGCCGAAAGTCGCACTGTGGCAATAGCGATGATGAAGCATTACGCTGGCCATAAAATGAATATCGGCGCTTTAGGTAATGTGGTGGCTCAGCTTCACATTCATCATGTGGTGCGTTTTCATGACGACCCAAGCTGGCCGGCTCCTGTGTGGGGCAAACTACCCGCCGTAAAATATACCGATGCGGAGGCGGCCCGCCAGGTCGCACAATTACAACAACTATTAATTAAGGGATCAGCATGATATTAACGACAACACCGACCATTGAAGGTAAAGAGATCAAAAGCTACCACGGTATTGTGATTGGCGAAGCCATTATGGGGGCCAATATTTTTAAGGATCTGTTTGCCTCTATCCGTGACATTGTGGGCGGGCGCTCTGGCTCTTACGAAGATGAGCTAACCAAAGCGCGGCAGATTGCTTTTCGCGAGCTCGAACAGGAGGCTCTGGGCATGGGGGCCAATGCGGTAGTGGGCATCGATCTGGATTATGAAGTGCTGGGCGACAAAAACAGTATGCTGATGGTGAGTATCAGTGGCACTGCGGTAACGGTTGCGTAACCGCCGTTAGTCCTGGTCGGCGCGCTTGTGCTCCGGCTCCTCACCTTTAGCGGCTTCTGCCTGCTTTTTACCGGGCGCATCTGGCGGGGTGTAGGCTTTTGGCATTTTGAATTTCGCGCTGTATTTCAGCAGCATAATATTGCTTATAATAATGCCGAGTACACCGACAATAATGCCAATGACTACCCACATGCTCATCGCTGCTGTACTCCCAGATTTAACACAAAGCGGTTGAATAATTCGTCCAGCATGGCCAGCACCGTAGATTTACCTTCCATGGGGGCATTACTCAGGCACTCATAAAGTGCCTGCTGATTGCGCCTGGCTTCAAATTCTGCCGCGCTGCTGCGGTGAGTAAGATGCCATAACTCGGTGGCCACACCGCCGTTATCCTGCAAAAAAGGCCGGCTAAAACCAAAGTCTGCCAGATGTTTATCCATCCACTGCGCCAGCGCATAACAGGGGCCACCCGGGCGGTATTCTGCATCAACTAAATCAAACTGGCCGCCACAGGCGTCTACCGAAGCTTTATCGTAAACATCCAGATCGGTGCCCCAGTGGTGACGGCTGCCACCGGGCAGGGCCGACCAGATTAGAATAGCATACACTTTTTCTTCGTCTGCTAAGGAAGCCGCATCGAGTTGTTCACCCTGGTGGTTATACAGCGGCAATTCGCCACGCCACTTGCGATTCCAGATAGACAGCTGGCGGTCAAAGTTGCGATAGCTGCTAACGATTTGCATATCCTGACCCGCCTCGCGGGCTTGCTGTTGCATGGCGTTAAACGCCTCGGCTACCGCTGGCAACAGCCGATGCTGTTCACCTATGTTAATCAGGGCGCTGTCATCGCGCCCCAGCCAGGCTTTTTCCAGGTTCATGTCAGCAGGTTTTCCAGCAGGCGGTAGTAAATACGCTCCAGATGATACAGATCTTTAATCCGCACGTGCTCATCAATTTTATGGATGGTGGCATTTACCGGTCCTAATTCAACCACCTGAGCACCAGTTGGCGCGATGAACCGCCCATCTGAGGTGCCGCCAGCGGTAGATAAAACCGTATCAAAATCCATCTCACTGGCAATGGCTTTTTGCGTGGCGGTTAACAGGTCGCCGTGGTCGGTTAAAAATGGCTGACCGTTAAAGGTCCACTTTATCTCATACTCCAGACCATGCTTGTCGAGGATGTCTTCTACCTTTGCGATAAGTTGTTTATCGGTGACTTCGGTTGAAAAGCGAAAGTTAAAGCAAACATGCAGTTCGCCAGGAATAACATTACCGGCACCGGTACCGCCGTGAATATTCGAGATCTGAAAGCTGGTGGGCGGGAAAAAGTCGTTACCGTTATCCCAGTGCGCTTGTGCCAGCTCGTCCAGCGCTGGGGCCGCCTGATGTACCGGGTTACGGGCCAGATGCGGATAGGCCACGTGCCCCTGGATCCCTTTTACCACTAAATCGCCGGTCAGTGAGCCACGACGACCATTTTTCACCACGTCGCCAACCACATCGGTACTGGAGGGTTCGCCCACTACGCACCAGGTGATTTTTTCATTACGGGCCTCCAGTGTATCGATAACCCGTGTTGTACCATTAATAAACGGGCCTTCCTCATCACTGGTGATCAGGTAGGCGATACTGCCATGATGATCCGGGTAATCCGCTACAAACTGGCGGGTAGCAGCGAGCATCGCGGCCAGAGAGCCTTTCATGTCGGCTGCACCACGGCCATGCAGGTTGCCGTCTTTCTCAGTAGCTACGAACGGCGGCGTTTGCCAGGCACCTTCCGGGCCACTGGGTACCACATCGGTATGACCGGCAAAACAAAACACCGGGCCATCACTGCCGCGGCGGGACCACAGATTAGTAGTATCCTCAAACACCATGGTTTCATTTTCGAAGCCTGACTCGGCCAGCCAGGCTTTCATAAAGTCCTGACAACCGGCATCTTCAGGAGTGACTGAACGGCGATTAATCAGCGCTTTGGTTAACTCGAGTACGTCGGTCATTAGCTAAAGATCTCCTCGTACTGCGCCGGTTTAAAGCCCAAATGCATGGCATTATTGGTAACCAGTAAAGGGCGCTTAATCATCGCCGGGTGTTCTATCAGCAATGCCAGTGCGGTTGATGCCGAAAGGTTAGCTTTTTGTTCGTCGGAGAGCTGTCGGTATGTGGTGCCACGTTTATTCAATACATTTTCCCAGCCCAGCTCGTTAAGCGCTTCAGACAGTACGTCCTGGGGCACACCCTGTTTGCGATAGTCGTGAAATGTGAAAGAGATATCGTGCTGAGTTAACCAGTTTTTTGCTTTTTTGATGGTATCGCAATTGGGAATACCGTACATCACTACCGTCATGCTGTTGCCTCGTTGAATCGATAAATGCTGGCAAGTCTATCCTGACCATCTCAAGCTGTAAAATCGGCTGAGCGAAGAAAACACTGCCAGTATGAAAATTTTGTGCAATGCCGGTAATTATGACACAGACAGCTGCCGGAGTTTAACTATTTGATGCTGCAAAGATAACCTCATTGCCTGCCAGTAAAGGCTTGCAGGGCATTTTCTCATACCGGCATGGCACATGCTTCATTGACTGTACATCATTTTTTGTCGGCCGATTCGGCGCCGGCTTCAAAACAGACTATCGGAGGTCATCGATGAGTATTGTAAAAACGGCATCTGCACACTATCAGCCACTAGGCAAACAGGGTAAGGGCAAAGTCAGTACCCAGAGCGGTGCACTGAAGAATCAGCCCTATGGATTTAATACCCGCTTCGAAGACGAGCCGGGTACCAACCCTGAAGAGCTGCTGGGCAGTGCGCATGCCAGTTGTTTCGCCATGGCCTTATCGTTTGCATTGGCTGACGCAGGTTTTGAAGATGGCGAACTATCAGTAGAGGCGCATGTAACGCTGGAAAAAGATGGCGATGGCTTTAGCGTGGTAAAATCAGAGCTGGTACTCGACGCCGTAGTCGATGGCATAGAGGAAGACCAGTTTAAGGAAATTGCCGGCGGGGCCAAAGATAACTGTCCGATTTCCAAAGTACTGAATGCCGAAATTACCCTGACGCATACCCTGAATAAATAATGGTATTGGCTCAGGCGTAAAGGGCCAGAAAGTCTTCGTCATTGATCCTGATCTTCGGATCGGAGGTTAGAACGATGGCACCGAGCCTGCCCGCATTTAATAAAGTCAGGACGCACACAGGAAGTGCGTCCTGCTGTTTTATCCACAATGGATCGCTTTGGAGTAAAGGCGTTCCGGCCTCACAGCGCTGGCCTTTTTTAACTAGCCATCTGAGTCTCTCGCCATAGCAAATCTCACCTGGCAGACCAATTTGTAATTGCAGTTTAAGGCCTTTGGCATGCACCAGTATTAATTGCGCTTTGGCTATATTAATACTATGAACCTCTGCGGCAAGTGGTGCACTCACTTCACCAGTGGTCATGTTGATAGCAGCGCCAGTGCCCAACAGACCAGCCTGAAGCAGCGGGTGAGGTAATTCATCCAAGCGCAGCACTTCGCCGGTAGCAGGCGCATTAAGCCGCATTACCGCCTCACCGGTAGCGGGCGCTGAGTAACTAAGCGGTTTGGCAATGGAGGAGATCATATCAGGCCGGGTAACTAAATTCCGCATCATTTATACCTCAACCAAAAACTGAACCCAAGTGTTATTTGGCGGGGCCAAGGTTATCCACTATATCTGTGGATAACTTTGTTGAGTAGTTATGTGGTAGCTTGTAAGTTTATGAAAACAATCATTTTATCTGGCTGTATAATATATGTTCAGTATGTTGATGGGCATAAAACAGGGCAGGAATCCAGACTTTTTCACAACTTTTTATGATGATTAAAACCTGTACCTCGGGGCAATTTACCTGATCGCGCCATTAGGGTAGGATTAAGTAATAAAATCATAATTTATTCGTAAAGGTACATACCGTTTTGGGAATGCCGCTCTCCATTTATGCCGGGCCAACTGCACTGGCACGTATTCGTGAAC
>CATMRP010000143.1 GCA_950073835.1 uncultured Alteromonadaceae bacterium
TCGCCTTCGGCCATTTTATTGCCGTTGAGTAATACGGTTTCTTCACCGTCCGGTTGCTGCTTGCGGACATAAATAGGATATTCGCCATCACCGACATAATGCGTCTGGTACCAATAGCCATTCTTTTTATAAGGTACAGAAGAGTCGTCCTTCGGGATGCGGGCGATCATTTCCTCATAAAGTGAGTCGGTCTGTTTTTCGAGCGGCGTAAGTACAGCATCAGCGTAGCTGTTTTCTTTTTCCAGGTGCGAAAGCACTGCTGCATCGGTACGGGAGTCGTCGCGCATCCAGTAGTAATCATCGACCCGGGTATCGCCGTGAGCAGATAATTCATAGGGCTCTTTTTTCGCCACCGGCGGGGTAACAGATGTCGATAAATTCATAGGTGTTGCAGGTTCTGTTTGTTTTTCTGGCATTTTGTCGTCGCTACAGGCTGTAAGCAGCACGGTGGCAACAGACAGAGAAAGAAGCATCTTATTCATGGTTTTAGGTGTTCACTGTCGTTGTTGTTATGCAGGAAAGGTTAAATTACCAGTGAATGTGAGTGATAAACAGGTTTTATAAGACGAATTAGCGGTTTATTTGGTTGCAAAGTATTTCAGGCCTGGTGAGAATCATAGTCAGGATAGAAAGCGACTTTGTGGTTTGTGATGGAAACACTGTTAACTGCCGGGATCCTCGACCTTTATACGGCGCTGGGACTCATTTTACTGGCAGGATTTACCTCTTTTGTTACCAGCACCATGGGATTGGGTGGCGGCATGCTATTGCTGGTGGTGATGGCATCGGTAATGCCTATTGCTGCGTTAATTCCTGTGCATGGCCTGGTGCAACTGGGCTCCAATGCCAGCCGCGCGGTAATGACATTTAACTATCTGGATCGGGCGATGTTTAAGTATTTTGCTTTAGGAACGATCCTGGGAGCAATAGCCGCCTCCTTTGTGTTAGTGCAACTGCCTTTGGCAATTATCCAGCTGGCCATTGCCATATTTTTGCTGCTTATGGTGTGGGGGCTGAAACCCAGTCCACGGGAAATGTCGCGCCCGGGCGGCGTCATCGCCGGGGCGCTAACGACCTTTCTTAGCATGTTTGTTGGCGCCAGCGGGCCAATGGTTGCCTCGGTGGTGTACCGCAATGGCTATAATAAGATGACTCATACCTCCACATTTGCTAACTGCATGACCTTTCAGCACAGTTTAAAGGCGGTGGTGTTTACCCTAGTGGGTTTTTCGTTCTGGCAATGGTTGCCTCTGGTCGTCGCTATGGTCGTCAGTGGCGCGATAGGTACCTGGCTGGGCCTCAAACTCCTTAACCGTATACCAGCGGACAAGTTTAAGCTGGCTTTTAAGTTAATTTTATCGGTGCTTGCAGTGCGCCTGCTATATCAGGGGATCATGAGCCTTTAAGCTTTATATTGTATCGCTGTAGTTTTCTATAAAGTGTGCGAGTACTTACATCAAGTTTATTGGCAAGTTCATCCGGGCTACCATCGAAGTGCTTACAGATTTTTTCCAGATACACCTGTTCGGCCTGCTCGAGCGGCATAATGTCCTCTGCGATGGCCTGGGTTTCAGCCGGACCGACACCCAGGATTTGCGGCGGTAGATCGCTTACCAGAATATCATCGTCATTCGACATCAGCGCCGCCTGCTCCACAATACTCTTAAGCTCCCGGATATTTCCCGGGAAGCTGTATTGCGTTAGCATTTGCAATGCACTGTCACTGAAATGCTTATGACGGTGCTCGCCGCCGGTCAGAAAATGCTTACACAACAGTGGAATATCCGATTTTCGTTCGCGTAACGCGGGTAAATGAATGGGGAAACCAGCGATTCGAAAATACAAATCCTGACGAAACTCACCTTTTTCGACCATTGCCAGCAGGTTTTTGTGGCTGGCACACACCAGGCGGAAGTCCGCCTTTTTTTGTTTTAAGCCGCCTACCGGGCGATAGCACTGCGTTTCCAGCAAGCGCAGCAGTTTTACCTGCATATTAAGCGGTACGTCGCCAATTTCGTCGAAGAACACGGTGCCGCCGTTGGCCACTTCGATAAGGCCTTTCTTACTGTTAGATGCTCCGGTAAACGCGCCCTTTTCATAGCCAAACAACTCCGACTCAAACAGGCTCTCGTTTAACCCGGTACATTCAATCACCACAAAAGGTTTGTCTTTACGGCGGCTGGACTGGTGAACGGCCTGGGCAACCAGTTCTTTACCTGCGCCGGTTTCGCCTTGCAGTAATACCGCTATCTCCGACTGCGCAGCACGGTTAATGCGGTTAAGCATTTGTTTAAAGTTGTCTGAACCGCCAATCATTTTGTTCTTTTGCGAGTCGGCAGCGGCGTAGCTAATGCGATCGAGGATTTCCAGGTAGCCTATGGTCATACCATCTTCATCACGCACCGGCTTCATTAAGATATCGCAATAGGTTTTGCCATCATTGGTGTTGTGAATGTGCACCACACTGCTGGGCCGGTTGGTTTTCTGACACTGGGCTAAAGGACATTCTTCACCACGCTGGTCGCAGGGGGCATCGTTGCGGTGGGATATTGCATAACAGGTGCTGTTACCAATGATAACTTCGGTATCATAAGTTTCACGATAGGCATCGTTAACCGCCTGAATAACGTAATCATTGGTAATGAATATCGCTGGTTTATCAATGGCGTTAATCATTGACTGAATAAGCGATGCGTTCATAACCCCTTTCTCCTGAGACAAATATGGCAGCTGAAAGCTGAGCTTGGTTGTCAAATTTGACACAGCTCAATGTGCTTCACAAGCCGTTTTACCGTTAAATATATTAAAAATCTAATATAAAACATCATCCTACTATGTTTACACCACAATGGCACGAATATTGGTAAACAACTTGTTAACAGAAAGACTTGTTCAACGGATTTGTTAGCCACCAGTGTGGCAGGACTAGCAGAGCCAATAACGATAAAAGAGAATGATTATGGCAAAAATAGTGGTGTTAGGTGCAGGAACCGGCGGCATGCCAGCGGCTTATGAAGTAAAAGAAGCGCTGGGGGCTGGCCATGAAGTCATGGTGGTGAATGAGCGGGAAGAGTTCAGGTTTGTACCTTCCAACCCCTGGGTCGCAGTAGGGTGGCGCGAAGCCGGTGCAGTAACGATGCCTATTGAAAAATACCTGGCCAAAAAGAAGATCGCGTTTAAATGTGCCCGGGTCGACAAAATTGATGCTGAGGCCAATCAACTG
Organism: uncultured Alteromonadaceae bacterium; assembly: GCA_950073835.1. Classification (GTDB taxonomy): domain Bacteria; phylum Pseudomonadota; class Gammaproteobacteria; order Enterobacterales; family Alteromonadaceae; genus Alteromonas. The sequence goes on from CATMRP010000143.1 coordinate 3,224, forward strand.
GTCACCAGCGAAGGTGAAATCATCGACTATGACTACCTGATTATTGCTACCGGCCCGCGTCTGGCCTTTGACCAAATTGAAGGGGCTGGCCCCGGAGGGTTCACTCAGTCTGTTTGTACATTGGATCATGCCGAACATTGCTATGCCGACTTTGAGAAGCTGGTGGCGAATCCCGGTCCGGTAGTAGTGGGCTCATTTCAGGGCGCCAGTTGTTTTGGCCCGGCCTACGAATATGCCTTTATTCTGGATAAGGCGCTGCGCGACGCCAAAATTCGTCACAAAGTCCCCATGACCTTTGTAACCAGTGAGCCTTACATCGGCCATTTGGGGCTGGGCGGCGTGGGTGACTCAAAATCAATGCTCGAATCAGAACTGCGCAACCGCAATATCAAATGGATCTGCAATGCGCAGGTGGATAAGGTCGAAGAGGGCATGATGCATGTATCTGAACTCAATCGAAAAGGCGAGGTGGAATTTACCTATGAGGAGCCGTTCAATCATTCCATGCTGATCCCGCCTTTTGGTGGTGTGCCGGCGGTGGCCAATGTGGAAGGGCTGTGCAACCCGAAAGGGTTTGTCATCACCGATGAATTCCAGCGTTCTCCTAAGTACCCTAATATCTTCTCGGGTGGTGTATGCGTGGCTATCCCGCCGGTTGAGGCGACACCGGTCCCAACCGGTACGCCGAAAACCGGTTACATGATTGAAACCATGATGACGGCCATTGCGCATAATATGAAATCCATCATTGTGGACGATAAACCGCCTTCAACAAAAGGCACCTGGCATGCAATTTGTTTGGCTGATATGGGTGACACCGGTGCTGCGTTTGTGGCCATGCCGCAAATTCCGCCGCGTAATGTTACCTGGTTTAAGAAGGGTAAATGGGTGCATCTGGCCAAGATTGCCTTTGAAAAGTATTTCATGCGTAAGATGAAAACCGGTACCAGCGAACCTGTATACGAGAAATACGTCTTGAAGGCACTGGGTATCGAAAGACTGGAGCAGGATGACAAATGAGCAGACTCACTAATAAAGCAGTGTTAATGGGGTGCTTATTGCTTCCCCTGGCCGCTCAGGCAGGGCAGCTTAGCGAAGCAGAGTTTAAAGCGCAGGCGAAGCACAAGGCCATGCAACTGGGCAAAACGCTAAAACAAAACCTGCAGCAGGCAGTAAAAGACGGCGGGTTACCTAATGGTGTTCAGGTATGTAGGGACATCGCGCCGGCTATAGCTGCACAACTCAGCACCGATGGCTGGCAGGTAGGACGCACCGCGTTGAAGGTACGCAACCCGCAAAACCGCGCAGACAGCTGGGAGAAATCATCGCTGATGGCCATGGTGAAAGGGCTGGAAGAGGGGCTGGATCCCGGCGGCCTGACAACGGTACATGTTGATGAAGCAGCCGGTAAATATCGTTTTATGGCGCCAATTATGACTGGCGGCTTATGCCTTAACTGTCATGGCGCATCGCTGGCAGAACCAGTGAAGGAAGCCATCAAACAGCAATACCCGGAAGATGAGGCAACCGGCTTTGCCGCGGGAGATTTACGCGGTGCTTTTACGGTAACCTATCAGGCTGGAGAATAACATGGCAAAGGGCTCTCTTAGTGCGCTGCTGGTGACACTTTGCCTGACATGGTCAGCGGCAAATGCGCTGGCCGCTGATGAGCGTATGGCGGTAACGCTTAACGAGAAGCAAAAAGCGTTTGTGCTGGGCCATATGCGCGACATGCTTGAAGCGCTAACCGATACCCAGCAATTGCTGCTGGAAGGCAAGCGGGAGGAGTTGCGTCAGCGTGTCGCGAACCTGCAAACCCGCGAGCAGGCGAATCGCCCTAATGGTGTGGGTCAGCAAATACCGCCGGCTTTTCGTGCTATGGCGCAAAGCATGCGGCCTCATTGGCAGGCAATTCAAAACCCGGACGCGAGCGAGGAAGAAGTTCGTCAGCATGTGGTGGATTTAATGCGCGTGTGCAATGCCTGCCATCGCACTTTCTCCATACAGTAAAGCTCTGTCAGATCCCCAAAATAACTTGCGGGCTGTATGCCCGCTGCCCTGACCAGGCACTCCCTGATACTCTCAAACGACTCCCTTATCAGTTAGTTGATGGCGATCAAAATTTGACCGCCAGCTTTGCTGTATCTTCATGCGACTTCTCTGAGAACGAGACTTGTCAGTTCTGACAGACTACTGACAAATATGTCAGCCATGCGCCACGCTGCTTAGAAGATTTCCACCTTTTGAGCTAATGAATTTAAATTAATTCAATTATATCAATATTTTAAATGTTTGTTTCTGGTTGGCGCAAGTTATGCAAAGTGCAATTTATAAAGCGTTAAAAAGTGCCTGAGGCTGTTGGCCTCTCAGGTAGCAATTATTTCAGACCTGTAGCATGGGTAACTCTGACCAGGCTACAGGCAACCCCGGTTTAGTATTTAGAAACATCAAAGGAGAGTCCCATGAGCGATACGTTGATAGAACTATCGCGGTTACAATTTGCTTTAACAGCAATGTTCCACTTTATCTTTGTCCCGCTGACCCTTGGTCTGACGTTTCTGTTAGCCATTATGGAGTCGGTCTATGTGATGACCGGTAAAGAAATCTACAAACAAATGACCCAGTTCTGGGGCAAGTTGTTCGGGATTAACTTTGCCATCGGCGTTGCTACCGGATTAACGATGGAGTTCCAGTTTGGCATGAACTGGTCTTACTATTCTCACTACGTGGGCGACATCTTTGGCGCTCCGTTGGCCATTGAAGGGTTAATGGCGTTCTTTTTAGAATCTACCTTCGTGGGATTGTTCTTCTTCGGCTGGGACAAAATGTCCAAAGTGAAGCACTTAATGGCAACCTGGCTGGTGGCCATTGGCTCAAACTTTTCTGCGCTGTGGATTTTGATTGCCAACGGCTGGATGCAGTATCCGGTGGGAGCAAGCTTCAATACCGATTCTATGCGCATGGAAATGACCAGCTTCAGCGAAGTGATTTTTAACCCGGTAGCCCAGGTTAAATTTGTCCACACTGTCTCTGCAGGCTATGTCACCGGTGCCATTTTTGTGCTGGCTATCTCCAGTTACTATCTGCTCAAGCATAAGCATATTGCCTTTGCCCGTCGCTCTTTTGCGATTGCGGCCAGCTTTGGTCTGGCGGCTACCCTGTCGGTAATTGTTTTAGGTGACGAAAGCGGTTACGAGCTGGGTGACGTGCAAAAAGTTAAACTGGCGGCTGTGGAAGCTGAGTACGAAACTCACCCGGCGCCGGCAGCTTTTACCTTGTTCGGCATTCCGAATGACGAAGAAGAAAAAATGGACTTCGCTATTCAGATCCCGTGGGCCATGGGCATTATTGCTACCCGTTCACTGGATGAAGAAGTGATGGGGATCAAAGACCTCAAAGAGATTCACCGGGTGCGAATTTTGTCAGGCGTACAGGCACAGAAACAGCTGGAAAAAGTGAAAGACGGCACAGCAACGCCCGCTGAACTTGAAATGTTTGAGCGTAATAAAGACGACTTAGGCTATGCGCTGTTGCTGGAACCGTTCACTGACGATATCACTCAGCCTACACCAGAAGCGTTGGAAAAAGCGGTGGATTACAGCATCCCACCGGTAGCACCATTGTTTTACTCTTTCCGCCTGATGGTGGTAGCAGGCTTTTTGATGCTGGCGCTGTTTATTGCGGCATTCTATTACAGCACTAAACACCGCATCACTCAGCCGCGCTGGTTGCTGAAAGCGGCGGTATGGTCGCTGCCACTACCGTGGATTGCCTGTGAAGCTGGCTGGTTTGTTGCCGAGTATGGCCGTCAGCCCTGGTCTATCGCCGAAGTGTTACCAGTACATACCGCGGTGTCTAACCTGTCTGTTTCTGACGTTGTGACTACCCTGGTGGCTTACACCTTGTTCTACGCAACGATGTTTGTGATTGGCTTCTACCTGATGAAGAAATACGCCAAAAAGGGGCCGGTTCCACCGGAAGACGACAAGAAACTGGATGATGCTATTGGCCTGGGTACTCAAGGAGCAAACGCATGATTGATTATGAAGTACTACGAGTAATTTGGTGGGTGCTGGTTGGTGTACTGCTGATTGGCTTTGCCATCACCGATGGATTTGATTTAGGGGTTGGCGCACTGCTCACCCTGATTGGTAAAACCGACGACGAGCGCCGCGTGATGATTAACACGGTGGGTCCGCACTGGGACGGTAATCAGGTGTGGTTTATCACCGCCGGCGGCGCTATTTTTGCAGCCTGGCCGATGATCTATGCTACCGCTTTCTCGGGCTTTTACCTGGCGCTGGCGCTGGTGCTGATTGCCCTGTGGATGCGTCCGTTGGGCTTTGATTTTCGCAGTAAGTTAGAAGATAAGCGCTGGCGTACCAGCTGGGACTGGGCACTGTTCACGTCTGGCTTCGTGCCCGCGCTAATCTTTGGCGTGGCCTTTGGTAACCTGTTGCTGGGCGTACCGTTTGAGCTGGATGGCAATTTAAAAGCCACCTATACCGGTTCGTTTTTTGGCCTGCTTACGCCGTTTGCACTGGTAGCGGGTTTGGTTTCCGTAGCGATGATCCTCAATCACGGCGCTACCTGGCTGCAAATGAAAACCGACAGCTTTATTGAAGTGCGGGCACGGGCAGTATCTGTTGTACTGTCACTGGCAACTGTGGTGCTGTTTATTCTGGCTGGCCTGTGGGTTGCCTTTGGACTGGATGGCTTTGTGGTTACTTCAGCCGTGGATACGCTGGCGACTTCTAACCCGCTTAAGAAAGAAGTGGCGGTTGAAGCCGGTGCCTGGATGGCTAATTACAGCAAATATCCCTGGATGGTGGTGGCGCCTCTGTTAGGTATTGGTGCCGGATTAGCCTGCGCTTTCTTCTCCAAAGCCGGCCGCGGAGGCTGGGCGTTTGTGAGCAGCGCGCTGATGATGACAGGTATTATTCTGACTGCAGGTTTCTCGATGTTCCCATTCCTGATGCCAAGCACCACTATGCCGGTGGCGAGCTTAACTGTCTGGGATGCAACATCCAGTGAAATGACCCTGAAAATAATGTTTGGTGTAGCCTGTGTGTTTGTACCCATTGTTTTAAGCTATACCGCTTACGGCTTCTACGTGATGCGCGGTCGCATTAAAAACAGCGACCTAGACTCATCTCACGCGATTTATTAAGGAGAACAGAACATGTGGTATTTTACCTGGATATTAGGCGTGTTACTGGCTTGCTCATTTGGCATTATCAACGCCATGTGGCTAGAATCGACTGAGAATTTGGATCGCCCTGAAGACCCAGAAGATCAGTAGTGAAAGAGAGCCAGTCCCTTCCACGGTGGTTTAACGCTACCGTCACCGAGCAGGGTGTTGCATCGCGCAGCACCTTGTTTTTATTGGTAGCCATAAAAACCATCCGGCTGTTATGTTTAATTGCCGGCTACTGGCTGTTTTCCGCGATGATGCATACTTGGGTAGTGCTGGCTCAGCAGCCGGATATGAGTGACTGGCTGGGTCTGGCGGCTGCGTTAATACTGGCCTGGCTGCTGCAGAGTGATGCTTATCGTCGCACCTTGCAGGCAAAATCCGATTTACTTAGGGGCCTTGAAAAACGCTTTGCCGAGCGTTTGGTGGCAGAGCAAACATCGTTAGTCAGCACCCATTCGGCTTACTTCTGGCAATCGGTATGGACCCGACACATCAGCGCGCTGGTTCACTGGCGCTATGACTATCAGGTGCAACAATACGTGGCGGTGCTTACGCCCTTTTTCGCGCTGCTGTTTATTTTGGTGGTTAACCCGGTGGTGGGTGGCAGCCTGTTGATCACATTGCCGCTTATTCCGCTGTTTATGATTTTGGTGGGTAAGGGCGCTGCGGCACTTCAGCGGAAACACTTTGTCGCTCTCACCCGGCTAGGCAGCCTGTTTGTTGATCGCCTCACGGCGCTCGGGTTACTGGCCAGTTTTCGCTCCCATCAGATTGAACAAGAGATATTAAAACAAGCCAGTGACGACCTGAATGAACGCACCATGAAAGTGGTTGGCGTGGCGTTTTTATCTAATACCGTACTTGATTTTTTTTCGACCATTGCCGTTGCCTTAATTGCTGTGTTTATTGGTTTTAGTTTATTGGGCGAGTTCTCGTTAGGCCCCGAGCTTACGCTGCATTCTGGCTTATGGTTGTTACTTACCGCGCCATTGCTGTTTTCTGAACTTAAAGCGCTGGGGCAGTTTTATCACCAGAAGGCTGAAGCTGAAGCCGCTCGGGATGCTGCCGGTGACTGGCTTGCGCCGCTGGATGCCGCTCAACTCGATGAACCGGCTAACGAACTGACCGAGCCGCAGCAGTTTAGCTTACAACTGGCCGATAACCTGCTTGCCAGCCAGTTATTAACGCTACTGCCTGGTGACTGGGTGGCCGTAACCGGGCCGTCCGGCAGTGGTAAAACCTTGTTACTGGAAGCCCTCGCTGGTCAGCGGAGGGGGAATTACCGCCTGCCTTGTCGGGTGGCCATGCTCACTCAGCATCCGGTATTGTTACCCGCCACGCTGCGCGAAAACCTTAATTATCAGCGCACTTTTACCACCGCCAGGCTGGAACAGGTGCTTAGTGAAGTGGAGCTTAAGGCATGGCTGGATTCGCTGCCGGCAGGGCTCGACACGCCGCTGGCTGAAGTGCCTGCTATTTCCGGCGGACAGGCACAGCGTCTGGCACTGGCGCGCTTGTTACTGTCTGACGCGCCGGTATGGCTCCTCGATGAGCCCACTGCGCATCTACCTGAAGCGCAACATCACAGCCTTAGCCAGCTTATTTATACCCTGGGGCAGGGGCGAACTTTGTTATGGGTTTCCCATAAGGCGCTGCCGGATGACTGGTTTAACCGAGCCTGGCAGGTGGAAAACCGCAGGGTGCAGCAAACGGCTGGGGAGGTAGTATCGTGAAAGCCTTCATTACCGTATTACTGGCAGTGCTGCACGGCGGTGCCGGCTTGGCGATTTTAATTGTTTCTTCGTGGTTTATTGCCGCCTGCGCCGTGGCCCCGGTCAATTTTAACTACATGCTGCCAGCGGTCGTTATCAGAGCCCTGGCGCTAATACGCATTGGTAGTGGTTATGCCCACATGTGGGTAGGTCACAAGCATTTATTACAACTCACCTCGCTGCTACGCGTGCAATTATTTGAACGGCTGTTTGCCGCGCAGATCCGCCAGCGTAGTGAAGAAGTTGAAGCGCTGGCCAGTCATACTGAGGCCATCGCTGCGGTGTGGGTCGGCTGGGTATCTCAGCAGGCTTCTGCGGTGCTTATGCTGGTGGTGAGCGCAGTAACACTGCTGGTGCTGGATATCCCTTTTGCCGGTTGGACAATCGCGCTTGGCGTTATCTGGCTGGTGATCATGGCGGCGCTTTGTATGCAAGGACACACATTAGCTAAAGAGCAGATATTACAGGAGCACGAATTCAGGGAGCAATCCGATGTGGTGCTCAGAAGTGTGGCTATCTGGCATTTAAAAACAGTAAAAGAGCAGTTAGCGCAGTTACCTTCTGCGCAAACGCTGTGGCAGACTGAAACGAGTCAGCAGCGGCTTACGTTGCAGAGTATGTGGGTGTTTCAGGGGCTTGCCTGGGCGTTGATGCTGATCATTATTTATCTGGCTATTCATACTCAGCTTGAGGGTGACGGCGGCAACCCGCTGTTGCTGGTGGTGCCCATGCTGTTGCTCAGCGCCGGTGACTGGCTGGGCCGTTCCTTCAATGGTCAGCCCGCGCTGAACCGTTATGTGCAGGGCAAACAGGCACTTAAAACACTACCGGTAGAGCCTCTGCAACTGACAGATGCCGTACCACTTTCCAACACGCTCAAACTTACCGACTTTGGTTCTGTTAACCTACCCGAACAAAAAGTGACGGCGGAATTTGATGCCTGCGGTCTTTACCTGGTTGGCGGACCAAGCGGCGCAGGCAAATCTCAGTTACTGCAGGCTATCAGTGGGTTGGTAGCCTGCCATGGACAGCGCCTTTGTGATGGTGCTGTGCCGGATGATGGCCTGATTGAAGGCTGGCTATATCTGGAGCAGCAACCGGTGATCCTGGCCGCTACGCTCAGGCATAACCTGACCCTGGGTCGGGAGTTTTCTGCAACGCAGCTTAATGATGTACTGGCCAAAGTGGGCCTTGCCCAGCTGAATGACCTCGGCGAGTGGCTCGGCCCCGGTGGCCGCGTATTATCCGGCGGTGAGCGCAAGCGCTTAGGCATTGCGCGGGCAATGCTTATCCACTCACCGGTGTGGCTGCTGGATGAACCCTTTGAGGGGCTCGATGGAGCTGCGGTCAGCCAGCTGGTTGCCTTGTTACAACGCGAAGCCGCAGCGCGCCTTATCATCATTGCCAGCCACGTGTATCCGGCCGAGCTGCACTGTAAAGACACGCTGGTACTAAGTCCTCTCAGCTAATTCTATCAGGCAACGCGTATAGGGATCACATCGTCAGTGATCCCGTGCTTTAGCCGTGCTTTTAAACAATCGGCCGAACCGGCCTCAAATTCCCGGCAGGTTGACGAGCGTTGTTCGTAAATACTGCAACTCACCTGTTTACCAATTTCGCCTGTCAGGGCAACACACCTTGGGTTAGGTTGATTAGTGCCTGCCATTGACACCAGATTTGGCGAAATTTTAGTAGTCAGTTCGGCCGGTACGGAACCGCCGGCAAACGGGTCGGATTCCGCCCACTAAAAAGACACCCGAAACGTGGCGCAACAGGCACCACAATCCACACAAGACAACATACAAAAACTGCTCCACACAATGTGCAAAACAACCAGTGA
>CATMRP010000144.1 GCA_950073835.1 uncultured Alteromonadaceae bacterium
ACAATACTCCAGGCCGGACCTAAGTACTCTTCGGAGCTGGCATAGCTCATGAGTACCACCGGGATGACAATGTTAAATGCCAGATTAGGCAGAAACCCCTGATTCTGAGGTTTAGCGGTTGACTGTGTGCTGTCTGACATAAGGTAACTTCTTTACTTACAATAGCAGGCTATAAGCCTTGATATTAAGAGGATTTCGCCCACAGGTGAGCACTTAGTAAGCCCATAATGAAACCAAACAGGTGGTATTCAAAGGAAACAAATCGCTGTAAGGGCAGTACGCCGAATATCATACCGCCATATAGCACGGCTATCACTACCGAAATAATTAATAAATGTAATTTTTTGCTATAAAAGCCGCCCAGAATAAGAAAGCCAAGGTAACCATAAACAATGCCGCTGGCGCCAATGTGCATTGCATTTCGACCAAATAACCACACCAGTAATCCTGCGCCCAGCCAAATTAGCAGCGTGGACTTTACAAAAGTCAGCTTGCCCCACTGCATACTCAGCCACATAAACAGTAATAAAGGTAAAAAGTTACTGGCAAAGTGCGTCAGGTTGGCGTGTAGCCAGGGGGCCAGAAAAACACCCGGTAGGTTGCCAGGAACACGCGGCCGGATACCAAATTGATTTAACCAGTTCGACAGCAATAAATTAATAAACTCGGTGCCTAGCAGGCCGAGGGCCAATACACCTAAAATTCTGAGCTGTTGGGATAAGGTAAACTGTCTCATAAAATAATGTGCGGCAAATAGCGCGATAGGTCCTGGGTAATCAGTGAACGGTCTTCCCGAATAGAGATGCCAGCTGGCAAATCGTCTACCAGCCAGCTGCCAATCAACACGTATTGATCGCCGTAGCGGGGCAGGGGATGGTACTGTTGCAGGATAAACCCTTCTTCGCCGTAAGGTCCATCCGATAAGGTGGTTGGTGAATCATCGTCGTTGAGTAGCGAGATATTGGCGCCTTCACGGGAAAATAACGGTTTTTTAATCCATTTGCCGCCGGTGGTCCGATGCTTATCCTGCTCAAAAAAAGCCGGTAACAGGTTGGGATGATTGGGAAACGCCTGCCACAACAGCGGCAGCAGCGCCTTATTGGACAACACCGACTTCCATGGCGGTTCGAGCCAACCAACATCTGCCGCTTCCAGCGCATCGCCAAACTCTTCCCGGAGCATAAACTCCCACGGGTAAAGTTTGAAGCAATGGGTAATGGCGTTGTCGTCTAAATCGGTAAAATAGCCTGTGTCGCTAAGGCCTATTTCTTCAACAAACAAAAACGGGGCGTCTATGCCCGCTGCACTGGCGCAATCCTGCAGGTATTGCACGGTGCCCCGATCCTCTACCGAATCTTCACAGCAACTAAAGTGAATGCGTTGATAATTGTATTGCCGCCTCAATTGCTCAAAGCGGTAAACCAGCTTTTCCTGTAAGGAGTTAAACTGGTCGGCGTGGCGGGCAATCTTACCGGCATTCACCAGGTTCTCCAGCCATAGCCATTGCCAGAACCCGGTTTCGTACAGGGACGTTGGAGTATCTGCGTTGTTCTCCAGGAGTTTTGCCGGGGATTGCCCGTTGTAAACCAAATCGAGTCGTGAATACAGTGAAGGCTGCTTTTCACGCCAGCTTGAAGCGATAAAATCCCAGTGTGCTTGTGGTATCTGGCACTGCGTGAGCAATGCTTCAGAATTAACCACTTTATCCACTACGTGCAGACACATTTGGTGTAATTCGGCGGTTGGGTCTTCTATATCCTGCTCGATTTGTTGCAGGGTAAACTGATAGTAAGCACTTTCATCCCAATAGGGTTCGCCGTACATGGTATGAAAGTGAAAACCATATTCAGCCGCTAACTGTTGCCAGTTGTGGCGCGGCTGACTGGCCATTCTGAACATGCTAGCCGCCCCAGCCCTTGGATTTACTGCTGGAACTGCCCCAGCTCGATTTCGCCCGTACGCTACTACCAAATCCACCACGTTTAATGGTGCGATTAACGGTTGGTTTCTTCTCAAAAACCGATGACGGGGCACTATAAGAACGTTTTCTGATATCGCCATCAAAGACATAGCCGTTTGACGTGACCCAGCGGGAGCGGAACGGTGAGTAAGGGGAAAACGAGGTATACAGTGGTTGCGAATAGTAGGGCCGCGGTTGCAATAACTGACTTACCATGTAACCGGCCATAAAGGGCATAAAAAAGCTGCCGGAAGACGTTTGCAAATACTGACAGCGGTCATTACCAAATTCGTATTCACAATCATTTTGTGTATCGAATTTAGGCGCAGTGCGATTATGCTCCTCAAGGGCTGACTCGTATGCTGCCAGACACTGGCCAGTTGCTTCCGGGTTATCCTGCTGGCAATCTTCCGGTGACACGTAAATGTTTGACTGTTCACGGCTGCCACCACAGGCGGTCAGCATGATCCCGGCTACACCTACCGCCAGCGGTTTTAAGGCAAAAGCTTTGCGTAACTGATGCAGATGAATACTTTTAGAACGTTTTTGTGAATGGCTCATCGCAAAACTCCTAATAAGTCATGCAAGCGGCATTCAGAATACCCACGGCAATCGACATGGCAGCAAGCATAACACCGGCAGAAATTTCATTGTTATTAATGCGCTCGGCAATTTTCGGCATAAAACTGAACCGCAACAGGGCAAACGCCAGGCTCTGGGCAATTACGGCAACAATGCCCCATAGAGTAAAATCAATCAGCCCCAGCGAGTTTGATGCGGCGCTTGCCAGGGCCAGACTGAAGCCAACCATGGCGCCACCAAAGCCAATTGCCGCGGCTACGTTTTTTTCCTGTTTAACCAGTTTCCATTCATCGTGCGGCGTCACCATGGCGTACACCACCTTAAAGATGAACAGGTAAATAATAGAGATCGCAAAATACAGGGCGAAGTTTAAAAGTCCGGCCATCGACTGAGTGATAATTTCCATGCGTTTTCCTTATTGTTAGCCGTTAATGCGAATATCTGAGGGGTGAATGTCAAACCCGGTACTGATCACCAGACAGCGATCGGCGTTGGCACCGACGATTTTCTCTTCGCCGGCAACCAGCAATGACTCCGTTCGGTCGTTATCAATTGGGCGCTCGTAAAGCATCATAAACTGGTCGGTTTCACTCACATCGCCGTCTTCTTCCCAGGTTTTTTCGGTAACGGCAACTGGTGGTGACTCATCACCCACAGCATCCCAGACGCGAGTAAACCCATGACCTTCCAATTCATAGGTGGGACGGGAAATCTCTTTGTCGAGACATTGTTGCCATTGCGACTGGTTGCCGATAGTCGTGGTGGAATAAAAGTACCAGAGCTTTACATCGGTAATGTGGTTTTCGCGCATGCCACCGTCGAGCACCACTTGCAGGAAGGCATCATCGTCGGTGTAAAAGCGCAAGAGTGTACCACCGCTGTCCAACTCTGCCTGGCCTACTGCCTGAATTAGATGCTGGCTGGCCGCCCCTTCAATGCATAATTGCGGCGTGAGTAATTTGAGCTTAAGCGCATCCAGTTCAAAGGAGCCGCCTAAGTACAGGCCCATCACCTCCGGTGCGGCAGGCTTTTTTGGGGCATCTGATGTAAACCATTTTTTAAACATATCACTGCTCCGTGAGCGCATTCCAGTTAATATCGGTAATGCGGGCTTTGGCGATATAATACAGCTTATCCTGCGGAGAAATAACGGTATCCAATGTGGGGTTGAGCGTGACGGATTTTCCGAGTTCAGCGCCGGCACAACCAATCAGAGTTGCATCATACTGTCGTTTAAACGCCATAAATAAAGTTTGATAGCTCACCGGCTCAATCGAGTGGGGGATAGTCAGAGAAAACTGCGCCTGACCATCGTCATCAACGCTTAACAAGTCGTGGTGCAAGGCGCTGGAACCGGGATCGAAAGCCGCTTTAGCCAGCATTTCAACCGCAACGCTGGGCGTGCATTCCACCTGTGGGCAATGCATCTGCAGCAGCCGGACCAGGCTATCATCATCAAAATAAGCAACCTGATGGGCTGATGGATTCTTTTGCGCACAATAAAGTGCTGTGGTCATGGTCAAATCATCTTCGGGATTGTCAATCAGAATGGTGGCCGCCGCGCTGATACAGGCCTTGTCCATGTCTTCATCCTTATTAAATGACTCAACCCGGATGAATTCTATCTGGCCGGGCATTGGGTTGGCAATGTCGGCTCTGACACAAAGTACGATGTCGGGCTTATCAGGTAGGGACTCACGTTCCTGCAGCAGCAGCTTTAATAGTAACAACGTGCGTTGCTCATTCCAGCCAATGACCAGAATATGGTTGCTTACACTGAGACTGGATAACCCCATAATACCTTTTCTCCATTGATTTCCCACAAACGCGGCAGCCCGGCCCACAATCATCGCAAAGATACTTAACCCAAGCGGGATAACATACAAGGCCACAACAAGCTTGCCAGCCGGGGTTTGCGGCGATAAATCACCGTAGCCAACCGTTGAACCAGTAACTGCCAGCCAGTAGATGAAGTCAACACTTTCGGTGAGTGCCTGTTCGTTAAATGCATAGAGCAATAACCACGACGACAATGCATAAAACAGCGTCGCCAGAACGATGGTATACCATCGCGATTCGGCAAAATAGTTAAGCATTACGCGTCGGATTTTTATCCACATATTGGCGCCACTGACTATCCCTGGTTACTGAGTTGCCTGCCATCTTCGCAAAAAAATAGCGGTTAGTCCAAGTACCTGCCCGAGAGCAAACCTGAGACTTAACCGCTTGATTTTATTTACTTGCCTAAAATGCGTGCCAGCTCATCATCGGCCGAGCTCTGGCCGCCTTTGATACCTGCCGCTGCCAGGCGTTTCTCTAAATCGTCAGACGATTCAGATGAAGCCAGTTCTTCCGCTGCTTCCAGCTCTGCGGTGCGCATTTTCTGCTTTTCCTGAATACGCGACAATGACTCAGTCGCCGTCTTCATTTTGCTGTTGGCACCCAAATGGCGGGAAGACACCGCAACCTGAGCCTTCTGCACGCTCTCGGTCGCTTTCACCATATCAACCTGTTGCTCCAGGCGACGAAGGTTGGCTTTCGCCTGCTGAATGTTTTTCGCTAACTGCTTTTCTGATGCATTGAACTGGTCGAGGTACTGTTGTTCCTGATCGCGTTCGGCTTTCAGTTCGCTTACCTTTTGCGCGCAATCAAGCGCCAGTTCACGGTCGGTGTCGATAGCTTTACGGGCATGGGCTTCATACTCCGCAATCGACTGATTAAATCCATCAACCTTTTGTTGTGACAATTTGCACTTTGCCAGAATTTGGGTGCGGGCATGATCAGATTTGCGCAACTCTTCTTTTGCTTCCCGAATTTCCTGTTCAAGAATTCTGATTGCCTGACTATCTACCACTGACTGGGCCGCTTCGTTGGCTCCACCTTTCACTGCTGTGATCAGTTTTTTCCAAACAGACATAAATTTCTCCTTAAATTACTTCAAATGTGACTCATAAGCGTCAAGGAAAGCGGCCACGTTTTGAAATAACGTAGTCACTTCAATTTGAATACTTTCTGCTTTTGACTGCGCGCTTAGCGCACCAAATGCCGTGTAGTATTCCTCTCCGTTGACGTTGGAAATGGCCACCGTTGTGAGTGGGAAAAGCATGTGAGTTGACAGAATATCGTGGTCCAGAGCGGCTTTGTCGGCAACCTGAGAAGCGTTAAACAGTAAACTCTCTACAATGATTTGTTCACCGCTGATTGCCAGCCAGGCATCCAGCCCGTCCTGATTTGCAATCAGTAAACATTCTTTCTCGCGGGTGACGACCAGGTCATCCATGTCTTTAAACAGGGCCTCAAGTTGTTCAAGATCCCATTCCATACTATATCTCCTTACCGAATCAGCTAAATGCCGTTAACTCTAGTCAGATTTACTACACTGTTGCAACGACTTTACGTTAATTAGTGCAACAAAGTGTGACTAAACCGATACTCTGTGTTGTTCTCATTGCCCGTTACGGCCGATTTTTTACGTGTATCTGCCGGAACGAGGAAAAGTGTAGACAATTAAGGTAGCAATAGTCAATAATAATTATGTCTATATGTGTAAAAAAGTGTGTCAATGTAAATTATAATTCACGAAAGGGGTTATTTTGAAAGGTCAAAATCAATGGCGGATGGTGGTGCAGCGGATTATTCGCTCAGAAATGTCGCTGCGCGGTGTGAAATATCAGGGGTTAAGTGACAAACTGGCAGAAATTGGGGTTTCGCAAACGGCAGATAATCTGCGTAATAAGGTGAACAAAGGCATTTTAGGCGCTGATTTACTGTTGCAAATTCTTTTTGTGCTCAAAGCAAGGCCGTTATCGGCAGAGATGATGGCCGAAATAATGGCCGCTGGTGACAACGATTAATTCGCTACGATGCAGTGGATACGTGAATTGTGCGGCACATAAACAAAACCCAGCCAAAGTGACTGGGTTGAACAAGGAAGATGGGAGAACATCATCGCTTTGGTTAAATAATAGTCTTATTCCAAAATAATAAAAGAAAAACTGTGTATCATACGGCATTCATTGGTATAAATATATATACCTAAAGTTGGTGAGAGAATTGCTAACCAACTTAAAATGTGGTCTTAAGTGTGCCGGGAAGGTCTGAAATCCTCCCTCTCATGAGCGCTGAAGTGCAGCCTTAAGCATTGATATTGTGCCGAAGACACCGCCTTTTTCGGCGAAATGTGTTACACTCCCGCCAATTTTTGACAGAAACCCTTTTATATCGCCGGAAACCCCGTCCGCGCTGGTAATTCCTGCGATTTAAAAGCAATTTGATACAACATTTGAGCTGCATGAAATTATCAGATTTTAGTTTTACTCTGCCTGAGCACCTGATTGCTAAACATCCTACCGCTGAGCGCACTGCCAGCCGTTTGTTACACCTCGATGGCAAAACGGGTAGGGTCGACCATAAACAGTTCCGGGACATGCTCGAGTTGGTGGAGCCCGGTGATCTACTGGTGTTTAATAATACCCGGGTCATACCTGCGCGCCTGCTGGGGCAAAAGGCCTCGGGCGGTAAAGTGGAAGTGCTGGTTGAGCGCATTGTGGATGAGCACAACGCCCTGGCCCATGTGCGCGCCAGCAAAGCGCCTAAACCCGGCACAAAGCTGCTGCTGGAAGGCGCGGTTGAAGTCACCGTAACAGGCCGGCAGGACACATTGTTTGAACTGTGTTTCGACGGGGCCGGTACGGTGCTTGAGCAGCTTGAAGCCCACGGCCATGTGCCACTACCACCGTATATAGACAGAGCCGATGAAGACAGCGACAAAGAACGTTATCAAACGGTTTACAATCAGGCGCCCGGTGCCGTAGCAGCACCCACGGCGGGACTCCATTTTGATGAGATCATCTTAACAGCACTGGCAGAAAAGCAGGTCAATCTGGCTTACGTTACCTTACACGTAGGCGCTGGGACTTTTCAGCCGGTGCGGGTCGACAATGTGCTTGAGCACAAGATGCACAGCGAATATGCCATTGTGCCACAAACTGTGGTCGACGCAGTTCGAGCTACCAAAGCCGCTGGTAAGCGTGTGATTGCTGTAGGGACTACCTCAGTGCGTTCACTGGAATCTGCGGCACTGCATGCTGATAAAACTGCAGTGATTGAGCCGTTCCAGGCCGACACGGATATCTTTATCTATCCCGGTTTCGAATTTAAGGTAGTGGATGCCATGTTCACTAACTTTCACTTGCCCGAATCCACGCTGATCATGCTGATCAGTGCTTTTGCCGGGCGCGACAATGTGCTCAAGGCTTATGCCGCAGCCATTGAACAGGAATACCGCTTTTATAGCTACGGCGACAGCATGTTTATTGAAAAAAGCATTAACACATGATCTCTGTTGTATTGCTGGTATAATCCGCCCTCAATTGAGTATCGACAAAGGGGCGCGCAAATAGCCCTCTTGATCAGACAGGATATTATTTCTCATGCAATTTGAACTGCTCCATACCGACGGTCGCGCCAGACGGGGAAAGCTGGTGTTTGAACGTGGCGAAGTGGAAACGCCGGCGTTTATGCCGGTAGGTACTTACGGTACCGTAAAAGGAATGACCCCCGAAGAACTGGCCGAAAGCGGTGCCCATATTTGTCTGGGAAACACCTTTCACCTGATGTTACGCCCGGGTACCGGGATTATAAAAGAGCACGGTGATCTGCACGATTTCATGCACTGGCAAAAGCCAATTCTCACCGATTCCGGTGGTTTTCAGGTCTTTAGCCTGGGTGATTTACGCAAAATTACCGAAGAAGGGGTGACCTTCCGCTCGCCAATCAATGGCGAGAAGATTTTGCTGACGCCGGAAAAATCCATGGAAGTGCAGCGCGATCTGGGCTCGGATATCGTGATGATCTTCGACGAGTGTACGCCATACCCGGCTACCCAGCAGGAAGCCCGTATTTCTATGGAACTGTCGCTGCGCTGGGCGCGACGCAGTAAAGATGCGCATGGTGATAATCCATCAGCCTTGTTCGGTATTATCCAGGGCGGCATGTACGAAGACCTGCGGGATATTTCTCTGGCTGGTCTTGAGGACATTGGCTTCGACGGTTATGCCATTGGCGGATTGTCGGTGGGTGAACCCAAAGAAGACATGATCCGCATCATCGAACACACAGCACCGAAAATTCCTGAGCATAAGCCCCGTTACCTGATGGGCGTAGGGAAACCAGAAGATATCGTAGAGGCAGTTCGCCGCGGCATTGACATGTTCGATTGCGTGATGCCAACCCGCAACGCCCGTAACGGTCATCTGTTTGTCACTGAAGGTGTGATAAAAATCCGCAACGCCAAACATAAGCATGATACGGGCCCGCTGGATGAAAATTGTGATTGCTACACTTGCAAAAACTATTCTCGGTCATATTTACATCATCTCGACAAGTGCAATGAGATACTTGGCGCCAGACTCAATACCATTCACAACCTGCGTTATTATCAACGGGTTATGCAGGGATTGCGGGACGCGATTGCGAGTAATACTCTGGACGAATTTGTCAGCGAATTTTACGCACAGAAAAACATGCCGGTACCGGCTTTATAACAATTTATAACGGGGAACATTATGAGTTTATTTATTTCCGAAGCACACGCACAAACAGCTGGTGGCGGTGGCCAGGGCGGCGGTTTCGAAATGTTGATCATGCTGGGCGTATTTGGCCTGATTTTCTATTTCCTGCTGTATCGTCCACAGGCAAAGCGGGTTAAAGAACATAAAGCGTTGGTATCATCGCTGGCCAAAGGTGACGAAGTTCTGACCCAGGGCGGCATGGTAGGTAAAGTAACCAAAGTGTCTGACGAAAAGGATTTTATTGAAGTTGCGCTGAACGACCAGACCAACATCGTGGTCCAAAAATCTGCCGTGAGTGCCGTGCTGCCAAAAGGCACAATGAAGTCTATCTAAGTAACCAGCTAAAACGGGCTCGGTGATCACTGCAGCCCGTCGTAGGGAATTTTTGTGTTAAACCAAAACTCATTTTTTAAGGTGCTGGTCGTACTGTTTATGGTACTGATGTGCGGCCTGTATGCGTTACCCAATTTATACGGTGAAGATAATGCCGTGCAAATTTCCGGTTCGCGTAACGCCACCGTCACTGCAGCACTCGAATCTCGAATCACCGCCGCGCTTGCTGAACAAAACATACCGTTAAAATCGGTAGAGTTTGAAAACGAGCAGTTGCTGATCCGTCTGCCAGATTCAGACAGCCAGTTAAAAGCGCGTGATTTCCTTGATCGTGAACTTGGCACTGACTATGTTGTTGCCATGAACCTTGCGCCTGATACGCCAGAATGGCTGGAAGGCCTCGGTGGTACGCCCATGAAACTGGGCCTGGATTTACGGGGTGGTGTGCACTTCCTGATGGAAGTTGACATGAACGAAGCCATTGGTAAATCTCTGGAAGATGCCGAAAGCGATTTTCGTACTGCATTGCGTGAAGAAAAACTGCGTTATCGTTCGGTGAATGTCCGTGATGGCTTTATCGATATTCAGTTCCGCGATGAAGAAACCCTCGATAAAGCCGAGTTTTTCCTCGAAAACCGTAATCGTGATCTGACTTATCAGGAAATGGATGATTTGGTCCTGCGGGCCCGTTTCTCCGAGCAAAAGCTTGCCGAGATCAGGGACTACGCGGTTAAGCAGAATATTACCATCATCCGTAACCGGGTAAACCAACTGGGTGTTGCCGAACCTGTGGTACAAAAGCAGGGCGCAGAACGCATTGTGGTGCAACTGCCGGGTATTCAGGATACCGCTCAGGCGAAAGAAATTCTGAACGCAACGGCCACGCTGGAATTCAGAATGGTGGATCAGGATAACGATGTTCGTGACGCCATTGCCGGTCGGGTACCGCCGGGTTCACAACTGTTGTATGAAGGTGAGCGTCCGGTGCTGCTGGACAAGCGTGTGGTGGTAACCGGTAACCACATTATTGATGCTAACAGTGGCGTTGATGAATACGGTTTGCCGCAGGTCAGCATATCACTGGACAGTGAAGGCGGTAATAAAATGTCACGCAATACCCGCGAGAACGTGGGTAAGCCAATGGCCACCGTGTTTATTGAATATAAGGCTACCGGCGAACGTGACGCCAACGATAAGCTGATTTTTGAACGTCACGAAGAAGTTATCAACGTAGCGACCATCCGTGGTCAGTTTGCCAGTAACTTCCAGATCACTGGTCTTGATTCACCTAAAGAAGCCCGCGATTTAAGTTTGTTACTACGTGCAGGTGCCTTGATTGCGCCTATTCAGATTGTTGAAGAACGTACTGTTGGCCCAAGCCTGGGTCAGGAGAATATCGATTTAGGTATGCAGGCGATTGTCTGGGGTCTGGCGCTGATAATGGTGTTTATGCTGGTGTACTACAAAGCCTTTGGTATTGTGGCCGACATCGCGCTGGGACTGAACCTGGTCATGATTATAGGCATCATGTCGATGATCCCGGGTGCAACACTGACCTTGCCTGGTATGGCGGGTATCGTTCTGACGGTGGGTATGGCGGTTGATGCTAACGTGCTGATCTTTGAGCGTATCCGCGAAGAAATTCGTGACGGGCGCAGTCCGCAACAGGCAATTCACCAAGGCTATGACAGTGCTTTCTCGACAATTCTTGATGCCAATATCACCACCTTCATTGCTGGTTTGATTCTGTTTGCCGTTGGTACAGGTCCGATTAAAGGCTTCTCTATTACGCTGATGATCGGTATCGCTACCTCCATGTTTACCGCGATCCTGGTTACCCGGGTGATTGTCAATGCCATTTGGGGTGGTCGCCGTGTTAGCAAGCTGGCGATATAGGAGCGTCTGACATGCAATTATTAAAATTATCCGAAACCATAAACTTTATGAAATTGCGGGTTCCCGCAATGATATTGTCAACGGTTTTAATTCTAGCTTCACTATTTTCACTGGCGACTAACAGCCTGAACTGGGGACTGGACTTTACCGGCGGTACCCTGATTGAAGTCGGTTATGAGCAGGCTGCTGATCTGGGCGAAATTCGCTCGTCTCTGGCGGCTAATGATTTCCCGGATGCCATAGTACAGAATTTTGGTAGCAGTACCGATGTACTTATCCGCATTGCACCGCGAGAGGGGGTGAAAGCCGTTGCTATTGGTGATCAGGTGATTGATATCCTGCAACAGGCTGATAGCAGTGTGGAAAAGCGCCGTATTGAGTTTGTCGGACCAAATGTAGGTGAAGAGCTTACAGAGCAGGGCGGTCTGGCGATGCTGGTAGCGCTTATCTGTATTCTTATTTACGTAGCGGCACGATTTGAATGGCGTTTTGCGCTGGGCTCTGTATCAGCACTGATACACGATGTGCTGCTAACACTGGGCCTGTTTTCGTTTCTGCAACTGGAATTCGACCTGACAGTACTGGCTGCGGTTCTGGCGGTTATTGGTTACTCTCTTAACGATACCATCGTGGTATCAGACCGGATCCGTGAAAACTTTCGCAAGATCCG
>CATMRP010000145.1 GCA_950073835.1 uncultured Alteromonadaceae bacterium
TTAATCTTAAAAAAGGCTTTGCATTGCGCCGTATTACGTTCTCTACCGCCCACCGGCTTATTCTGCTGACCTTACTGGTAACCGGACTGTTGATTGCAGTGATGGTTGCAGTGACCAGCCAGATGGGTCAGTCGTCACCCGCAGAGGATCCCCTGGGTCGTCACTACCAGAGACTTATTCGCCCGGCAGTGGCAGCGTTAAACCAGGCTGAAATCAACCGTGTACTGGCCAGTATGGCTGCAGATGACCACATTCTTCGTGCCTCAGTATTTTCAGCCTCTGGTGAACGTATCGCTCAGCAGGGCGTTACCACGTTATTGCCACAACTGATGCGGGAAGAACCGCTTCGTACCAGCTTCTTCGTACCGGTGAAAGAAGATAATCAGGTGCTTGGTTATTTACACTGGGTGCGCGAACCAAACAACGCGAAGTAATTGGCCGTAGTCTGGTCAGTTACCACCTCAGGTGCTATACCTTGCAAGTCAGCGAGGGCCGCTACCACCTCACCAATAAATTGCGGTTCATTGCGCGCCCCCTGCCGACCCGACACAGGCATATCCGGGGCATCCGTCTCCAGCAGCAAATGCTGCAATGGAATGTTCGCCACGGCTTGCCGGGTTTTCTGTGCCCGCGAATAGGTTATGGTGCCGCCGATCCCCAGCTTAAACCCCGCATCAATATATTGCCAGGCGACCCGTTCACTACCGGAAAAAGCGTGCAGTACCCCACCCTGAGTAAAGCGGCTGCGTTTTATAGACTCCAGCAATAAATGATGCGAGCGGCGATGATGCAAAATGACCGGCAAAGACTGCTCGCTGGCCACTTCAAGCTGAGCTTCAAATAGCGCCTGCTGGGCCTTTATCGGCGTGTCTATTGCACCATCGATACCAATTTCACCAATAGCTACTGGTTTTATCGTGGTTATTTGCAGTTGTTCGCTCAGAGCTTCCATGGCGCTATCCGGATCGTCGGGAAAGAAATACGGATGCAGGCCAAACGCTACATCCAGTTGCGCGTTATCAGCCGCCATGGCTTGCTGACGCTGCCAGCCTGAGACGGTTGTGCCGGGAATTAAAATTCGCTCAACACCCTGCTTAACGGCACTGTTCAACACGTCCTGCCAGTCTGGCTCAAACTCAGGGAGATCCAGGTGGCAGTGCGAATCAATCATGGGTAACCGCGGAACTAGGGCATTAAGCGCTGGGTTAGCCAGCTGTTATCAGCCTGCTTAGTATACTCGAAGCGGTCATGCAGACGGTCTTCACCGCCCTGCCAGAATTCGATTTGATGGGGGATCACTTTAAAGCCGCCCCAGAAATCCGGCAGCGGGATTTCCTTTTTAGCAAACTTTTCTTTTATCTGATGAAACTGCGTCATCAGCAACTCGCGGCTGGAGATTGGCTGGCTCTGCTGGGAAGCCCAGGCTGCCAGTTGTGAATCTTTTGGCCGTGACAGGAAGTATTTGGCATTTTGTGTCGTGGTGAGCTTTTGTGCAGTGCCACAGATGCGCACCTGACGCTCCATGAAAAACCAGGGAAAATGCAACGAAATACGCGGATTATCACTGAGTTCTTTGGCTTTGCGACTGCCCAGGTTAGTATAAAAAACAAACCCTTCGTGGTCGTAATCTTTAAGTAACACAATGCGCTGAGACGGCTGACCTTCGGCATTTACGGTAGCTACCGTCATGGCGGTAGGATCCGGGATCCCCGCGTCAATTGCCGCCCCCAGCCACTGTTTAAACAGGTCCACCGGGTGGTCAGTTAAATCATTATCAGATAAATGCCCCTGACTGTACTGACGACGCATATCAGCGATACTCATACTCACCACCTGCTTATTTAATCTTCACCATAGCCTAACGAACGCAGTGCCCGTTCATCATCGGCCCAACCGGATTTCACTTTCACCCACAGTTCCAGGAAAACCTTATTGTCGAACAACCGCTCCATATCCAGTCGTGCCTGCTCACCTATGGTTTTTAAGTGTTTACCGCCTTTTCCGATCACCATACGTTTTTGCGTTTCTCGCTCAACCAGGATCAGACCGTTGATCCGGTAAACGCCGTTTTCACCCAGCTTAAACTGCTCAATCTCAACCGTCGTTGAATAGGGCAACTCATCACCGGTATAACGCATCAGCTTTTCGCGAATGATTTCAGCAGCCATAAAGCGGCTTGAACGGTCAGTGATATAGTCCTCAGGAAAGTAAAACTCGCTGATTGGCTGGCGCTGGCGAACTAACTCACGCAACACCTCAACCTGCTTGCCCTGTTTGGCACTTAGCGGAATGATTTCCTCAAACGAATGCTTTTTCGCCAGCACCTGTAAATGGGCTATCAGTGCCTCAGGATCGGCCACTTTGTCCTGTTTGTTGACCACCAGAATAACCGGCAGGCCGGATTGCTGCACGCGGCTCAGCACCAGCTCATCATCACTGGTCCAGCGGGTACCTTCCACCACAAACAGGATCAGGCTCACTTCACCTAACGAACTGGTCGCTGCGCGGTTCATTAATCGGTTAATTGCTCTTTTTTCTTCACTGTGTAAACCCGGCGTGTCTACGTACACGGTCTGACAATCGGCTTCGGTATCGATACCTAAAATCCGGTGACGCGTAGTTTGTGGCTTGCGCGAGGTAATACTTACCTTTTGCCCGAGTAAGCGGTTTAACAGCGTGGATTTGCCCACGTTGGGCCGGCCAACTATGGCAACCAGACCGCAGCGGGTATTGGGTTCAGGGATGTCTGGCAACTGCTGGTCAGTCATTGTCAAGTTTCTCCAGCGCATTCCGTGCGGCTTGTTGTTCAGCTTTTCGTCGACTACTCCCGGTCCCTTTCATAGGTTTGCCCAAAGACTCTATCTGGCAATGCACTACGAAGGTCTGGTCATGATCCTTACCGCTGATATCGACCACTTCATAAACGGGTAACGGCAGCTTGCGGGACTGTAAAAATTCCTGCAATCGGGTTTTAGCATCTTTGGGATGTTCGTTCGGATCGAGCTTGTCGATGCGGCTTTGCCACAAGCGCAGGATGACTTCAGCTGTAGCATCCAGGCCAGCTTCAAGATAAATGGCGCCCAGGATGGCTTCCATAGCGTCAGCAATAATGGAACTGCGCCGCTGACCACCACTTTTAAGTTCGCCCGGACCCAGCTTTAATAATTCTCCAACATCGGCCTCGCGGCCCAGCTCGGCCAGCGTATCACCTTTCACCAGCGTCGAACGCATGCGGGTCAGTTTGCCCTCGGGCACGGCTGGAAAGCGTTTAAACAACGCCTGCGCCACCACCATACCCAACACGGCGTCGCCAAGAAACTCCAGACGTTCATTATGTTGCTTAGCTGCACTGCGGTGAGTCAACGCTTGCTGGAGTAACTCAACATTACTAAATTGATAGCCAAGACGCTGTGATAATCTGGCATAGCGATCGATTCCGATCATTATTGAATGCCACCTACCCGGCTAAAGCGAACCCCTGATGGTACCCAGGAAGGTAACCAGCTGTCAGACGCCCGATCAAATTCGAAGCTGATCCAGATAGCCACGGCTTTCCCTACCAGATTTTCATCCGGGACAAAGCCCCAGTAACGACTGTCGCGGCTGTTATCGCGGTTATCGCCGAGCACGAAATACTGATTCTCCGGCACTATCCACTCATTCATTTTAGTGCCTGGCTGTGTATAGAAGTTGGAAGCATGTGCTTCTGCAACCGGGTGTTGGAGGATCTCGTGTTCTACATCACCAAGGGTTTCGCGGATACGCTTGAGCGGAGCAAGGTTTTGGACAAAGTCACCACTGCTAACAAACTCCTGGGGCATCGCCTTAAATTCTGCACAATTCTGGCCGTTGTCGCAGGCAGGTTTGATGAAGATCTGCTTATCACGATAAATGACCGTATCGCCCGGCATGCCCACTACGCGCTTAATGTAATCAACGGAAGGCTCTTCAGGGTACTTAAAGACCACTACATCGCCACGCTCAGGCGCGCCGGTTTCAATAAATTTATGGCGGAATACCGGGTCTTTTAAGCCGTAGGCATATTTTTCTACCAAAATGAAATCACCCACCAGCAGGGTTGGCATCATTGAACCTGAGGGGATCTGAAACGGTTCATACAGAAAGGAGCGCAGCACCAGTACGAATGCGATTACCGGGAAAATCTGCTGCGCCGTATCCACGATATAAGGTAATTTTTCCTCCGGCGGTAAGGCTGATTCGCCATTGGCTGCGAGCGCTACACCACGGGCCTTTCTTTTCGGCGCAAACGCGATGGCGTCTACTAACCAGATTAAACCTGACCCCAGGGTCAGCACTACCAACAAGAGTGAAAAATAATTCGCCATTACTTAGATACCTTAAGTACTGCAAGGAATGCGTCTTGTGGAAGTTCCACATTACCCACCTGCTTCATCCGTTTCTTACCTTCCTTTTGCTTCTGCAGCAGTTTCTTCTTACGGCTTACATCACCGCCATAACACTTGGCAATAACGTTTTTACGTAGCTGTTTCACTGTGCTTCGGGCAATAACATGGTTACCAATGGCAGCCTGAATAGCAATATCGAACATCTGACGCGGGATCAGCTCACGCAGCTTTTCCACCAGGTCTCGACCCCGGTACTGAGCATTATCACGGTGAGTAATCACTGCCAGGGCATCCACCCGTTCACCGTTGATCAGAATATCCAGACGAACCATGTCTGAGCAGACAAACTTCTTAAAGTTATAATCCAGCGAGGCAAAACCACGACTGGTCGACTTCAAGCGGTCAAAAAAGTCCAGCACTACCTCTGCCATCGGCAATTCGTAGGTTACCGCAACCTGTTTGCCGTGATAACTCATATTGACCTGATTCCCGCGCTTTTCAACGCACAGTGTGATTACACTGCCGAGATATTCCTGGGGTACCAGGATATTGGCTTCGACGATAGGCTCACGAATCTCTTCAATATCATTCACTGCTGGTAACTTGGACGGGTTATCCACCTGCATGACAGTGCCATCCGTTTGCAGCACTTCGTAGTTTACCGTTGGCGCGGTGGTGATAAGGTCCAGATCGTATTCACGTTCGAGACGTTCCTGGATAATTTCCATATGCAGCATGCCAAGGAAGCCAACGCGGAAACCGAAGCCCAGGGCCGCAGAACTTTCCGGCTCATAGAACAGAGAGGCATCGTTAAGGCTTAGTTTAGCCAGCGCATCACGAAAATCTTCGTAGTCGTCAGAGCTTACCGGGAACAGGCCGGCGTAAACCTGCGGCTTAACCTTTTTAAAGCCCGGTAACATCTTCTCGGCAGGTGCCTTGGCGGTGGTAATGGTATCGCCTACCGGCGCACCATGAATTTCTTTGATCCCGGCAATAATAAACCCTACCTCACCAGCTCGCAGCACTTTACGCTCCAGCGGCTTAGGGGTAAATACACCAATTTTGTCTGCCTGATGCACCTGCCCGTTTGACATGATCTGAATTTTGTCTTTCACGTTCAGCTCACCTTCAACGATTCGCACCAGTGACACAACCCCCTGGTAATTATCAAACCAGGAGTCAACGATCAACGCTTTCAGCGGTGCATCAATGGCGCCTTCTGGCGGCGGGATCTGCTTAACAATAACTTCCAGTACATCTTCAATGCCGATCCCGGTTTTTGCCGAGCAACGCACGGCTTCCACGGCGTCGATACCAATGATGTCTTCAATTTCTTCAGCTACCCGCTCTGGCTCTGCCTGTGGTAAGTCGATTTTATTCAGGATCGGTACCACTTCCATGTCCATATCGATAGCGGTGTAGCAGTTGGCGACGGTCTGGGCCTCAACACCCTGCCCGGCATCAACCACCAGCAGTGCCCCTTCACAGGCCGCCAGCGAACGGGACACCTCGTAACTGAAATCTACGTGTCCAGGTGTGTCGATAAAGTTTAGCTGGTAAGTTTCACCATCACGGGCTTTATAATCGAGCGTAACGCTCTGCGCTTTAATGGTAATTCCCCGCTCTCGTTCCAGATCCATGGAGTCCAGAACCTGTGCTGCCATTTCACGTTCGGTTAATCCACCACAATGTTGGATCAAACGGTCTGATAATGTCGACTTACCATGATCAATGTGCGCAATAATAGAGAAGTTGCGAATGTGCTTATGCTGCATAATGCTTGGAAATTACCTGCAAATTGTTACGTTTAAACGTCTGGCGGGTGATAAACGATTACAATGACGTGTTCAGCCAGACACCTTCAAGGGTGCGGATTTTACCTACTTATTGCGCTAAAAGCGAATATCACAGCAACAAATCGTCGCCGCTGCCGGTAAACAACAAGCCGCTCCGGCTACACCGCCTGTGCTTTGTCGTTGACCCGACTGACAATAACCGGCTCAATGCGGGCATTTCTGGCCCTGGCCAGATACCGTGCGACCAGCTTTACACTGCCGGCGGATAACAGTATCGCCAGCGCGAATACTGCCAGCTCGTGCCAGTTTGTGAATTGATTTAAACCAATTACGCCACCAATCAGGGTAACCAGGGGCACGATATAAACCAGCCAGGAGGCCAGCAGGACCTTTTGTTCAGGAATGCCTATCACCACCAGATCACCCGGTTTAACCGGCAATGGGCTGCGCATGGTCAGCGTTTGCTGGCGTGGTGTAAACGCTTTGGCTACCGCGCTGGTGCCGCAATCATCACTTACCTGACACTGACTGCAGCCGGTCTTCACCGACGCGCTAACTGTAATTAAGTCGTCTTCAACACCAATAACCGTCGCTGTCTCGGTAATCACTTTATTCTCCGGCTGCACCGATGGAATGGGCGATTTCGTAGGCGGTTTGCGGGGGGATTTTTCCAATGATGGTAATTTGCACCTGACCATTGGTTAACGACAAAAACGTATTGGTTGAATGGCGCAGTACTACGTCAGAATCGAGTGACTCCTGAGCCGGTTGCACATAAACCGATACGTCTATCATCCCATCGCTGAATAGCTTGTATTCTACTACCTGACCAGTCATGGCCAGTCGCCGGGTTTCACGCTTAATTTCTTCCATGCCCACTGGCAGAAATTTCACTTCCCACTGGTGCTGGCGGGGTTTTGGTGTCATGGCTACCGCACCGGGTAATGCCTGCGGGTTTATTCTGGAAAAATACGGCGACGGCTGCTCTGTTACATTTACCGCAGTGACCTGAATTTGCTCTAGCAATGAGCCCTGTAAATCCACCATATCCAGCTTTAATAGCATACCGGTTTCTTCGTCGAGCCAGACCTGATAGTTGTAGCGCTTGTTGTCGCGACTAACGATACGTAACTGTTGGGCAGCCCTGCCGGAAACCCGGGTGCGCCCGATGGTGATAAACTGGTAAGCGTCACTCAGTGCGCCAGGATTGTACAATAAATCGCTGGGCAACGGGCCACTGATGGCGCTGGCATAGATGCTGTAAGGTTGCACGTCTGGTTCGAATACGCTGACCACATTACCAAGCCGGATCATTTCCTGGCCCGGCCCGTTTTGCAGATTCAGCTGTTCTGCTTCCATCCCGTCTTCCAGTACCGCATGACGCCACAGATAAGGCGTCATTTCCTGCCCCGCTCTAGTTAACACAAAGGACACTTCAAAATTGGATGTGCGGTTTATTTGCGCTAAGCGTTCCAGCCACTCTAAACCGCTCAGGTTTTGCCGGGGGGCATCAGCGAGAGCCAGATTTGGTTCTGTTATCCGTTCAGGCTCGCTTTGCGCGTCTTCCTGCGCATGGATAACCGCAGGCGCGGCAGAAATTAGGGTGGTTAGAAACAACAAACGCACTGCCCGGGCAGTGCGTTGCTTTACATCAAAGAGTACTTGCATAGTCATTAAGGCTGATTAGGTTCTGATTCCGCGGCCTGTTGTGATTGTTCTTCTGCCTGTTTCAGCTTTAATTGCTGTTCATGGTCAGCGAGTAATGCATTAATCTGGCGACGCTTCTGTAACAACGCATCCGAATCACCCGAGCGATTATTAGGCACAATATTGCTTTGCTCAAGACTTACTGGTGCCATGCCGGTTTGCGGCATACCCGGGATCATAGGTGTTTGGAAAGTCGTAAACGGTTCTTCCGCTGCCGGCTGTTGGTTCACCTGCTGCACACCCAGAATCACCGCGGCAGCCACGGACGCGGCCACGGCCAGCTGTCCGGATTGACGTAGTAATGGCACTACTTTGTTCACTATTGGCAGAGATTTCCATCCGGCCTTAGGTGCTAACACTGTTGGTTCCTGCTCCAGTGCTGCTGCAACCTGGGCAGTAATGTCGAATTCCGGCATCACCGACGCTTCTTTACGTAAACCACTACGAATTACATGGTAACTACGCCATTTTGCCAGTGATTCACTATCGTTTTTAATACTGTCAACAAACCCGTTGTCATCGAGTTCGCCGTCCATAAAAGCCGATAATTTTTCGTGTTGCTGCGTCATATAATACTTTTCCTGGTTACGCCCTGATTACTTGTCATCGTTATAAGGCAACCCTGTCAAATTCTACTGTACCTGATCCTGACCCTAAAGCTCAATATCAGGTTTCCAGTAATGGTTGAATGACTTTATCAATAGCTTCCCGTGCTCTGAATATCCTGGAACGTACTGTGCCAACAGGACAAGCCATTACATTTGCAATTTCTTCGTAACTCAGCCCCTCAATTTCACGCAAGGTGATTGCCATTCTCAAATCGTCTGGCAATTTCTCCATAGCGCGAAACAAAGTTGCCTCTAATTCGTCCGACAGTACACTGCGTTCAGGAGATGAATGCTCCTTGAGTGCATCACTGCCATCATAATAGTCCGCTTCTTCAGCATCGACATCATTGGCGGGCGGCTTACGCCCGATAGCAACCAGGTAATTCTTGGCGCTATTCACCGCTATGCGATACAACCAGGTGTAAAATGCACTGTCGCCCCTGAAATTAGGTAACGCACGATACGCTTTAATAAACGCATCCTGCGTGACATCTGCCACATCACCGCTGTTTTTTACATAGCGCGAAACCAAATGCATCACTTTGTGCTGATAGCGTGTTACCAGCAGATTAAACGCGTTTTTATCGCCTTGCTGAACACGTTCAACCAACTGTTGATCAGTTATTTGCTCGCTCATTCGAGCCATTTCTCCTACCGACTAATACCCAAATAGCTCATGCAAGCACTTGAGTAGACTTCGCGTTTTCTAAAAAGTTCGCAAAGAATGTGATCTTTTTTTCATTTCTCAAGCTAAACATCCCAATTATCGGTAAAATAACTGCCATAGAGGCGTTTATTCTTTTACGTTTGCGTCGAGTTTTATTAGACTTTCCGAAAATCACGCATTGTGACCCTTACATTACATGAATTCAAATGCTTCTTCATCTGTAACACCGGAGCAACCTGCTGACACCAACGTTGAGCACAGTTGTGATGTTCTAATTATCGGTTCCGGCGCGGCTGGTATGAGCCTTGCCTTATCACTGGCCAATTATTGTCGCATAATTCTGCTTAGTAAAAGTGATTGTAACGAAGGTTCAACCCGCTACGCTCAGGGGGGGATCGCCGCCGTGTTTGACGAGCGTGACTCCATTGAATCTCATGTTCAGGATACCCTTAAGGCTGGCGCCTACCTGTGCGATGAAGACGTCGTGCGATTTACGGCACAAAATGCGAAAAGCGCTATGGAGTGGTTAATTAAACACGGTGTTCCCTTTGATCAGGAGCAATCAGACAGTGGTGAAAACCGCTATCATCTGACTCGTGAAGGCGGGCATAGCTTCCGCCGCATCCTGCATGCCGCCGATGCCACTGGCGAAGCGCTGCAAATCACCCTTAACGAAGCGGTATCCCAGCACCCCAACATTCATATTTTTGAGCGTTACAATGCCATCGATATGATCAAAAGTCAGCAAGACCCCAAGCGCTGTAAAGGGGTGTATGTATGGAACCGCAAACGAGAGCAGGTCGAAGTGATCCGCAGCCGGTTTATAACGCTGGCCACCGGTGGTGCCAGCAAGGTTTACCAGTACACGTCGAATCCCGATATTGCCAGCGGTGATGGGATTGCCATGGCATGGCGGGCAGGTTGCCGGGTTGCTAATATGGAATTTAACCAGTTTCACCCTACCTGTTTGTTTCATCCCCAGGCGCGCAACTTTCTTATTACCGAAGCATTGCGTGGCGAGGGCGCCCGTCTGGTGCACGCCGACGGCACACCATTTATGGAAAAATTTGATGAACGCAAAGATCTCGCCCCGCGAGATATTGTAGCGCGCGCCATCGACTACGAAATGAAACGCCTGGGTGCTGATTGTATGTATCTGGATATCAGTCATAAACCCGCCGACTTTATCGTGAAGCACTTCCCTAACATTTACCGTAAATGTCGGTCGCTGGGCATTGATATCACCCGTGAAGCCATTCCGGTAGTTCCGGCTGCCCATTACAGTTGCGGCGGCGTGATGACCGATTTAAATGCGCGTACCGATCTGGATAATGTCTATGCGATTGGCGAAGTCGCTTACACCGGCTTACATGGTGCCAATCGTATGGCATCTAACTCGCTGCTGGAATGCATCGTTTTTGCCCGCTCAGCGGCTGAACATATTCTGTCCCGTCTGGATGAAACGCCGGCGGAGGAACCTATTCTGCCCTGGGATGAGAGTAAGGTTAGCGACTCAGACGAAGAAGTTATTATTCAGCACAACTGGCATGAGCTGCGTTTATTCATGTGGGATTATGTGGGTATCGTACGCACCAACAAACGGCTGGAAAGAGCATTCCGCCGGATTAAACTGCTGGAACAGGAGATTAGTGATTACTACTCTCACTTCAGGGTAAGTAATAATTTACTGGAACTTCGTAACCTGGTAACTGTGGCTGAGCTGATAGTACGCTGCGCCATGCAACGTCAGGAGAGCCGTGGACTGCATTACAATCAGGATTATCCGGAACTGACAGAGAATGCTACGCCTTCAATTCTAACCCCGATGCAGTCTAACAGCTCACCACAACCGGGGGATTTAACCAGTTTCGAACATTAATTCCGGCACGGGTGCTTTTAGCCTACCACTCCGGTAAAGTAAGTTTCTTCCTGGTCGCGATTGGCGGAGACCGCCGCGAAGTGGGTGGTTTGTGCCTTTTGCTCGCATAAAAGTAAAGCTTTAGCGGGGACAAACATCGGCCGCTTAAAGGTTAAATGCACTGGTTTGCCGTTTAGTCCCGCTTGCTTGCCCAGCTCAGAAACGGCCTGTGCTCCGCTATACATGCCATGCACAATCGCCCGTTTATAGCCAAATATTCTGGCTGTCAGCGTGCTTAAGTGAATTGGGTTAACATCACCAGACAGCTTTGCATAACGGCGCACCATTGTAGCACTGAATGCTAGCTCTGCAGCCGTTGATGAGGTATCACCCGGGGCCGTGATACCACTCTCGTAAGCGGGCAACGGGCCTGGTTTTAGTGGGGTTTGCATCAGGTAAGTACCGGTTGCGCTGTAGACTCGTTGACCGCGCTGATTTCCGGTAACGGTAACCTCAATGGCCAGCCCACGACGATGCTGATAAGCGGTGCCAAACCGGGCCACCAGCTCACAGGGAATGTCTGTACGGCATTCGGCATACTCTTCCACACGATTCTGCAAATGCACCAGCCCCAGTAATTTAAACGGGCTTTTACCATGAGCCAGCAAGCGTAGTTGCAAAGAAAGCCCGCGCACCTGCCAGTAAAACGGGTGCATCTGTCCGGTTTGTTCCCAGCCAACTAACTTACAGTATTTTTTATAATGACGTGCGCTGGGTAAGAAAGTCTGCCATAACACCGGGGCGCGTTGCAGGCCCTCCAGTGATGATGGCGTAATATCAGCGGCTTTCTTAAACCCAGCCTGCAAATAAAGTCCTAACATTCAGAGTTGTCCTTGCCTAAACACAATCCTGGCGAGTCGGCGGTA
>CATMRP010000146.1 GCA_950073835.1 uncultured Alteromonadaceae bacterium
GAGGCGTAATTAATCCAGCGCATCAGGCCGAGGGTGACACTAACTTCTTCGGTGGCCTGAAACACCTGCTGAGCTGACTGTTGGCTTATCAGGCTGAGCATTTTGCGGCTGGTGTTCTTGGCATTTTCAATCAGAGTCAGAGCGTGCCTTGCCGCATCCCAGTCGGTATCCGCTGCACTCAGAATAGCCTCCAAATGGTCCATGGCAGTAAATAATTCATGCAGGGAGGTTTTCAGAGCCTCAGTGTTAAACAGGTGACGCTCACCTAACTGTGAGAGTTTATCGTTTAGTTGCGACTTCAACTGTTCATAGCGTTCAGTATATGTATCACGGTCAATAGTGTAACCATACAGAGCGAAGCTCAGGTTATGTAGTTGGGCCAGCTCATCCAGTGTTTGGTTCAGTAAGGTGAATGCGGGCAGAGTATGCGTCGTAAAGTGACGGTTTTGCTGATTGATTTGATTGAGACTTAACTGAAACATTATGCCAGCCAGCACCATGGCTATAATAAGCACCAGGTAGCCTACCATCACTTTGCGGCCAATCGATTTCAACATGTCAGCTCTCTCTATATCTGATATACCGCAACAGACCCGATAAAGAGAGAGTTTATTTCATCTGAAATTGACAATTGATGAGTTAATCCTGGCTTATGCATCTGCTCAGCACCGAATGGTGAGCTGGTGACAGCCCAACAAATAGCCCCTTATATTATTGCCGGCAATACACTTTGACAGTTAATCAAACATCGCCTGGATATCGCAACTGGGCTTTTTACCCAGATGGTCGGCGTTTTCTGCCAGCCACTTTTCGGTAGTTTCTTCTCCGGCATCTCGTAAACACTCGAGAAACTTTTTGCGATTGTCGTATTTACTGGCGCTATCCAGCGAGGAAAGTAATTCAGCGTTAGTCAGTAGGTGAGTTCGCAATTGCTTTATTTGCCGCTCAACCTTACCCAATAAAAAACGTTTACCGCTTACCAAGCGTTTAACACTGGCAATGGCGTGCATTTCACGCATAAAGTTGCTGTGAAAACCAATTTCAGTAATACGATCACTGATATCGTCGGAACTTTTTGGGACTTCCTCGCGCTCCAGGGGCTGTAACAGCACAATCAGCACATCTTTACCTGCACACTCGTTCATCAGCGGGAATATCGCCGGGTTACCGGCATAACCGCCATCCCAATAATGTTTGCCGTCTATCTCAATGGCTTTATACACGTTGGGTAAACAAGCTGATGCCAGCAGATGGTCGGTGGTGAGCTCCGGGGTATTAAATAGCGCCAGCTTACCCGTGCTGACTTCTGTGGCGGCAATATACAAGGGCAGGGGATTCGCCTGTTGTAAGGCTTTAAAATCAACCTGCTTATCTACAATGTCACGTAGTGGATTAATATCCAGCAGATTAATATCGTATGGGGAAAGAAACTGAAACGCACTCAGCCACCACTTGGTAACAGAATTCTTGAGTTCGCCAGGGAGTTCAAAGCCAACATTTTGCTCTGCTACGGTATACCAGAAGTCAGAAAGTTGCTGCTTGGCGCCATCGCGACCATTTTTTCGCCAGCCTTCGGCGAACATGACAGCATTCATTGCACCGGCACTGGCACCGCTAATACCGGTAATAGTAAGCCAGGATTCTTCAAGCAGGCGGTTAAGAACGCCCCAGGTAAAAGCACCGTGAGCGCCACCGCCCTGTAGTGCTAAGGATAATTTTACGGATTTCATAAGTAGCATTCCTGAAAAGTGCTGCGGTGCAGCATGGAAAGCTATTATTACGCCAAATCAGCCTGAAAAGTTTAAAAAACAGACAATGTAATACCGCTGGCGTGGAGCCAGCGGTATTTATGTGAACGATGTTTGAAATGGTGGGCTGACTGCCGCCTACTGACCGCCGGTAGAACCAGAGGGGGAGGCGGGCACGCTGGCCGAAGGTGAGCTGACTACTTTAGTGGCCAGTTCACGAATTTCAGATTCCAGCGAAGCTATTCGGCTCGACAGCGCATTATTGCGCTGCTCCAATAAAGCCAGTTTATCGCTCAGGCTTTTCATTTCCTGCTGGCGAGAGCTGCTATTGGCATTAACCTGTTCCATCTGAACATTAATGGCGAGCATTTCATCAGAAACGGTTTCCAGGCTGCTGTTAAGCGTTGCCAACTGGGTTTTCTGACTATCGAGGTTACGGGCAACCTGAGTCACTGACTCCTGCAAATCCTTTTTGTCGCCAGCCACTTTATCGGTTAGATCGGCAATTTCTTTTTGATTGCGGCGCCAGGCGGAAGCCCAGAGCTTGTCCATTTGTTCCCATAACTCAGCGGTTTTGTTGGTCAGTTCGGTAACTTTTACCTGCAAAGCGACGGTTGACTCGCCAATCTCTTCACCGGTGGCAGAGAGCTTGTTTTCCAACTGCTGAATACGTTGCTCTGCGCTTTCCAGGGTTGCATTTTGCTTTTGCGTAACCGTAAATAAGTAACCTGCTGCACCACAACTCACAATGGCGACTAGCAGGGCAACAACCCCCCAGCCTGAGCCGCCCTTGGCTTTTTCGGGTTCTGGGGAAGACGGCGTTTGAGAAGTATTCACCGAGCGGTGAACCGGTGCCGTTTTGGTTTGATATCCGCGACGGTCTTCTTCGTCGAGTCTGATTGTGGGAAAGTCATCGTTGCGCGAGTTATTAGCCATATTCCCTCTTAATGACAACTGTGGCGATATAATTATTCATGAAAACGGGCGCTCGGCCCTTATCCTTTGATGTTATCGCTAATTTCTGTGCAATACCAATGTTAGCCGGTACTTTTTGGCAGATTACCAGTCGATTGGCGAATAGTTGGGTGTTTTATCCCCAATTTCACCCTCCTGATGCATCCGGATAAGGTCTGACTGCAATGCCATCCGGTATTGTTTTACGTCACGCCACCGATCGTTAAGGTCTGGCGCTGGCTGGCCGTTGTCTTCTTTGGCCAGTAGCGTTCCAAGCTGCTGATAATGATTATACAAGTGGTTGGCCTGCTGTGTTTCAAATGCCTCAACCTCAGGCACCGTTGGGGCAGGTTGCCAGCGGGTATGCCAGTACTGCTGCTGAGCTAGCAAATAGTCTTGCAACGACTCGGCTGTCTCATTGTGGGCATTTTGCCAGGCAGGCAGCGTTGCCCGGTTTATCACTTGTCGGGTTTGCGGGTCAATCAACAGCAAGGTAGGCGTAGCAAAATAGACGGGGTAGCCAAACTGGCTCAACAACGTTTGTTTGTTTTCTAAATAGCCTACGTCCACAGGTAGCAAAGCTATTTTTTCGGTTGCCGGTGCCAGTAACGGATCATTGAAATAACCAGCCAGTGCCCGTGAGTCATGACACCACTGGGCCCCCAGCACCAGGGCAACCAGTTGTTGATTCTGCCCGGCCTGAACGAGGGTATGCTCTACCACCGTCGCTTCGTCATCATAGCGTTGATAAAAAGGGCTGGTGTCGTTGCCCGCCAGTACAGGCCAGGTGACAACCAGCAATAATGCTGCGGTGAAATTACGTAGCATGATCAGTCTTCTCCACCAATCCATTCCACCCGGTAAAGGTCGCGGCGACGGTCGAGGTAGTTGCGTACTGAGCCTTCATTTTGCAGGGTAGTTAATTTATCCAGATCCAAATCCACAATCAGCGTCATTTCAGTGTTAGGCGTGGTTTCCGAGACAATGGCATCGTGCGGGAAAGCAAAATCTGACGGCGAAAATACCGCAGTTTGCCCGTACTGAATATCCACGTTATCTACCTTCGGCAAGTTGCCTACGCTGCCTGCAATGGCCACATAACATTCGTTCTCTATAGCCCGCGCCTGCGCGCAACGGCGTACCCGCAAGTAACCATTTTTGGTATCGGTCCAGAAAGGAACAAAGAGTATTTGCATTTCCTGCTCAGACAATACCCTGGCAAGCTCCGGGAATTCCACGTCGTAACAAATCAAAATCCCGATTTTGCCGAAGTCGGTATCAAAACAGCGCAGGTAGTTACCGCCTTTCATGATCCAGTCTTTCTTTTCGTGTGGCGTAGGATGCAGCTTGTACTGTGCTTCTATGGTACCGTCACGTTTGCACAGGTAGCTAACGTTATACAACTCTTCGTCTTCAATTACCGGCATGGAACCGGCAATCACATTGATGTTGTACGAAACCGCCAGGAGCGAGGTGGCAGTAAGGATTTCTTCGGTATATTCAGCCAGATGCCAGATGGCATCAATAGAGGATTCTGACTCTGCCAGGCCCATCAGCGGAGCATTGAAAAATTCCGGGAACAGGGCCACGTCACAGCCATAATCCGACAGCGCATCAACAAAATACTCGACCTGCTGAATGAGCTCTTCGACATTTTCGAAATAGCGCATCTGCCATTGTACACAACCGATTCGGGCTGAACTTTTTTTACCACCAATCAGTTGCGGATTGCCGGGTTCATAATAAATGTTGTGCCACTGCAGCAGCGTTGCATACCCCTTAGACGCTTTGTCTTCCGGCAGGTACGCCTGCATAATTTGCTTTACTTCAAATCCGTTGGATAGTTGAAAAGTGAGAATAGGGTCGAAAATGTCTTTCGATTTGACGCGCTCGATATATTCGTAGGGCGACATTTCCGATGCATGCCTGGCATAGTTGGGGATTCGCCCGCCGGCCATAATGGATTTTAAATTCAGGTTACGGCATAACTCTTTACGCGCTTCATATAAACGCCGTCCCAGGCGTAAACCACGGTATTCCGGCGACACAATCACTTCCACGCCGTAGAGCACGTCGCCGTTCGGATCATGAGTGGTCAGGTAGGCATCGCCGGTGATCTCATCATAGGAATGCTTATCACCAAACTGGTCGTAATCCACGATTACTGAGATGGCAAAGGCGACTACCTTACCTTTATCCTCAATACAAATCTGGCCGTCGCGGAAGGTCGTTATCTGTGCCTTATAATTTTTATAAGGCCAGGCACCGCCCACATTTCGGTAGACATCGTCCATCAGTTCCTTCACATCCTGGTAGTCATCCAGGGTCAGGTGTCTCAGGTCGAGATGGTGTTCGGTATCTTCAGTATATAATTCGTCGCTCATTCTGTTTTCTCAAAAATGACTTGTCTGTTGGCAACATAGCATGCACCGGTGATGCACTCCAAGTTTTCCAGTTATTACAAACCTATACCCTGCTAGCAGGGCATTTGATCAGTAATGTAGGCGTAATCGGTCAGGTCAGCGCAAAAAGTCCCCGGTTGTACAAAAAATAACTTGTCTAATCGCTGTTTTCGGTATATTTAACACGCCTGATTTATTTGGATAACTCCTCTGTTGACAACTTCTTTAGAAAATCCTGTCCTTGCCGGGTCTAAGCCCCCCGAGGAATTGTTTGAGCGCATTGCTGACGATCTGTATCAGCGTGGCTACAGTATCATCCCCGCCGCGCTGCCGCCGGCGCTGACCACCCGGCTGACAGCCTATGCCCGGGAAGCGATTAATTTTGATCCCGCCGGGATTGGCCGGGCCGGGCAGTATCATCAGAACAAGTTTGTTCGCACCGATGAGATATGCTGGATCCAGGGAACTGCTGCGGTAACCACGGCGTGGTTAAACTGGATGAATTGTTTACAGGCATATCTTAATAAGCGGCTGTTTTTGGGTTTGTTCTCATATGAAAGTCACTTTGCCCATTACCCACCAGGCAGCTTTTATAAACGGCATACAGATGCGTTTTGTGGCGAATCTAACCGGGTACTGTCGACGGTTTGTTACCTCAATTCAAACTGGTCACAGGATGACGGCGGAGAACTGGTGATTTATCCGCCGGCAACGCCGGGCGAAGCGGTTTCCGTGACTCCTCTGGCTGGCACTATGGTGATATTTCTTAGCGAGGAGTTTCCCCATGAAGTACTGCCTGCCAGGCGCGATCGGTTCTCAATTGCCGGTTGGTTCCGGGTGAACAACTCTACAGCACAACGGGTCGATCCGCCGCGATAACCTGTAGAGTTTGCTTATGCCCGGGTAAATAGATAGCTATTGATAAATATCAGTATGGCAGTTTTATGAAATTCGGGATAACATCAGGGAATACATACCCTCAGGTTTAGCGCTTCGTGCAGTGGCAGACGTGGTTAATACAGGTTGCCGCAAGCCGGGCATTGCACAGACAAGGAAAGCAATTTCGTGTTAAGTGGTTGTGACAATGGATAAAATCCCATTACCGAAAGCAATTGATGAGTTAAAAGTACTGGTTGTAGACAATCAGGCGCTTATTCATGACCTAATCAAGTCGGCCCTGCTGGAACTGGGCGTTAAACAGGTCAGCAGTGCGCAAAATGCTTTTCACGCCGTTCGCCTGTGCCAGGAAGACACCTTTGACGTGGTGTTGCTGGCTTTCAATGTCAGTAGTGACAAAGACGGTTTCCATCTGTTTGAAGAGCTCAAACACCACAATTACATCGGCGATAAATCAACCGTAGTGTTTTTAAGTGCAGAAACCAGTATGGAACTGGTTAACTGTATTATCGAACTGCAACCCGACGACTTCTGGGTGAAACCCCTGGATGCCAGCCGGGTTCAGCAACGCTTTAATTACCTGGTGAATATTCGCCGTAAATTACATAAAGTCATGCATTGCATGGACAACGGCGATTACGCGGCGGCGATATATCATGCCGAGCGTAGCCTTAAAGATGAGGGCGTAGCAGAATATCATCCGCGTCTCAAAAGAATGATTGGCGATTGTCTGATCCATCTGCGTGATTATGCTACCGCCGAGCGTTATTTCACTGGTTTGAAAGCAGAATTTGACCATGCCTGGGTACACATCGGGCTAACTAAAGCACTCCTTAAGCAAGACAAGGTGGCTGAAGCAGAGCTCCTTATTGAAGATCTGTTGCAACGTAACGATACACGGTTTTTAACCTATGACTTACTGGCGCAGTTTTACATCGGCAAAGAACAGTTTGATGTGGCCTATGAACAGGTTAAAGCAGCAAGTAAGCTGGCTCCCCGTAATATTGAACGGAACAAAAAATTGTGGGATCTGGCCCGGCTCAATCGCGATAAATACGGGCAGCTGTCTGCCGTGCAGAATATGGCAAAATTTGCCAGAAATTCTATTCATGATTCGCCAGAGCTTAATCTGAATGTCATTCGAACGATGATTGATTTGGCAGCGACTGTGTCGGGCACAGAGTCAGAAAAACTGCAGCGCCAGATAACCCGTGAGATTGAAGGCGTCACCCGCGGCGACTTTGTCGCCCAGGCTCTGGCGAATAAGATGTTGGTTATCCGGGCCCGCATCGAATCGCTGAAAAATAACAAACGTGATGCCGAAAAGCTGCTGAAAGAAAATCTGCAGACGGAAACGGTAATGAATCTGGAAGACAACCTGGATTTAATGAAGGCATACCACGAACTGGGTATGAAAGAAGATTGCCTGGCTATTCTAGACACCCTGCGAGCACAACTGGCCGGAGATACGCTGGCCAGCCAGGTGGTTGATGAGTACCTCAAACGGGAAGAAATTGAGCGCCGGGAAATTAAATTTACCACCAAAGAGTTAAAAGAAATGGCAGCGGTTAATTATCGAGAAAGCCGGATTATGCCAGCCTATAACAATCTTTGTCAGGCACTTACGTTATCGCCGCATGACAAGTCCATCGCATTGAGTCTGTTGAAAGTGCTGGTACAAATTAATAAAACCGAGCCCTTATCCGATAGTCAGTATGCAATGGCTGTGAACACTGCCGACTCACTAAGTAAAGCGAATTTGCCTGCAAATCAGCAACAAAAATATGAGGAATACCTCAGCGCGCTGTCTTTGAACGAAACGGCTCTCCACGCTACCCAAGAATAAACCGGCATACCCGCTGTGGCTGTGCGGGTATTGCTTTTTTGATTAATTCCTATCCAAAAGTGTTGCTCTGATAGTTTTTATCGAATCAGACTTTCAACAAATCCAATTATAAATCTTTAACGTCAACCGCTATTCTTATCCCAAGTCAAACGGAAGCGAGAAATAAACAATCCGTGACGGCAATCCGTAACGGTTGAATTCTCGTAACCTTAACTGCAGATCAACCGTGTGAGCATGACGAAACCGAGCGGTAATCATATTCACACAGTTAATATTGAAAGCGTTAAATAAACCTAACTTTAGGAGAAAGTAAATGGCTTTAATCAACACTCAAATCAAACCATTCAAAGCGAACGCGTTTAAAAATGGTGAACTAATCGAAGTAAGCAGCGAAGACATCGCAGGCAAGTGGGCAGTATTTGTATTCTATCCGGCTGACTTCACTTTCGTATGTCCAACTGAGTTAGGTGACGTTGCTGACAAATACGAAGAACTGCAATCTCGCGGCGTCGAAGTATTCTCAGTATCAACTGATACTCACTTCACTCACGCGGCATGGCACGAAGCATCTGAAACTATCGGCAAAATCAAGTTTGCAATGATTGGCGACCCAACTGGCGAAATTACTCGTAACTTCGACTGTATGCGTGAAAACATGGGTCTGGCTGACCGTGCAACTTTCGTAGTTGACCCTGACGGTATCATTCAGGCGATGGAAATCACTGCTGAAGGCATTGGCCGTGACGCAGACGACCTGGTTCGTAAAGTAAAAGCGGCTCAGTATGTTGCTTCTCACCCTGGTGAAGTATGCCCGGCTAAATGGAAAGAAGGTGAAGAAACTTTAGCTCCATCATTAGACTTGGTAGGTAAAATTTAATTACCGTTTTAACCAACGAGTAATGTCGGTGCGGGCTGCGGCCCGCACATTCCCTCAACCACATTATCTAAGGCAGAATTAAATATGATTACGCAAGATATTAAAAAGGCGTTAAAAGGTTATTTCGCGTCAATGCAGAAAAACATTACATTTGTTCTGCAAACTGGCGAACACAGCAAGCGAGACGAGCTGAAGCAGTTTCTGTCTGATGTGGCAGGAGTGAGTGACAAGATCCAGTTGGAAGAACGTGATACAAACGGCGTACTACGCAGCTCAATCAGTTTTTTACTGGAAGCTGATGGTGAAGATACCGGTATTCGTTTTTCCGGGATCCCAGGCGGACATGAGTTTAACTCGTTCGTGCTGGCACTGCTGCATGCGTCAGGCACTGCACTAAAAATTGACGACAGTGTTGCGTCACTAGTAAAAGGTGTAAAAGACGAACTTAAGTTCGAAGTATTTATCAGTCTGAGCTGTCATAACTGTCCGGACGTTGTCCAGGCGTTAAACCAGTTCGCGCTGATCAACCCGAATATTTCATCAGAGATGATTGACGGTGGCCTTTACCAATCGCTGGTAGAGGAGCGTGATATTCAGGGTGTACCCAGTGTGTACTTAAACGGTAAGCTCTTTGCAAACGGCAAAGTAGACGCCGCCACACTGATTGACAAATTACTGGAATTCGACCCGAGCCTGAAAGAGGCCAACAAAGGTCAGTCGTTACCGCTTCAGGACGTTACTGTTGTTGGTGGTGGCCCGGCAGGGGTGAGTGCAGCAATTTATAGCGCTCGTAAAGGCCTGAAAGTGACTGTAGTCGCCGACCGGTTTGGTGGCCAGGTGAAAGACACCATGGGTATCGAAAACCTGATTTCTGTGCCAAAAACCACTGGGCCTGAGCTGGTTGGTAATCTGGCAGAGCATATGAAAGATTATGATATTACCCTTAAAGAGCACGTTCGCGTGGATAACATCGAAAAAGGCAATATCAAAACGCTGACCTTGTCATCTGGTGAACAGATTAAAACCAGGTCACTGATTGTGGCTACTGGTGCCCGCTGGAGAGAGCTGGGTGTGCCTGGCGAGAAAGAAAACGTAGGTAACGGCGTAGCTTACTGCCCACACTGTGATGGTCCGTTCTTTAAAGGTAAAGACGTGGCTGTAATCGGTGGCGGTAACTCCGGCATCGAGGCGGCACTGGATTTAGCCGGTATTGTTAAGTCGGTAACCGTGTTTGAATTTATGCCAACGTTAAAAGCGGATCAGGTACTCATTGATCAGGCTGAAAAGCGCGATAACATTACCATTATCAAAAACGTCGCAACCAAACAGATTGTGGCGGAAAACGGTAAAGTGAGTGCCATCGAGTATCAGGACAGAGCGACTAACGAAGAGCATTCGTTAGCACTGGCCGGCGTGTTCGTACAGATTGGTCTGGTCCCAAACAGTCAGTTTATGAAAGGCGTTGTAGACCTCACTCAATACGGCGAGATTGTGGTCGACAGTA
Organism: uncultured Alteromonadaceae bacterium; assembly: GCA_950073835.1. Lineage (GTDB taxonomy): Bacteria > Pseudomonadota > Gammaproteobacteria > Enterobacterales > Alteromonadaceae > Alteromonas. The sequence goes on from CATMRP010000146.1 coordinate 10,229, forward strand.
AGTGCAACACCTCTGAGCCAGGCATATATGCTGCAGGTGATGTAACGACCGTGCCTTACAAGCAGATTGTTATCTCGATGGGAGAGGGAGCAAAAGCCTCGCTGGCAGCCTTCGAGTACTTGCTGTCTCACCAGACAGAAGAAGAGCTCGAAGAGCAGGCCGCAGTCGCTTGAAGCGATTGATGTCATCTATGTCGTAAGTTGAAAAGCGGACTTTGGTTCGCTTTTTTTATGCGTGTAATTTCTGTTGCCGGTTATAACTTGGCTTGAATTATGATTTGTTGTTTATAAGTGTCGCCAGCATTTGCTCAATCCGTTTTACGCTTTCGGTGAGTTCAGTCAATTCTGATTGTTGCTGTTCGGGCTGCGTTTTGTCGGCGCGGGAGGCACCAGGGTAGTTGTCTTTTTGGGTAAGGATCGCCTCGCGAAAACCGGCAGCGTCTTCGATGCCAAGCATCGATACCAACGCTCCCTGGCCTGATTGTCCTGCCGTTTCAAAGCTTAGACTGTATAGCCCCATTGCTCGCATTAACGGACCCTGACTCATGGCAACGTCGGTAATCTTTTCCAAAGGAATCGATTTTTCTACTTTGAATAAGACACCGCGTTTAACTACGAGTTTTCGTTCTGTGAGCTCGGCCGACATAGCCTTTAACATCCGGTCACTGATGAATAACATCAGCGGAATGGAGATGAGTAACAACGGAATACCAATGACAGTAAGCCCGGAGACAATCAACAGGTTTATCAGCCAATAGGTTTTTACTTTCGGGCTAAAGCTTGCGCTGCGTAATACAGTTTCTGCCATGATGATTCCTTATCTGCGTTGCTTTGTGTGTCAATCATAGCGTATTAATTGAGTGGCCAGACAGTGTTACCGGCGAAATGAGCCTATCGAATTGTAAGAGACTGTAACTCAAAGCTTCTCTAAACAGCTCATTAAACGCAGGATATCGTTAGCGCATGATGTCATGCACCCAGTCTATCCAGCGGTGCAACCACAGGGGAATATTATCTCTTGGCTCCAAAGTCGTCAGGCGATAGCCGCGCTTGGGGATAACCTCGATTTGCCAGGGAGGCGGCTCCGACAGAGATTTAAGTTCTTTTCGGAGTCGACAGACAAGGTGATTTATCCGGTCTTCACTCACTACCTTATGACCCCAGATGGACTGGCGCATGACGGTACGGGTGACAATTTCACCTTCATTTTCCATGAGTAAATCGAGCAGGTCACCACACTGTGGTGAAAGTACCCGCTGCTCACCTTGTGAGTCGGTAATGGTTCTTGAAGGTTTATCGTAAATCATGGGTGCAAATCTTTACAAAGCTAACCCGTTATCTGCTGATACGAATGAGTATTTAGTTTAGCAGAACAAATGAAAAACTAATGACGGGCATGACAAAGAAATGACATTTCCAGGGTAACCGAATGAAAAAAGGCAGATTAAATTTGTCATCAAAGCGTCATGGTTTTGTCAGCGACGAATGGCTCACTAGCGGCCTACACTCCTAGGGTCTGAGCAGTGGTATCGCCAGCGAAAAAACCATTTAAACAAAATCAGGTGTAGGAAGGATGATGAACATGAGTAAAATTTTACCTGTTAGCCTGACGGTGTTATCGCTATCA
>CATMRP010000147.1 GCA_950073835.1 uncultured Alteromonadaceae bacterium
AGCATTTCTTTGCGCATGTCGAGGTTGAGCTGTTCAGCATCAAAGCGGGCAATTAACTGGCCTTTTTTAACGTTGGTGTATTCTTTTTCCAGCCATGCAATGGTCATAGGGCGGCGGCTCGATGCGCCAATAGCCGTTGCGCTGGCGGCTTCCAGCTCTCCCTTTACCGGTACCATGAGCTCGAAAGGCTGACGTTCAACCTGGTAGGTAGGGGTTGTTTGTTCTGTTTCGCCGCATCCGCTTATGAGTAAGGCTGCCGCAAGGCAGGTAAACCATTTAGGAGTCATGATAAGTTATCCTCCTGCACTTCGATATTTGCTTTCATGCCCGGGCGCATCCGCGACGGGTCGATTTTTTCCAGTTCAATTTGTACATCAAACACAATACTTAAGTTGGTAGAGGACTTTTCTTTATAGGCTTCACCAAGGGATACTATTTTGCCGGCGTAAGGCACTTCCGGATAGGCGTCCAGTGTTACTTTTACCTTTGAACCGATGCTGAGCTTAGCTGTGTCTGCCTCATCAAACTGGGCTTTAACTGCCAGCTTATCCAGTGACGGAATGGTCAGGATGGTTCGGCCCATAAAAACCGAATCTCCCACTGCGACTTTTTCGCCATCCGGCGCCGCTTTGTACATAATCAGGCCTGGCTTGGGCGACTTAACCGTAAGCTTGGCAATGTTTCGCTGCGTTTGTCCCAACTTAGATTGCAGACGGTTAATTTTACTTTGCGCCAGTTGCTCATTGAGTTCACGGGTTTCGGCAAACTGCTTGGCCTGCTGGGTAGCCTGCAGTAATTTTGCTTTGGCTATTTCAAATTCTTTTTGCTGCTTTTCTTTCTCAACTCGCTTGGTTGAAATGTCAACGATTTCTGCGAGGCGCTTTTCCTTTTCAAAATTCATCTGCGCTTCTGCCAGGGCCAGTTTTAACTCCTCGGCCCGCGCTTCGTTTTCAAGCAGCTCTTTCTCAAGGTTCTTTTTCTCTGCATCCAGCTCACTCTGTTGCTCAATCAGCTTGGTTTGCAGTTGTTGACCATCAAACTTGAGCAGCATATCGCCTTCTTTTACATTGGTGTTTTCTGGTACCAGAAACTGTACTTTCATCTGCCACATGCCACGAACGGAAGGCGGCGATACACTGGCAGTGTCCAGCGACACAATTTCACCAGAAGCGGTAAGCGGGGCGCTCAGCGTTTTTTCCGATGCTATTTCAACCGCCTGATCGTTGCTGCAGGCGCCAAGCATCAATGTGGCACACAGCAAAACAGATAATTTAACGTGCATGACTTAACTCCTGTGCCGCAGGGATAACCACCCGAACGCTCATTCCCGGCAATAGTTTTTTGTCGGGCATATCGGTAAACGAAAGCTCAATCTGGTAATAGGCGCTGTCGCCCCAGCCGGCTTTTTTTTCTGGCTGAGAGACTTCGCTGGTCACCGTGGCAGCATAACTCTCGCCTGGGTAGGCATCGAGCGATACCAGCGCCTGCTGGCCTACATCTACGCGGTCGGCATCTATTTCGTGCACCCAGGCATCCACTTTAAAGCCATCGATATCCTGTACTTCCATGACTTTCATGGCCGCCTGCAAAGTGGTGCCGGCGGTAATTTTCTCGTTGGTCCAGGGATGGTACATATGGCTGACAACACCGGTGATAGTCGACTCTACTTTTAGCCGGGTTAACTGATAGCGCTGGTAATTGATATTCTCTTCCAGCTTGGTAATTTCAATTTGTTGCTTTTGCAGCGTGTTTTCCTGCTCTATTAGCTTTTGTTCCAGTGCCTGTTGGGCTTTAAATTGTTCTACCAGCGCGCGCTCCAGAGCAAGCTTGTACTGGCCTTTGTCGTAATCACTAACGTCTGTACTCTCAATTTCGGCCTCAATGCGGGCTTTCTCAACTTCCAGATCGGCAATTTTTAATGCACTGCGTGCATCGGCCACGGCCTGAGCCAGCTCCACGCGCTTACTTTCCATTTCCAGAGTTTGGGTATTCAGTGAATCTTCATTTTGTTCCAACTGAGCATCCACACTACCGGAATCGAATAGCGCAATGGTATCGCCCGGCTCAACAATGCTGCCCTCATCAACCATCCACTGGATTTGAATATTCCAGCGATCGGTACGTGGTGCGGAAACCACCTGCACATTGGAGGAAGTGACCTTACCGGTCACAATCAACTGGCTGGCAGTGCTCTGTGCTCTGGTAATCAGTGTTGCCATGCTGAGGCTGCACATCAATAAGTAAATAATTGATTGTCTCATGAGTTGCTCTTCTCGCTGATGATTTGGCCGTCTTTCATGGTGATCACTTTTTGTGCGTAATCGGCAATGTTTTCTTCGTGAGTGACCATCACGATGGTTTGCCCTTGCTGGTGTAATTCTGTGAGTAAGGCCATGATATCGTCAGAGGTTTTACTGTCGAGGTTACCGGTGGGTTCATCTGCCAGGATCATTGTGGGGCGGTTAATTAGGGCCCGGGCAATAGCAACTCGCTGGCGTTGTCCGCCAGACATCTCAAAAGGGCGGTGGTGCATTCGGTGACCAAGGCCTACTTTTTCCAGCAGCGCCCTGGCACGTTGGCTTGCTTCTTCCTCCGATACATCGCTGTAGCGCAGCGGGAGCTTAACGTTGCCTATAGCATCCAGTTTGGGGAGCAGGTGGAAAGTCTGAAAAATAAAGCCGATATGCTCGTTGCGAATTTTCGACAGCGCTTCATCGGTTAGCTGATTCACTGCATTACCGTTTAACAAATATTCGCCGCTATCGGGTGTGTCGAGACAACCAAGAATATTCATCATGGTTGATTTGCCGGAACCTGAACTGCCCATAAAGGCGACAAATTCATTTTCCTGGATGGATAAAGAAACATCGTTGAGAGCTACTATGGTTTCCTCCCCATTGGTAAAACTCTTACGAATATCCTTGAGTGTAATCATCTGTCTTTACTCATTTTTATTGTGTCGTAGATAAGATTCTCAGACATCGGAATGATACTTTAGTAGTGTCTGCGTTGTCATACAACCCAATAAATACGCCACATAAGCTCTGGTAACAGTTGGTTACAAATAAGTATAAATTTGGAACTTTCACTTGCTTCGCTTATAGAATCTTGGTAAAAAGTCAACGCCTGAAAACAATGTAGTAATATTTCATTGTAAATATATGTGTACATCTGTATTTTTTGCCCGGCTCTGCTTTAATTAATAACACGGCTGAGGCCATGTTGAAGCGGCATTGAAATGACTTTTCACCAAATAAGAGCGACCCTATGATTAAGGACACTATTAACAATATTCACGTTAGCGCAGAGAGAGTACTGGTAACGCCAGACGCGCTGGCGGCAGAACTGCCAGCCTCAGAAAGAGGCCTGGAGGTTATCCGGCATTCCCGTCAGATCATTTCTGACATTATTCATCGTCGCGATCATCGCTTACTGGTAGTATGCGGACCTTGCTCCATTCATGATATTGAAGCGGCCAAAGACTATGCACTGCGTCTGAAAGAGCTGCATGAATGCTACAAGGACACCCTGTATATTGTCATGCGGGTGTATTTTGAAAAGCCCAGAACCACTACCGGCTGGAAAGGCTTAATTAACGATCCGCATATCAACGATACCTTTGATATTGAAACCGGTTTACGTAAAGCGCGCGAATTACTCATTTGGCTGGCCGAGCTTGAGCTGCCTGTGGCGACTGAAGCGCTGGATCCTATCAGCCCACAATATCTGGCAGAGCTGTTTAGCTGGAGTGCTATCGGTGCGCGTACCTCTGAGTCACAAACTCACCGTGAAATGGCCAGCGGCCTGTCGATGCCGGTAGGTTTTAAAAACGGTACCGATGGCAGTCTCGATATTGCCGTTAACGCGTTACGTTCGGCGGCGTCTTCTCATCGCTTCATGGGGATCAACAAGCAAGGGCAGGTGAGTATTATCGAAACTGCCGGTAACCCTGATGGCCACATTATTCTGCGTGGTGGCAAGCAACCAAACTATGATTCGGTTTGCGTCTCTGAATGCGAAGAATGGATGGATAAAGCCGGCCTTACTGCTGGCCTGGTAGTGGATTGCTCACATGCAAACTCAAACAAGGATTATCGCCGTCAGCCGTTAGTGGCTAAGAATGTGGTCAATCAGATCCTTGAAGGCAATCAGTCAATAATTGGCATCATGCTGGAAAGTCACCTCAAAGAAGGTAACCAGAAGTCAGACGGCGTCGATTTTAAAGATCTCGAATATGGCGTGTCGATTACCGATGGTTGCATTGACTGGGAAACCACAGAAAGCCTGCTGGATCAAATGCGAGACAAACTCATTACTGTGCTACCATTGCGTCAAAACAAGCGAACGGAATTAGCCTAATTTATGTCACAGCACGACCAGGAACAGTTTGCTCAGCAACTGAGCGAATTACGTCATGGCATTGATGAGCTGGATACCCAGCTCATCGACATTCTCGCAAAACGCGCCGAGCTCACCAGCAAAGTAGGTGAAGTTAAAGCCAAAACCGGCATGCCCATTTATGTGCCGGAACGCGAAGCGCAAATGCTTGAAGCACGCCAGGAGCAGGCTGCAGAACGCGGTGTTTCCGGTTCGTTAATTGAAGATCTCATGCGCCGGATCATGCGCGAATCTTATCATACTCAGAACAATCGCTACCGGTGTATTAATCCGGGTATAAAACGGGTTGTGGTTATCGGTGGGGCCGGTGCTCTGGGTAAAGTATTTGTCGGTTTGTTTGAGCGCAGTGGTTACAATGTAGAAATTCTTGAAAAAGACGACTGGAGCCGGGCTGACAGCCTGTTTGCTGAAGCCAGTCTGGTGCTGGTCTCGGTGCCCATTAATCTTACTGTCGACGTGGTGGCCAAACTTAATCGTTTACCGGAAGATTGCATTCTGGCTGACATCACCAGTATTAAACACAAGCCCCTGGATGCCATGTTACAGGCCCATAAAGGGCCGGTAGTTGGATTACATCCAATGTTCGGACCGGATGCGCCGGGCATGATTAAGCAGGTTGTGGTGGTGTGTCACGGTCGCGGTAAATCACAATACAGCTGGCTAATGGGGCAGATGCAAACCTGGGGGGCCACACTGTTTGAAGTTACCGCGCAGGAGCACGACAAAGCTATGGCGTTTATTCAGGTTATGCGCCACTTTAATACCTTTGTGTACGGCGCTCATTTAGCCGGCGAAAACCCCAACCTTAATCTGCTCACACAGCTGAGCTCACCGATTTACCGCCTGGAACTGGCAATGGTTGGACGACTTTTTGCGCAATCCGGGCAACTTTATGCCGACATTATCTTTAATAATCCTGAGAACTTTTTACTGTTAAAACGCTTCCACCAACGTTTTGGCGAAGCACTGTCCATTTTGGACAAAGGAGACAAAGCCGAATTTATCCGCCAGTTCAACGAAATTGGCGAGTGGTTCGGTGATTATGCAAAAACTTGCCTGATAGATAGTAAACGCCTTTTGCTAAAAGCTGATGATGACCAAATGCTGAGAACCTGAGAAGTGCTCTAACAAGCACCTCTCAGGTAAATTCTTACCCGGCCGTCAGCGCCTTTGAAGCGGCAACTTTAGTGGGGTTAATTTCTTCACTGGGGTAACAACCCAGCACCTTAAGGTAACGGGTGATGCGCTTAAGCTCAACCAATGCGCTTTGCACCGGACCATCCTGAGTATTGCCTTCCACATCGATATAAAATAATTCTTCCCACGGGTTACCCGGGATCGGCCGGGATTCCAGCTTGGTCATATTGATGTTGTTTTCTTTCAGCACCATTAAGGCCTCAACCAGGGCGCCCGGTTTTTGCACGGTCGACATCACAAATGTGGTTTTAGCTGGCACCTGTAAAGGCACAACAACCGGTTGTTTGGCTACCACGATAAAGCGACTGTGGTTTTCTTTCTGGTTAGCCAGGTTAGACTTAATAGCAAACAAACCATATAGGTTACCGCCAGCTTCGCTGCCGATAGCTGCAACATCATCACGATTCAGCTCACTGACCTTTAACATTGCCGAAGAAGTGGCATCCATGGTTTTTACTTCAACGTTACCCAGTTCTGCCAGGAAGTGACTGCACTGAGTGAATACCTGAGGGTGGGCATAAAGGGTTTTGATGTTAGCCAGCGTGGTTTCTTTAGCTACCAGCAAGGAATGCTTGATAGCATGAGTCAGTTCGCCAATGATGCTTAACTCAGTATGCTGCAACTGGTCATACACCTCATTAATGCTGCCGGAGGTGGTGTTTTCTACCGGTAGAACAGCGTAGTCAGCTTCATTGTTTTCTACTTTGCCTACCACATCCCGGAAGCTCTGGCAGCCCAGCTCTAACAAATCGCCAGGGCGACGAGAAAAGTACTTTTGGGTAGCCAGATAGCTGTATGAGCCGCGATCACCTAAAAATGCTACGCGGTTAAGGGGCAGGGCACTGCCAGGGTTGGCCCGCTCCGCCAGCATGGCCTGCTGATTAAGTACGGAATCTTCAATGATCACATGAAAAATCTGCGTGATGTAGTGGGCATCCAGACCCTGTTGCTGACCTTCTTTAATCAGCCTAATGAGTAATTGCTCTTCGCGAGCCTGGTCGCGCACCGGAATATGGTGTTTGATTTTCGTCTCGGCAACCTGGTTGGTCAGGCCACGTCGTTCAGAAAGCAAGCTGAGTAGCTCGGTATCCAGCGCGGTAATGCGCTCTCTAATTTGATCTAATTCAGGGGCAGACATAAATTCTCTCTTAACACTTCAGGCAAAAAAAAACCTCCCGTTGGGAGGTTTATTCGCACGCGCTACGTACCCTCCCTCAGATGAAGGTGATAAACACGAAGAAGCGAGCGATGATGTTTCGATTACATAATTTCATACCGACACTTTATTTCGCCACAGCCCGACTGTCAACCCATTTTTACGCATGAAGTAATATTATTCATGGGCAGTGCTTGACAGAGTTAGTCGCTTAACAGCGCCGCTAACATGGTTCTGACTTCGGCCGGCTCAAAGGGTTTATCGCAAAGTGCATTAACGCCGGTTTGCTGAATATTGGCCATATGTAAGCTATTGGCGGCCTCTGAAGTGACCATAATAATAGGGATATGCGATGTTTCCGGATTGAAACGGATAAATTCCGACAACTCACGGCCATCCATCTCTGGCATATTGTAATCGGTAACCACTAAATCAAAGGCCTCATCTTTAATAAAGGTAAGCGCCATCGCGCCATTTTCGGCTTCTTTAATTTTTTGCAGACCCATGCCTTCCAGCACCCGTCGAATATGATTTCTAGCCAGTTTGCTATCATCTACCAGCAACACCCTTACCTCGTGCACATCGAAAAGTTCGAGCTCCAGCTCGTCAGTATTCAGCAGGTCCAGGCTGGCATTAAGTGCACGTTGCAAATGAATAGTTTCAAAGGGTTTTGGGAGTATGGCGGCCACCCCGGCCTGTTTAAACTCTTCGAGTTTGCTGGTACGCGACTCACTGGAAACCAGCATAAACGGAATATGCTTGAAGGATGCACTCTGTTTAACAAATTTGAGTAAATCCAATGCTGTACCATCCTCAAAGTACATTGCACTGACAATTAAATCAGCCCCGTGTAATTCCACCATTTTTTTGGCTTCAGCGATATTCGCCGCGGTGTCAATTTGTTTCACATGTTCTTTGGTGAGCATGCCGGAAATAATTTTGCGCTGTGTATCGGAAGGCTCAACCAACACGATACTCAGGTCAGAGATGGATAACTTTTCCATTCAAATTCTCTTCGTTGTTTATTCTGGTTATTATTTTATTGCCTATGAAGCGTGTACTAGCCACCCGCCACTTTGGATTTGATATTCTGCTGTTCGAGTAATTGTTGAATTTTATCCCGCGCATCAGTTTGTAGTTCAATAGTGCCAGCTTTGACGGCACCGCCACAGCCACACTTTTTCTTCAATACTGTACACAGCGCCTTTAATTCATCAGCGTTTTGATCCAGACCGGTAATGATAGAGACGCCTTTCCCTTTCCGACCTTTAGTTTCGCGCTGAATTCGGGCAATTCCATCCTTATTAACCGAGCGGGTGTCGGTTGATTCCCGTTGCTGATCGACTTTCCCGCCATCAGTGCTGTAAACAAGTCTCGAATTTTGCATATTCTACTGTAACTCTTTAAAACTGGACTACAATCATAAAAGCCGAAGTGGTTGTATTAACTTATCCGGCAGTGGATAAATTCACTCGTTGCTAGTATTAATAGTAGCAAACACGAGTTATGAGTGGGAGCATAAATGAGTATTAAAGCTGAAGTTGTCAATGATTCAATCTTCAACATTCAGATTGGTGAACGGTTTGACTTTTCGCTGGTTACCGAGTTTCGTAACGTTTATGAGGATCTCGACCCCAGGGTACAGCAAGTCGACATTGATTTATCGGCCACACAGTATATGGACAGTTCGGCATTGGGTATGTTGTTAAATATGCAAAAAGTACTGGCGGATCGCCAGTTAACCTACCGCATCCTCAATACCCGGCCGCAAATCGCGCGGATCCTGCAAATTTCACGGTTTAATAAAAAATTTGAAATTCAATAAAAACAGGTAGTGACTCCTGCATGGTAAAAATCCTGATAGTTGATGATGAAGAAATCAACCGCATTATGTTGCGGGAAATACTCAGTGAAGCGGGTTACTGTAATTTTATTGAAGCACATAATGGCCAGCAGGCGATTGAAACTGCCCGGCAGCACAAGCCGGACATTGTTTTGCTGGATGTTATCATGCCGGGAATGTCCGGGATTGAAGCGGCTCCACAAATAAAAGCTTCTTCACCGGGTTGTTACATGCCCATCCTGTTTATTACCAGTCTTGATGATGAGCAAAGCCTGGTAAAGTGCCTGGCAAGTGGCGGCGATGACTTTATCTCTAAACCCTTTGAAAAAATTATTCTGCATGCCAAGGTCAAAGCCCATGAGCGAACCCGGCAACTGAGCCTGGAAATTCAGGAAAAAAACCAGTCACTCACCTACTTTCAACTGGAAGTGGAAAGAAATCACCGAATTGTTGAGCATATTTTTGATAATGCCATTGGCCGCAATCTGGTGACTACAGATTATTTCGACTTTTATACGCAGCCCGAAGCACAATTCAATGGCGATCTATTCTTGTGTGAGCAAAGCCCCTCTGGTGGGGTGTATTTGTTTATCGGCGATTTTACCGGTCATGGCCTGGCTTCAGCAATTGGTGCTATTCCGGTTGCCCAGTTGTTTACGTCGATGACATTAAAAGGCCTTGCTGTGGGAGAGATGGCTGCCAGACTGAACCGCCTGCTGGTTAATCTTTTACCCGCCGATATGTTTTGTGTCGCCAGTGTCCTGGAAATTCATGCTAACGGTAAAAACTTTACTCTGTGGAGCGGTGGCCTGCCGAGGCTGGCCGTGAAAACATCAGAGCAGGAGATTAGGCTGTTAATTGATCCGCAACACATGCCACTGGGTATTCTGGAAGAACATGAGTTCGACAACCAGACGCAGTATTTTGAAACCGAGTGGGGCGATACATTACTGCTCTACACCGATGGACTGATGGAGAGTCAACATAAAGAATTAGGTATGCTCGGCGAAGCAGGCGTGGAAAAATGGTTTACCCGCAACAGCCAGGTAAATGCCCAGTTATTGGTAGATAAAGCAGAGCTCTATCGTGCTGGCGCAGCGGCAGAAGATGATATAACAATCGTTCTGTATAAGAGCAGGCCATTTCAGTTTGAACTTCCCGAGCCGCTGGCGGAGCCGATTCCGTTTAACCTGTCATTTCATTTAACCGCACAACACATCAAAGACGCCCAGGTGATCGACCAGGTGGTTGCTATCGTAAACAGTATTCCTGGTTTGGCCGCGATACGGTCAGAATTGTTTACTGTTATCACGGAGCTTACCAACAATGCCATCGAACATGGCATTCTGGGTTTATCATCAGACACGAAAGCCGAACCGGAAGGGTTTATGGAATATTATGAACAGCGTAGGGAAAGGATCGCACAGCTGGAAAAGGGCGATATCTGGATCACCGTGCAGCGACAGATGCCAGATAACGTGTTGGAAATTAGTATGCAGGACAGCGGTCCGGGCTTTGACACTGCTGCGCTTAAACATTGCGAAGATGAAACTTTTGGTCGCGGGTTCGTATTAATCAGAGAATTATGCCAGTCTTTGCACATATCCGATTCAGGCAAGCAAATCAAAGTGATAATGCCCATCGAACCCGTTCTTGATGATGCCGATATCCCCAATTAGGTTCAGTGCTACAAAACACAGGATTAACGTAAGATTGCCTGGTGCAGTTTGTGGTCAGAATAATGACACCTATGGATAATAGCAAAGTGGAGTAAAGCATGTTGAAATCCATTCTTAATCTGTTTAAGGATTCACCAGAAATCAGCGACAGCCCCCATCAGGTTGAGATCGCTACGGCAGCGTTACTAAGTGAGGTGGTCAGAGCTGATAACCTGTCAGATGAGCGTGAATTGGCTACACTTAAACAACTCATCCGTGAAAACTTTGATCTGAATGAAGAAGAGATAACAAATATTGTTAGTGTGGGTGAAAAACGTTCTGAAGAGGCCGTAGATTTAGTACAGTTTACCAAAGCATTGAATGAGGGAATGAGTGCTGAACTCAAGGAGCGGGTGATGAGAGGGTTATGGCAGGTTGCTTATGCAGATGCAACGCTAAGCCCGGATGAAGAACACATAATACGTAAGATTGCCGACCTGCTCTATATTCCTCATAGCCGTTTCATTAAGGCAAAGCTGGCAGCGCAATCCACGCAATAAGATAACGATGAGATAAACTTTATAATGTTCAGTAGTATCCGTACGGCCATGGCTGTCATATTGAGTGTTGTTGTGATGACTTCCTCAACCTGGGTGCTCTGGCTCGCTGTTGCTGAACATGAAGAACTGTTTCTCGAATCGCAAAAGAACAATCTGTTCGCACTCACTCGGAATATGGCAAACGATTTGGTGCCCTACATGGAGCAGGCCGAGCGGGATAATTTTGCGCTGAGTATCGTTCTATTGCGGTTGGAACCTTACAATAATGTGATCAATGCGACCATTTTCGATAATGAGTATAACCAGGTTGAACATTACGTCGGGCGAGGCGCACGCCGCAATGAAGTGGCGCTGCAAGCGTCGCCGGTAGATCCTTCAGTGTATGAATTGGGAATAAACATCGAGCAGGGCAAACTGATAAGCCTGGAACGGATCGGCGAACAGGCATTCCCGGTGGGCTATTTGTTGATTGTGAATGACCTGAACACCAGTCTGGCGGAAAGTCGTCGCTCGTTAATTTTCAGAACAACACCCTGGATGATACTACTCCTCACCGCTACTATTTTTCTGTCTTTAATGATGCTCAGGCGTTCATTCAAACCGCTGGAATTATTGTCCCGTTTTACCCAACTGGTCATCGACTCCAAAGATTACACCGCACGTCATGATGTTCAGGGGACCTCAGAAATCAGGCGTCTTGGCGAACACATTAACCGCCTGATGTCGACCATAGAAGATGAGCTGTCGATAAACCAGCAGCAAACGCAAACGTTAATGGAGCAGCAGGTTACCATGACCAGGCTGGCCAATTTCGACAGCCTGACCGGTTTACCCAACCGGCAGTTTGTTATGGATACTATCCGTATAGAATTATCCCGTGCGAAACGAGCAGACAGCGATCTGATCCTGATGTTTTTCGACCTTGACGGCTTCAAAGGCATCAATGACTCCTTAGGCCATGAAACCGGCGATATGAT
>CATMRP010000148.1 GCA_950073835.1 uncultured Alteromonadaceae bacterium
GTTTCTTCATGGCGAAAACTAAACACGGCCAGGTAGTAAATCGCTTCACCTTCCTGAACTTTTTTAAAGTTAAGTTTTTTTTCGGTGCCAAGCAGGTTGGTTGCCGTGCCCTGCATGCTCACGGTTTGCGCTTGCTGAGTGTCGCTGCTGAGCACAGATATATTTACCAGCGCGTTGTACTTACTGCGGACCACGCCGTACTGACGGGCGATTTCCGGACTAAAAAACGTCGAGTTGACTACAATGTAATGCACGTCCCAGTCACCCAACTGCTCTTTTTGTTCGGCGCTGGCAGTAAATGCCAACGGCAGTAACAGGAGCGCAAATAACAGTTTATAAAAACCGCGGAGTCGACCCATAATTCACCTCTGCTTAGTAATAAGGTAAGTAATCACGCAGAACCAGCTGTAATGCCTGCAGGGCAATAATCGCAATCAGTACCGATAAATCGAGCCCGCCAATCGGCGGAATAATGCGTCGGATAGGGGCCAGAAACGGCTCGGTGAGTTGTTGCATCACGTATTCGATGGGATTACGTCCCTGCGATACCCAGCTCAGTACGGCACGTAAAATAAGCACCCAGAATACCAGGGTGAGAAACTCTTTGACCACATCGAGTAATGCAATGATCACCAGTCCTACGGGATTAATGTTGCCACCAAACAATAGGTTGAGCACCAAGTACTTCGCCATCGCGACCAGAATCGCCAGCACCAGGGTGGCGACATCAAAGGTGCCAATAGACGGAATGATCCGCCGCATAGGCCCCACGATGGGATGCGTAGCTTTTACCACAAACTGACTAAACGGATTATAAAAGTCAGCTCTGGCCATCTGTAACCAAAGCCGCAATAACACCACCATTAAGTAAAGGTTGAATAGGGTGGTGATCAGAAAAACCGAAGCGCTCATTGCCTGTTCCTATCTAAAATAAAGTAGCCATTTCTTCGGCACGCGCTACGGCGGCCTGCATTGCCTTGGCAACAATGCCCTGCAAATCGCTGTCGATTAACGAATTACATGCAGCAGCAGTAGTGCCTCCTTTCGATGTAACCTGGGCACGCAACTCGCTAAGCGCCAGTTGCGGGTTTTCGCATACCATTTCGGCAGCGCCCAGCATTGCCTGTTGCACTAATATACGGGCGTCGGCCTGAGAAAATCCCTGCGCCATACACTCTTCCTGCATAGCCTGTAGGAATAAAAAGAAATAGGCCGGACTACTGCCAGCCGCCGCGATGACACCATTAATGTCGTCTTCTTTTTCTACCCACAAGGTTTTACCTACCGCGCCCATTACATCGGCAACGTAATCGCGGTCTGAATGTTCTACGGTTTCGTCGGCATACAGTCCCGACATCCCTTTGCCCAGTAAGCTTGGCGTGTTGGGCATTACCCGCACAACCGGATACTCACCACCGAGCATTTCCTGTAATCTGGCTACCGGCAGACCCGCCGCGATGGAAACAAAAAGCTTGCCGGTAAAGTCGGTGTTTTGCTGCATCGCTGCGCACACATCAGCCATCATTTGTGGTTTTACGGATAACACAATGGCATCAGCAAACTGGCAGGCTTCGTCGTTGGACTGGGTAACTTTAATGCCCAGTTCTTCCTGTAAGGCGTCGAGTTTTGGCCGCGAGCGGTTACTGGCAATGATGGCCTCTTTGGGATAACCAGACGCGACCAGTCCGGCAACGATACTGCGGGTCATATTGCCCGCGCCAATAAATGCAAGTTTACGATGTTGCATGAGTCTCCTTTAATTTTGCTGTTGTCGGGCACCAAAAATAGCGGTGCCAATTCGTACCATGGTTGAACCATGGGCGATAGCTTCGCACATATCACCGCTCATCCCTACTGAAAGGGTATCCACGGTGTCGACCTGCTGCGCCAAATCATTATACAACGACTGCAATGCAGCGAGGGTATGATGCTGAGCTTGTGGTGTTACATCGGCTGCCGGAATAGCCATTAATCCCCGTAAGGATAACCGTGGCAGATTAAGAATTTCTTGCACCAGGCCCGGCAGTTCTGCGGGCACTATGCCAGATTTTGATTCTTCCTGCTCTATATTGAGCTGTATGCACACATTTAATGGTGGCATATTCTCGGGGCGCTGGTCGTTGAGTCGTCTGGCAATTTTCAGACGATCGATGCTCTGTACCCAGTGAAAATGTTCAGCCACAATTTTAGTCTTATTTGATTGTATGGGGCCAATCATGTGCCATTCAATGTCTGTCAGGTGCTTAAGGGTCTGAATTTTATCGACCCCTTCCTGGATGTAGTTCTCACCAAACAATCGTTGTCCCGCTTCATACGCTAGCTCGATATCTGATACGGGTTTGGTCTTGCTAACCGCCAGTAATCGGACAGAATGGGGATTACGGTTAGCAGACGCTATGGCGTTATCTATTTCTCGACGTGCGTTTATCAGTCGATCTGCTATTGTTTGCATTAATACAACTCACCTACAGGTTATGGAGAAGTCAGGCTGTGGATATTACCGAACTTTTAGCATTTAGTGTTAAGAATAACGCATCAGACCTTCACTTGTCCGCAGGCCTTCCTCCGATTATCCGGGTGGATGGCGAAATGCGTCGGTTAAACGTTGACCCGCTCGATCATAAACAAGTACATGCGCTGGTTTATGAAATAATGAACGACAAACAACGTAAAGAATACGAAGAAAATCTCGAAACCGATTTTTCTTTTGAGGTAAAAGACCTCTCTCGCTTCCGGGTTAATGCGTTTGTACAAAACCGTGGTGCAGCCGCCGTTCTACGGACTATCCCCAGCAAAGTACTGACGCTGGACGATTTAGGCGCGCCCGCCATCTTTAAGGAAATTATCAACCAGCCCACGGGGATCGTACTGGTTACCGGCGCGACCGGCTCAGGTAAGAGTACCACCCTGGCCGCGATGATTGATCACATTAACTCGCATAAGCGCGAGCACATCCTGACCATTGAAGACCCTATCGAATTTGTGCATGAAAACAAGTTAAGCGTGCTCAACCAGCGGGAAGTGCACCGCGATACGCATAGCTTCTCAAATGCTCTGCGTTCGGCCTTGCGTGAGGATCCGGACGTTATCCTGGTGGGTGAATTACGGGATTTGGAAACCATTCGTCTGGCAATTTCGGCGGCGGAAACCGGCCACCTGGTGTTTGGTACCCTGCACACCAACTCGGCGCCTAAAACCATCGACCGTATCATCGATGTATTCCCGGCTGAAGAAAAAGCCATGGTGCGTTCCATGTTATCGGAATCACTGCGGGCGGTTATCTCGCAAACCCTGCTCAAGAAAATTGGCGGTGGCCGGGTCGCAGCCCATGAAATCATGGTAGGCATACCGGCTATTCGTAACCTGATCCGTGAGGATAAAGTGCCGCAAATGTACTCGGTAATCCAAACCGGTCAGTCCCATGGTATGCAGACCATGGATCAGTGCTTACAACGTTTAGTGGCTACCGGCGTGATTACCCAGCAGGATGCCATGGCCAAGATGGTTGATAAACAACGTCCGGGGTTTTAAGGAGTTAGCCAATGCTTGACCAACTTTTGCAGAACATGGTTGAACGCGATGCCTCCGATTTATTCGTGACATCCGGCTTTGCGGTAAGCGCCAAGATTAACGGCAAGCTAACACCGCTTATGGAAACATCGCTGACCGATCAGGCGGCGCTGGATTTGGTGCATGAGGCCATGAGTGATAAACAGCGCGATGAGTTTCATACCACCAAAGAGTGTAACTTCGCTATTGCGCGGGAGGGCATTGGTCGTTTTCGTTGCAGTGCGTTCTGGCAACGTGATCAGGCGGGGATGGTCATCCGGCGGATTGTGACGCAAATTCCCAATGCTGAGGATCTCGGGCTGCCGTCGGTCCTAAAAGACATTATTATGTCTAAGCGGGGACTGGTGCTGTTTGTGGGGGGCACCGGGACCGGTAAGTCGACGTCACTGGCGGCGTTAATAGGCCATCGCAATACCCATTCCCATGGTCATATTCTGACCATTGAAGATCCTATTGAATTTGTGCATGAACATAAAAATTGCGTGGTCACTCAACGTGAAGTGGGCATTGATACGCAGTCTTTCGATGATGCCCTGAAAAGCTCACTGCGCCAGGCGCCGGATGTCATTCTGATTGGCGAGATCCGGTCGATGGAAACCATGGAATATGCCATGTCGTTTGCCGATACCGGTCACTTGTGTGTGGCTACATTACACGCCAATAATGCGAACCAGGCCATTGAGCGGATCATGCATTTAGCGCCTAAAGACCAGCACGACAAACTGCGCTTTGACCTGAGCCTGAATATCCGTGCCATTGTAGCTCAGCAGCTGGTGCCCACCGTGGATGGTAAGGGCAGGGTAGCAGCCATTGAAATCCTGCTTAATTCGCCACTGATTCGGGACCTTATCCAGCGCAATGAAATTGGCAGCCTTAAAGAGGCCATGGAGAAAGGCAAGGAACAGGGCATGCAAACCTTCGATATGGCCTTGTTTGATTTGTATAAAACAGGACGAATTAATCTTGAACAGGCATTGCACCATGCCGATTCGCCGAATGATTTACGCTTAATGATCAAGCTGGATTCGAATAATCCACAAAGTGATGGTCTGGGCTCGTTATCCGGCGTGTCCATCGATATGGATTAAGCCTTGATCCGATTTAAATCAGGGGTGACGCCGTTTGTCATTCAGCAGTACTACGATGCACTGACCACACAAGGGATCCCTTGTGTGGTGCGCAATCAGTTTATCAGTGGCGCCATGGGCGAACTGCCAGCACAGGATCTTGAACCGGAGCTGTGGTTAATTAATGCCGACGACCTGGTGTTTGCCGAGCGGGTCTTATCGTCTCTCAAAGAGGATAACAGCGCTGAAGCCTGGGTGTGCGACACCTGCCGCGAACCCCAGGACGCCGAATTTAATCTGTGCTGGAATTGCCAGTCTCCCAAGTGTTAGCTTAAGCGCAAACAGAGTGTACTTTTTACGGCGCTTTCCCGTATATTAATGCCATCAAAGCAACGTTTGCCGTCTGTCGACTTATTCATGAAGAAACTCAAGCGCTATCAATACGAGCGATATGCCATTCTTTGTCAGCTTGCTTACCCCGATGCTGAAGAAAACTACCAAAAAGTACTGGAACCCTTTCATGAACGCCAACTGGTGGATAAATATGGTCGCATGAGCGTCCGCATTCTGTGGACGGATAATAAAAGAGAAGTCATCGTGGTGTTCAGAGGGTCTCTGGGGCTCAGGGACTGGCTGGCTAACATGGTGTTTGTACCGGCAAAGATTAAGCAGGTCGACCGCCATTTTTATGTACACTGGGGTTTCAAGCGGCTGCTCAATCAGCCTATGTTTTCCAGTACCAAAACCATAAACGAAGCGTTACCCTTGCGAGAATTGCTGGTAAAGGTACTGGAGCCATTACGCCAGCGGGGCAAGCGCTTTACGTTTACCGGGCATTCTTCCGGCGGTGCGGTAGCGGTGTTAATGGCCGATTACTTTGAGCGGCAGAATAAGAAAGCAGTGAAACGGGTAGTCACCTTTGGTCAACCGGCTGTGGCCACCCGGGCCTGGAATAAACACTATTTATTGCACCATAAGACCTATCGCATTTGTTGCGATCTGGATATGGTAACCTTTATGCCGCCGTTTCCCTATTACTTCTGGCATGTCGGCAAGATGCTCTGGCTGCACGATGATCAGATTTACGAGAATACCCCCACCCATGAACGCTTTTTAAAATCACTGCACAGCTGGTTGTTACGGCCGATTACTTACCATTATATGCGTAAGTATATTCGTAATAAAAGCCTGTTTGATGAGCATTAATCGGGTTGCCGGATAACCCGGTTTTTAAGCTTATCCAGGCTGTATTTGTCTTTAATACTCATGATCAGGGCAGCGATGCTAAGCAACAAAATACTGCCCGATTCGTAAATCAGTACAATTTTATCCAGCTCTTTACTTTGCAGAATGATCATCCTGCTGAGGGCGGTCATGGCAATGATCAGTGGCAGGGTTACCGGGATACGATTGCTGTTGTAGTACGCCGCCAGCATACCCATTACTTCGGCGTAGATAAATAACAGTAGCAGGTCCGACAGCTCGACGGTGCGATATTCAACCATGTGCATAATCTCTGCTCCCACCGCCACCAGTGTTGCCAGCATGATGAGGATCAATAGAAGCTTCTCGATTTGCTCAATAAATTTAGCCATCGACATAACATTCCCTAACCGTTGGAGTTTTCCTCAGTGTGAGGGAAGGGTCAGGGCATGGCTATAACTACTTAGTATGATTTTTATAGTGCTAATTGTTTGGGTGAATTGTTATTAGCCGGGCTGAGAAATCAATCCCAGAGGCTTTCAAACCAACTGGTAAAAATCACGCAGGCTGACACGCTGTCGACTTTACCTTTGGTTAATTTTTTATAACCGCCTAATTCAAAAAGCGTTGCTCTGGCATCTGCGGTTGTTAAACGCTCATCATAAGTAGTTACCGGCGTTTTATAGCGGCCATGTAAGCGATTCGCAAACTTCTGTGCTCTTTCTGTCATGATCTGAGAAGTGCCGTCCATATTCAGTGGTAAACCCACTACTACGATATGCGGTTGCCATTCATCATAGATCTTTTGAATCTTATCCCAGTCAGGAATGCCATCCCGGGCTTTTAGTGCTTCTAAGGGGGCGGCGGTGCCGGTGACTTCCTGACCAATTGCCACGCCAATGCTTTTGGTGCCAAAATCAAACGCCAGAACTGTGCGTTGCCCGGCCTCAGGCATGACCCACCTCAGGCGCAATTTGCCAGACATCAATACCCAGGCTGCTGACGGCCAGTTGCCAGCGCTGGTGGATAGGAGTATCAAACAGAATTTTCGGATCGGCTTCGATGGTCAGCCATGAGTTTTCCTGAATTTCCCGCTCTAATTGGCCCGCACTCCAGCCAGCATAACCCAAAGTGATGATAGCCTGCTCGGGTCCGCGATGATTACCCAGTGCACCTAAAATGTCTTTGGAGGTGGTGACCATAATTTCTGAGGTCAGGTTGAGGCTTGAACTCCAGCCAGGCTGAGGGCTGTGTAAAATAAAGCCGCGCTCCTGGCTTACCGGTCCGCCTGCGAGCACGATTTGCTGACCTTTCTCATCATCAACTTCTGCGTCTTTGTCGGCCTGTTCCAATAGCTCTTTAAGGGTCATATTGGTAGGTTGATTGACCACCAGGCCCATCGCGCCTTCTTCGTTGTGCTCACAAATATAAGTCAGGCTACGGGAAAAAAACGGGTCTTCCATTGACGGCATGGCAATCAGAAAATGATTGGCCAGATTTTTTAGTTCAGTCATGTTCAGTACCTCGTTGGGCCGACTTGCAAAAAGGGTGTCGGCTTAGTTAAGTTTAGCTTCAATGGCGTCAAATAACTCGCCCGTTATATTTATATCGTACGCGCGCTCTATTTCTCTAACGCAGGTGGGGCTGGTAACGTTGATTTCAGTGATGCGATCGCCAATCACATCGAGCCCGACAAACATTAACCCGCGCTCAACCAACACCGGAGCGATGGTTTCTGCCAGTGCCCGGTCGCTGTCACTGATGGGCTGGGGTCGCCCTGTGCCGCCGGCTGCCAGGTTGCCACGTGTTTCTCCAGCCGAAGGTAAACGAGCCAGACAATAAGGCATTACCTTACCATTGACTATCAGTACCCGCTTGTCACCGTCTTTGATGGCCGGCAGGTAGGCCTGCACCATCATTTGGCTCTGGCCATTATTGGTCAGAGTTTCAATGATTACGCCCAAATTAGTACCATCTTCCTTAATCCGGAAAATAGAAGCGCCGCCCATGCCATCAAGCGGTTTGCAAATAACATCCTTATGTTTGGCATGGAACTGGCGCACCAGAGCAGCATTGCGGGTGACCAGCGTATCCGGTATAAGCGCCGGGAAGTAGGCGGTAAACAGCTTCTCATTAAAGTCCCGCAGGCTTTGCGGTTTATTTACTACCAGTGCGCCTGCACGCTCAGCCAGGTCAAGAATATGCGTAGCATACAAAAACTCACTGTCGAAGGGCGGATCCTTACGCATCAGAATAACGTCGAGTTCACCGAGCAGATACTGTTGTTCTTCGCCAAGGGTATAGAAATCCTGCGCCTGATCTCTCACAGTCACCGGGTAACCAATGGCTTTAGGCACGCCATTGTCGATATAGAGATCTTTGAGTTCGAGGTAAATAACTGTCGCACCGCGATGCTGGGCCTCTAACATCATTGCGAAACTGGTGTCTTTTTCTGGTTTTATTTTGGCAATGGGGTCCATTACCACGCCAACGGTATAGGTCATAGCGCACTCTCTTTAGTCATATAAGACAAAAATGGAGGTAATAACCGCTTAATTCAAGTCATTATGCGGTTACTGGTCGTATTATTTAGTAGCTTACAGGCGCAGGATTAACGATTACAAATCGCCAAACGTTGCCTGTAACACAGAAAGCCCGGTGATTGCGGCAGTTTCTGTGCGTAAAATTCTGGGCCCAAGGGAGCAGGCAGTAAAACCGGCTTCCTGAGACTGATGCACTTCGGTATCGGATAGTCCGCCTTCAGGACCAATCAGTAAACGGTAACCCGCATGGTTAGTGGTAAGCTGAGTCAGGCGTTGTTGACTGCCTGGTGATAATACCAGCCGGGTTTGTGAGGTGGAGTCGGCCAGCCAGTCTTTAAGCAGGGTGACCGGCTTTAACTCCGGCAGCGTATTGCGGCCGCATTGCTCACACGCGCCCTGAATGATTTTTTGCCACTGCAGTATTTTTTTCTGCCAGCGGGACTCATCCAGTTTTACCGGACAGCGCTCTGTAATTAATGGTGTGATGGTTGTTGCACCCAGCTCCGTGGCCTTTTGCAGAACCAGGTCCATACGGTCACCCTTTGATACCCCCTGGCCCAAGTGCAGGGGTAATGGCGACTGCGGGTCGATGGCCAGCCTGGAATCCACTTCAATGACAACCTGGCGCCGCTGAGCCAGAATAATGGTTGCCGGATACTCATTGCCGTCACCGTTAAATAAAACTACCGGATGACCATTTTTCAGACGCAATACGTTTGCTACGTGATGCGCTGCATCGGCAGTTAAGGTTAGTTCACTGTCTACAGTGATGGTGTCAGGATGAAATAAACGAGGGATACGCATAGAGACTATCTTACCAAAATGAAACGGCGGATAGTTTAGCTTTCATTGCGAGGGGAGTACAACAATACATCGCTGCAACAGTTTGCGCCGTTGCAGCGATGCTGCTTGTTATTTCGAGGCAAAAGTATTTATCGATTGTGCCTGATTGACCGCCATTGATTTGTTGCGACGGGCATGAACGGTGTGTTTTCCCTTGTCGCCTTTGAGCGCATAACCAAGAATAAATAACACAACCAAAAATAGACAACTAAGTAGTAACATTTTCTATTCCTTAAAAAATTTCTACTGATTATAAGCAGTTGCAACACTATGCCAGACCAGACATGATGCAAAAGCATGCTTACAAATACTTCTGAATGACCCTAAATACCTTTTCAGGCGCATTCACTTTTCCCAAAATGGAAAATTTTGCGCTAAAAAATATAGTCGTTTACGGTCCTCAGATCCAGTAAAAAAAAAGGGCTCGGGCGGCCTTTTTTAAAAACTTTCATGCAATCAAACGATTAGCAATAGTGAGCTATAAAACCTGTAAAAATAGTACGCTGAAGGTGTGACAACTGTGTGAAATTATAGTCCAAAAAATTCAATTCTGTTGCGTGATTCACACTAACACTGGTAACTTACTGTTAGCTAAACAATAAAGGAATTTAAGTATGTTCACTCAAGAAGACATCGATATGTACATCAATACCTACGCGATTCCGTGGGGTATCAATATTGTCATGGCAATCGTTATTTTTATCGTTGGTCGGATCATTGTGGGTCTGTTGCTATCGATCTTCCGCCGAATTATGGCGAAGTCAAAATACGACGAGATGCTCATCAACTTTGTTGAATCAATCCTCTCAGCGATATTGATGCTGTTTGTTATCGTCGCGTCGTTGGACCAACTACAGGTAGACACGACTTCTCTGGTTGCCATTGTTGGTGCTGCGGGTCTGGCGATAGGTCTGTCCTTGCAGGACTCGCTGAAGAACTTCGCGGCCGGCGTTATGCTGCTGGTATTCAAGCCATTTTCCAAAGGTAACTTTGTTGAAGCTGCCGGTACATCGGGAATTGTCCAGAATATTGGTATCTTCACTACCACCATGACATCGCTGGACAACAAAGAAATTATTATCCCTAACGGTAAAATCTACAGCGATAACATTGTTAACTACTCGGCCAAAGAAACCCGTCGTTGTGATATGACTTTCGGAATTGGTTATGACGATGATTTGCTTAAAGCCAAGAACATCCTGCGCGAGCTGGTTGATGCAGAAGAGCGTATTCTTAAAGAGCCGGAATGTTTGATCGGTGTGGCTGAATTAGG
The DNA here is from genome assembly GCA_950073835.1 of uncultured Alteromonadaceae bacterium. Lineage (GTDB taxonomy): Bacteria > Pseudomonadota > Gammaproteobacteria > Enterobacterales > Alteromonadaceae > Alteromonas. The sequence continues at coordinate 10,500 of CATMRP010000148.1, forward strand.
TGATAGCTCAGTAAACTTCACGGTGCGCCCCTGGGTAAAAGCGTCAGACAATTTAGCCGTTAGGTTAGCTTTTACAGAGGCAGTCAAACTGCGTTTTGATGAAGAAGGCATTACTATTCCTTATCCGCAAATGGATGTGCATTTCTTTAAAGAAGCAGACAACACCGAGCAGAAAGAAAGCGCTGAATAAGCCACGGTTCGGTAAAAAAAACGGCTCATCAGAGCCGTTTTTTTGTTCGCTTATTGTTTGCAACTGGCCTTTTTTTGACTGGTCTGATAATCGACCATGGCTGCATCCATATTGGCCTGCAGGTTTTTAATCCGGCTGTCAGGCGCCGGGTGAGTAGACAGCAACTCCATTGGACGATCGCCACCACTGGCCGCTTCCATATTACGCCACAAATCAACCGACTGGCGGGGATCAAAGCCCGCTTTTGCCATAAGTTGTAAGCCAATCAAATCGGCTTCAGACTCGTGGGTCCGGCTGAATGGCAATTGCACACCTAACTGCAGCCCAAGACCCAACGCACCCATAATTTCAGCATTGTAAGGCACCTGATTGGCGGCCAGTACCTGATTGGCGACTTGCGAGCCGGTTTGAATTAATGTGGTTTGTGACATGCGTTCATTACCGTGCTGGGCAATAACGTGACCGATTTCATGACCAACCACAGCCGCCAGTTGGTGCTGATTGGTTGCAACTTTTAACAAGCCGGTATAGACGCCAATTTTACCGCCGGGCAGTGCAAAGGCGTTAACCTGATCGTCATTGAACACTACCACTTCCCAGTCTCCCGAGTACACACCGGCGGGTACATAAGGCAGCAGTGTTTCGGCGACACACTGGACATATTGATTTTGGGCGGGCTGCTTGGAAACCGGCGTTTCACTTTTCATGCCGTCAAAAGCCTGCGCACCCATGGCATTAAGCTGTTCGTCACCAAATAAAAGTAGCTGGCTCCGGCCTGTCGGTGAGGTGGCGCAGCCCAATAAGGTGCCAGCAGTCACTGCCATTGCTAATACATAAGCTGATAACTTCATCAATTTTATTCCTTTTTCAATCTGCCAGCCGCGTTTCAACACGGGGTCACATTTCTGTCACTCAAGAGACATGAAACTGTCATTCGACTTTCTTACGCTTAGGAGTTTAAGCAGGATTAACACGCTGAAATAGTTAATGTTCGTTCAGTGAGTGTCTTTGCTAAGCATACTTCAATTAACTATAAGAAAGGAAATGCAATGAAAGCGTCAATGTTCAAAACGAGT
>CATMRP010000149.1 GCA_950073835.1 uncultured Alteromonadaceae bacterium
CTTTTTACTGGGTCCGAACCGGCGCTATTTACCTTGATGCCCGCAACTTCTGGCGTACGCCCGAGGAGCGGGATACGCTGAACACCGCGCCTGACTACCGCAGTGATTTTGGTAACGATTTACAATTTGGTATTTATTGGCGCTACGTTAAAAACGACAGCTACTACTATCCCCAGGCCTCGCTGGCGGCGAGCAGTCGCAACAGCCGTAATCTGGATCAACTGGAAGCAGCACTGTCATGGTTGATGTATCATGAGCTGGCTCACGCCAATGATTTTTTCCCGCCCGCGGCCTGGGCTGGCATTGCAGAGACCCAAACGCCACTCAGCTTCTTCCAGAACAATGCGCCTCGCTCCACTTTACTGTACAACCAGTACCCGTTGAGCTCCTCAGTACTGGACGCACTGGCAGATGTGTCTTTTGGCGGCGAAACGGCTACCAGCGCGCAACGAAATTACACGGCGAGTGAAGCCGCTGATGAATTCAGCGCTGACACAGCACCAGCTTATTATGCCTATTACACCGAGCGTGAGGACTATGCGACGTTATTTGAACGGTTTATGATGCTGCATCGTTTGGGGGTGAGTGCCGATGTGGGCGTTATTGCAAACAATAACAATCCCGATGCGCTGATTACCTGGGGCCAGCGCAACCGCATCAATCAGGATACCTTGCAGGCCAGAGCGGCATTCACGGTAGAAAAGGTATTACCTAACCTGAATGTGGCGCAGATCCAGGCGGAATTACCGGCCACTATTCAACTGCGGGCCAATACGTCCTGGTTTGATTTTGAGTCATTGACTACTTCGCAACGGGTTTCACCGTTGCGTCTGGAGGATTCAGACAAACCTTATCGCCCCGCCCTGCAAATGAGGCAGTGGGATAATCATTTAAGGTATTAAGAAGCGGAAGGATCCGCATCTTCAGCCAGCTCTCGTTTAACCAGAGCCACTGAGATTTTTTTTTGCTCTTGTAATGAGCGCTGATCGAGTCTGTCGAGCAGCGCCATTAAACTGGGCAGGTCCCGCTGACTGTGATTAAGCAGATAGTGCAGTGCCTGAGCCGACAATGACAAGCCCCGCTGCTGTGCCCGCGAACTTAACACCTCACCGCGCTGTTCATCGTTGAGCGACACTAACTGGTAAGTTAAACCGGCACTGATCCGCGAACGCAGGTCTGGCAGCCGCACATTACTGGCATTCGGGCCAGACTGCGCGGCCACAATCAGCAGGCCAATTCGTGTTTCGCTTACGCGGTTAATCAGGTCGAATACCGCTTCTTCCCATGCCGCATGGCCGGCAATGGCTTCCAGATTATCCAGACAAATCACCGGCAGTTGTTCGAGCGCTTCAAGCAGCTTGGGTGACAGGTTAACCACGTCCGTAAAATTCACATAAGCATGCGGTATCTCTCTCGCCGCCAGCTGATGGCATGTGGCATAAAGCAAATGGCTTTTGCCCCGCCCGGAGCTGCCCACCAGATTGATAAGCGGAATCGATGCCGCATCCAGTAACGCCAGTGCCGGTTCGCCGCGCCAGTTGGGCGAATGGCTGGCCACACAACTTAGTAACGACATCACCTCATCATTGCCGCCGGGAATAAAGCTATCGAAGGTCTCATCATCAGGAAGCGTAACCGGTAACGGCAACTGCATGGTTACTGACTCCAGAAGTAATGCATGCCCTGAAGAGGCTGACCAAAGGCATCGGTCAAAGGCTGCAACTGGCTATCGAGTGACAACACAGAGCGCAGATCCTGCTCTGTGCCCAACAGGTTGAGGTGAAATGTGCTCACCATCCCCTGCTGTTTAACCAGCATGACTTTGTCGGTCACGCTGAGGTTCTTCAAATAGTTTTGAACCGCAACTACGCCCGCCAGGCTCGATAGATTACCTACCGAGATTTCAATTGTCTGGGCGGCGTCGCCGTTGGTAGGTAAGATCGAAAAATTCTGACCAAGATAATTAGCGTAGTCGTTAATAAAGGTGGTTAGCAGCGCTTCGGGTTCATCGCCGATGAGCGTATCATGGGCGATCTGATAAGCGCCCTGATTGGCAGCCAGATACAAATAATCCAGCGAGTAGCGGCCTTTTTTGGCTCGCGCCGCCACCGTTGAAAACTCTTCCTGAGTAAACACAGGTCCGCTGGCAGATTCTTTTTCGACCCATGACATTTCAATTGCGTCGATTTCTGCCGGTAAAGGTAGGATAACCTCGCCGAATTCATTTAGCCGCAGCGCGGGCACATTAAAAGGTTCCGGGATAAACCGGGATGATACCGGACGCTCTGGCTCGCGATACACTATTTCGCGGGTGCGGTTCGGGTATAACCTTGCTGCCAACACGTAATCTACATTATAGCGACGGGCGGCGTCGGCCAGTTGTTCGGGAAATAACCCCCACACATCGTAGCCATTAATGGTGAGCGTGTCGTCCAGATCCATTAGCGGTAGCGCCAAAGGCACGCCACGGGTTTCAGCCTGGCGACGCGTCATTCTGGCCAGTTCACTCTGATTGCCGTCATCAACAATACGGCGCTCACCGTCGGCATCTTCGATGGCAAGCCATAACAATGCATCCGGGCGCCGGCTTCCCCAGATAGGCAAGCCTTGCTTAACCAGTTCGGTTTCAATAAGTTCGCGGTCGAACTCCGCAACTAAGAACAATTCGCCCTGTTCTTCGGTAAAGCGGTAAGCCCGCAGATAACGGTTGGCATTACGGCGAATGGCATCAACGGTTTGGTAATCACTGATATCCTGTTGCCCGGTGATTTTTACCAGCAATTGTTCAAGCGCTGCGCGGGTGCCGTTGCTAAGTGCACGGCTGGATTTGTTGTCTACCGATACCTTGCCGGTACCGAGTTCAACAGTGGAACTGGCGTGGGCCATGCCGAGCCAGGCACTACCTACCAGTAAGGTAATGGCGGCCGTCAACTGCGAGAGTTTTCTCGGTAAATTAAGTAATTCTGCTACGGGCAAAAGCTTCGCAAACTCCATGTTAATCGCAATAAAGGTGCACGCCCTTCGGACGGTTTATTGTTATCTATTTAAACACGTTTTTCACCTTAATTATTGGCTTATCTGCGTTCTGGTAAACAATATGCGGACTGACTGGCGACAATTTATACAGACACGTGATTAAACATTGGTGCAATTTACCAAGTAAACCCTGCATACACGTTGGACTTACCCCCGGATACTGGTAGAATCCGCGCATTCAAACCAGTCCATGCAACAAGGCTTACCCGTGTCTGAAAAAAATACATCATTAAGTTATAAAGATGCCGGTGTCGATATCGACGCTGGAAACCAACTCGTTGAACGCATCAAGTCCGTTACCAAACGCACTCACCGCCCTGAAGTGCGCGGTGGTTTAGGTGGTTTTGGTGCACTGTGTTCACTGCCGGAAAAATACAAAAATCCGTTGTTGGTATCTGGAACAGATGGTGTTGGTACCAAGTTACGCTTAGCCATGGACTTTGAGCGTCACGACAGCGTGGGAATCGATCTGGTTGCGATGTGCGTAAACGACCTGATTGTTCAGGGCGCTGAGCCTCTTTTTTTCCTCGATTACTATGCTACAGGTAAACTGAATGTCGATACGGCCGCAGCAGTGGTATCGGGCATTGGCACCGGTTGTGAGCAAGCTGGCTGTGCCCTGATTGGTGGCGAAACGGCAGAAATGCCCGGCATGTATCACGGTGACGATTACGATATCGCGGGTTTCTGTGTTGGTGTAGTAGAAGCAGATGATGTGATTGACGGCAGCACGGTTAAAGCGGGTCAGAAAATTCTGGCGCTGGGCTCGTCCGGCCCACATTCTAATGGTTACTCATTAATCCGTAAGATCATCGAAGTCAGTGGTGCCGATGTAAATGCCGACTTGAACGGCTCACCGGTTATCGACCAACTGCTTGCCCCAACACGCATTTACGTGAAATCGGTACTTAAGTTACTGGAAAGCGTGAAAGTTGCAGCCATCTCGCACATCACCGGTGGCGGCTTCTGGGAAAACATCCCGCGCGTACTGCCTGACGACAAAAAGGCCGTTGTAGATGCCAACAGCTGGCAATGGCCCGCGGTATTCAACTGGTTACAGGACAACGGTAACGTAGAAACTCACGAAATGTACCGTACCTTTAACTGCGGTGTTGGCCTGATCCTGGTAGTAGACGAGCAGGATGTGGATGCGGCCCTGGCTGTATTAAACGAAGCCGGTGAAAAAGCCTGGCTGTTAGGTGAAATTGCCGACCTGGACGGCGAAAACCAGGTTGAGATCAATTAGTCACATGAGTACAACACCTAACATTTGCGTCATGATCTCGGGCAATGGCTCTAACCTGCAGGCCATTATCGACTGGGTAGAGGCCGGCAAAATCAATGCGAATATTGCCTGCGTTATCTCTAACCGCCCTGACGCATATGGTCTGGAACGAGCCCGCAATGCGGGCATCGAAGCCATCTGTTTGGATCACAAACAGTACGAAGACCGCGAAACCTATGATCAGGCCCTACTGACCACCCTGGACAGTTATCAGCCTGATTGTGTTGTGCTGGCCGGCTTTATGCGTATTCTCACCAGTGAGTTTGTCGAACATTTTAGCGGCCGCCTATTGAACATTCACCCATCTTTGTTGCCCAAGTACAAAGGGTTAAATACTCATCAGCGTGCACTGGATAATGGTGACGATGAACACGGCCTGAGTGTTCATTTTGTAACGCCCGAGCTTGACGGCGGGCCTGTCATCATTCAATGTAAAGTCCCGGTGTTTAAAGATGATAACGCCGATGCCCTCGCTCAACGGGTGCAGGAGCAGGAACGTAGTATTTACCCGCTAGTGGTCCACTGGTATTGCAGTGGCCGGCTTAAAATGAACAACAATAAGGCATTATTAGATGGTAAAGTTCTTCCGGACAACGGTTACGCGAACGATTAAATCTCTGGCCCTGACGCTCATGTCAGGCTTTATATGTGTGTCGGCGCTCGCCGACACCACTCCATCAGACTCCACCAATCTAATCACCCCTTTTGAAGCCGTTTATTACGCTTACAAATGGGACGATAATCTGGGCTCCGCCAAAATATCACTGGAAGAATTATCCGAAGGTCTTTATTCACTGACCTATCAGTCTAAAGTCTCAAAATTCTTTCTGTCGGATAAACGCTTTGAACACTCCATATTTATGGTTGAGGGCGATCATCTGGTGCCGCAGCAGTACAACTACTCACGCACCGGTACCGGCCCGGACAAAAGTCTGAAAGTAGAATTTCCTGGCGATGATGGCGGGCAGATCCAAATTAACAAAGATGACGAAGCTTACTCACTGCCCTGGCAGGGCGAGCTGGATAACCAGCTATACCGCCTTGATGCGCCTATTCGCCTATCACGGGGAGTAGAAAATTTAAGTTACGACTTTATTAATTACCGCGGCCAGCAGCGTCATTACGGTATGCGCGTACTGGGTAAAGAAACCGTTGATTTACCCTATGGCAAAATTGAAGCCATTAAAGTCGAAATTGTACGCGAGTCGAAAAGCCGCTACACACTGGCCTGGTTTGCGCCGGACTTAAACTACCAGCTGGTGCGTTTACAGCAATTTAAAGACGGTGACGAACAAGGCGACTTACGCTTAAAAGCCTTTTCCACCAAGCGCAGCAATTAATCTTCTGGTGGCATGCCATAGTGCATGCCACTTCCATGACTTGCAGATATCCCCGCCTGACATGCCATTCGTCATTATTTAATGACACTGCTAAAGCCAATTGTTATCACGCTATAACTTGATTTTTCGCCGCAGCGAGGATAGCTTTAAAATATCTGGTCAGACCTCAAAACAGAGTACTTGGACGAGGAGAACAAATGTCTGATTTTATTTGGGTGTTACTGGTAATACTGTCACTGTGTGTGGCCGCCTATCAACGCCTGCCCTTAATGAATGCGATTATTGTTGCAGGCGGCGTACTGTTGGTTGGTACTATTTTTGGTTCTTTAGGGCTGCTTAGCTGGCTCGTGTTTATTGTTGTTATGGCCCCTTTTGCGGTGCCATCCATCCGTATCCCTTACCTCACCAAGCCGATGCTGGCCTTTTATCGCAAGGTCATGCCGGAGATGTCGACCACCGAGCAGGAAGCCATCGATGCCGGTACCGTGTGGTGGGACGGCGAGATCTTCTCCGGCCGCCCTGACTGGCAGAAACTGCATGCCATTCCCATGGGTCGTCTGACTCCAGAAGAACAGGCATTTCTCGACGGACCGGTAGACAAAGTCTGCAGCATGATTGACGAATGGCAGGTTAACCACAAAGACGCCGATCTGCCCCCAGAGGTCTGGGCTTACCTGAAAGAACACAAATTCTTCGCCATGATCATCAAAAAAGAATTCGGTGGCCTGGAGTTTTCTGCGTTTGCCCAGTCCCGTGTTATTCAGAAGCTGGCCGGCACCAGCGCGGTGCTTTCAAGTACGGTTGGGGTACCTAACTCGCTAGGGCCGGGTGAACTCCTGCAGCATTACGGTACTGAAGCGCAGAAGAATCATTATTTGCCGCGCCTGGCCAGTGGCGATGAAATCCCCTGCTTTGCCTTAACCAGCCCGGAAGCGGGCTCTGATGCCGGTGCAATCCCTGATCAGGGGATTGTGTGCAAAGGCGAATGGGAAGGTGAAGAAGTACTCGGCATGCGCCTCACTTTCGACAAACGTTACATTACCCTGGCGCCAGTTGCCACTGTGATTGGACTGGCCTTTAAGCTATACGATCCAGATGGCCTGTTAGGCAGCAAGAAAGAGCTGGGCATCACCTGCGCGTTGATTCCCCACGATACCAAAGGGCTGGATGTTGGCCGACGCCACTTCCCGCTTAATACGCCATTCCAGAACGGACCGGTGCGGGGTAAGGATATTTTTGTACCGCTGGATTACATCATTGGTGGCGCAGACATGGCCGGTAAAGGCTGGCGGATGCTGATGGAGTGTTTGTCGGTAGGCCGCTGTATTACCCTGCCCTCAACTTCTGCTGGCGGCGCCAAATCCTGTGCGATGTCTACCGGTGCCTATGCACGTATCAGACGTCAGTTTAAGCTTCCTATCGGACATATGGAAGGCGTGGAAGAGATGCTCGCCCGCATTGGCGGTAATGCATACATGATGGATGCGGTAACCCGCTTCTCAACCGTGGGCGTTGATCTGGGTGAAAAGCCCTCGGTTATTTCGGCCATTTGTAAATATCACCTTACGGAGCGTTCGCGAGTTGCCGTGAATGACGCCATGGATGTACATGGTGGTAAAGGTATTATGCTTGGGCCAAATAATTACCTTGGCCGTGGTTATCAGGGCATGCCTATTTCTATCACGGTAGAAGGCGCTAACATTCTGACCCGCAATATGATGATTTTTGGTCAGGGTGCCATGCGCTGTCACCCTTTTGTGCTGGACGAAATTAAGGCCGCTGCACTGTCTGATGAACAGGAAGCGATAAAGGCATTCGATAAAGCAGTATTTGGCCATATTGGCTTTGCGCTTGCCAATGCCTACCGCAGCATCTGGTTTACGCTGACCGGAGGCTATTTCCACCAGTCTCCGTTTAAAGACAGCACGGCCCGCTATTATCAACTGCTGCAAGGCTACAGTGCTAACCTGGCGCTGCTAACCGACTTATCTATGGGCATTCTGGGCGGCACACTCAAACGTCGTGAACGTTTATCAGCACGCCTTGGCGACCTGTTAAGCTACATTTACCTGGCCAGTGCGACCCTTAAACGTTTCGACGAAGAAGGCCGTCAACATGAAGATCTGCCACTCCTCCACTGGGCAATGCAGGATCTCATTTATAACCTGGAAACCGCGCTGATGGACTTTTTGGATAACTTCCCGGTTAAGTGGCTGGGACTGGTGTTAAAGTTAAAACTGATCCCCTTTGGCCACCGGGTATCCAAACCGAGCGATGCCACTGAGCATGCTATCGCCAGATTGCTGCAGCAACCCGGCACAGCCAGAACCCGCCTTGGACAGGGCCAGTACCTTACCCGCGAGCCTGGCAGCCTGCCGGGTGAGCTAGAGCAAACGCTGGAAGACGTGCTGGCAGCAGAGCCGGTGTTTGACACTATCTGCCGTGCTCTGGGCGAAAAGCGCAGCTTTACACAGTTAGATAAACTGGCCGACGAAGCCCTGGCGAAGGATTTAATCAGCGAAGCAGAAGCAGAGCTGCTCAAGCGCACCGAAAAAGGCCGCGCCAAGATTATCGCGGTCGATGATTTTGCGCCGGAAGAGCTGGTTGCTGCAATCAGATAATTCAACGATAACCGTTACTAAAAAGGCACCTTAAGGTGCCTTTTTCGATTCTATCTGCACTAAAAAATAGGCTCCAAAGCTTAGCGCTTTAATGCCATTTCGAACAATTGCTGTTTTTCTGTGGCGGAGATAAACGACTGGTTAACACCATTGATCTGAATTTGCCGAAGTTGCTCGTCGCTCAACTGAATAACGTCTTTGGCCACCCGGTACTCATCGGCAATTTCAATGGCCGATACACCCGGATCATCGGTATTTAGAGTCACTGCAACACCTGCCGCTAAAAAGCCTTTCATAGGGTGATTGGCGGTATCTACCACGGTGGCGGTTTGGTAATTGGACGTTGGGCAACTTTCCACCCCAATATCGTGCTCTGCCAGATACGCGAGCAGCTTTTCATCGTCTTTGGCGGCCACGCAATGCCCTATTCGACTGGCGCCTAGCAGCTCAATGGCATTCCAGATACTCTGCGGGCCGTCGGCTTCACCAGCATGCACTGTAATTTGCCAGCCAGCATCCCGGGCCTGTTTAAAATGCTCGGTAAATAAAGGCGCCGGGAAACCCAGCTCATCACCGGCTAAATCCAGTGCGGTGATATGATCTTTATGTGCCAGCAAACCGTTGAGTTCCTGAGTGCAGGCCGTTGTGCCAAAGGTGCGGCTCAGGATCCCAATGAGATTATGTTTAATCGTAAAATCACGACTGCCGTCGGCGCAGCCTGCTATCGTCGCTTCCACCACATCCGCTACATTTAACTGATGCGTTTGCGCCATATAATAAGGCGAAAATCTGAGTTCGACGTAATCGAGCCCGGCCCGTTTGGCATCCTGCATATTTTCATAAGCGATACGGTAACAGGCATTTACGTCTGCCAGTACGGAAATGCCGTAATCAAGCCGTGAAAGAAACGCCAGTAAGTCGGCCGTTTTGTCCTGAATTTGACATAGTGGGCGAAGTTCATCGAGATCTTTAGCAGGAAGTGCAATGTTATGCCTGGTGGCAAGTTCCCAGATTGTTTCCGGGCGGATATTACCGTCGAGGTGACGGTGGATATCCACCAGAGGAAGCTGCGGGTCTATCACAGTGGATCAGTTAATCTGTAGCTTGTCCATCAATAGCACCGCTTGTGTACGGGTATTGATATCCAGTTTTTTAAGTGCCGCACTGATATGTGCTTTCACCGTTGCCTCGGTAACATTCATTTCGTGCGCAATTTGCTTGTTCATCATGCCCGCACGGACGTACTTCAACACTAATACCTGTTTAGGGGTAAGTTCTTTGAAGCGTTCCAGCATGTCATTCATGTTGCCACTATTGAAGGTCATCTTTTCAGCAATGTCAGCGGGTAACCACGGTTCACCACTAAGCACTATCTCAATAGCTTCAGCAATAGTTTTAGTTGGCGTTGCCTTGGTAATGTATCCTTTTGCCCCGAGTGTGATTGCCTGTGAAATAACATCGATATCATCATTGGCTGAAACCATCACAATGGGAAGCGATGGATAACGTTCTTTCACTGTAGACAGCGTATCAAACCAATTGGCGCCCGGCATGGATAAATCCAGAAGCAGCAGATCGACATCTTTGCTGCGAGCCAGGAGATCAATCAATGCATCCGTCGATTCAGCTTCAAGAACTTCCAGTCCTTCAAATAGTGGGGTTAATGCGCCCGATAAAGCTTCCCTGAAAAGCGGATGATCGTCGGCAATTACAAACTTCATTTAATAGGTGCCTCAGTGGCTGTCTTTATTATCAATGGGTATAGGTTAATACTAAAGGTTAACCGATTGAAGTAAAGAATGCCGTATTACCGAAATTTTTTAGCTACGGGCTTGGTTTTCTGCCGTCACCGGGTAAAATTGCCGCCCAAACTGCTACTAAAGAAGAATTTATCGTGTCGAATAAAGACAATCTGTTTGCTACGCCTTTAAAACAGGTCAGCGATTTTCAGTTTGATGATGCCGTTGCGGATGTATTTCCCGACATGATTAGCCGCTCTATTCCCGGTTACCAAACCATTATCGAAACCATAGGTCAGCTGGCAGCCAGCCACGTGAAAGCCAATACCAACGTGTATGATTTAGGCTGTTCTTTAGGCGCTGCGTCATTTTCTGTGTCGCGCCATTGCCCCGCAGACCACTGTGATATTATTGCTGTAGACAGCTCAGCAGCTATGGTTGAGCGTTGTCAGCGTAAAGTTGAAGCTTTTCAGTTACCCAACCCTATCACCGTAAAGCAGGGGTTTGCGCAATCTCAAGCCATTACCAACGCGTCGATGGCGGTGATGAATTTTACTCTGCAGTTTATTCCACCACCGGAACGCGCTGCTATTATTAAGCAAATCTACGACGGCCTGCTACCGGGCGGCATTTTTGTTATCTCAGAAAAAATTCGCCACGAGGATGAGCGCGGCAACGACGTGATCAACGATTTGCACCTGCAGTTTAAGCGCCAGAACGGTTACAGCGAGCTTGAGATCAGCCAGAAACGCGCGGCGCTGGAAAATGTCATGCTTATCGACACCTTTGATATTCATCAGGCGCGCCTTAAAGAAGCCGGCTTTGCTGATGTAGTAATGTGGTACCGCTGTTTTAACTTTATGTCATTAGTGGCAATCAAATAATCCGGGTTGACTATCTATGTCTGCATCTGAACTCTTTCACAGCTGTTACAAAGAACTGCTTAACGGGCCTTTGTCACACTGGCTCAACACCCTGCCCCGGCAAATGGATGAGTGGCACAGCAACGCGCTGCACGGTGAGTTTAAAAAGTGGCTAAAACTGGTGGCAAAGTTGCCTGCCACTGAGGCCAGTGCATTCGATTTTAAAGCGTCCGTCACCATCGGGGCGGCAACAGACATCGATACCTATACCCAAAAACAGATTGAAGGGTTACTCCGCCAGTTTATGCCATGGCGCAAAGGGCCCTATCACGTTCATGGCATTCATATTGATACCGAGTGGCGCTCCGACTGGAAGTGGGAACGGGTTTTACCTCACCTGGCACCGCTGGCAGGCAAACAGGTACTGGATGTAGGCTGTGGCAGTGGTTACCATCTGTGGCGTATGTATGGCGAAGGCGCCGCTGGCGTTTACGGCATCGACCCTACTCAGTTATTCCTGATTCAGTTTTTAGCGATTAAGCAGTTTATTGGTCAGGCACCAGTGCATTTTTTACCCCTGGGCATTGAACAGATGCAGCCGTTAGGCGCATTCGATACGGTATTTTCGATGGGCGTGCTTTATCATCGTCGCGACCCCATGGAGTTTTTACAACAGCTCAAGTCACAATTACGCAAAGGCGGTCAGTTAGTGCTGGAAACACTGGTGGTTGATGGTGACGAGCAAACCGTATTAATGGCAGGTGAGCGTTACGCGCAAATGCGCAATGTTTGGTTTCT
>CATMRP010000150.1 GCA_950073835.1 uncultured Alteromonadaceae bacterium
CAATAGGAATACAAAAATATGGCGTTTTACTCAATCAACAAGCGGCTTCGCGGAGAACGAACCGTATATTCTACTTCCGTAAAGCAGAAAAACAAAGGCAAGATCGTTTTCTCTAAGTCTAAGACATTCACTTCACGATCCTCCGCACTGAAGTGGGCACGCGGACTGATATCGCAACTAGAGGCCGATGAGACAAATTTGACCGCAGGCTACAGGGAGGTGACGTTTGGCGATCTGATTGTTGAGTATGAAAAGTACAAAGCCAAGTCGAATCGACCTCTAGGCAGAACGGCTAGCTTTACCTATCGCATCATCCGCAACTACCCAATTTCACAACTTATTGCATCCAAAATTAAAAGCCACGACATAGTTCATTATTGCACGGCCCGCAAGGAATCAGACTCCCAACCAGGCCCAGCGACCATCGCCATTGATGTCAGTGTGATTCGTAAGGTGTTAAGAATTGGAAAATCTTTACTAGGGGTGAATTGTACTCAGCAACCCGTTGTTGAAGCTTACCAAGCTCTTTACGATTTAAAGCTAATTGCAAGATCAACGACCCGTAAGCGAAGGCTTGAAGGCAATGAATATGACAGGCTGCTAGCTTTCTTCGAGCAAAAAGAAAAACACCGCTCTACCGTTATTCCTTATCGCGCGATATTCAAAACATCCCTTGCAACATGTCTACGCATTTCAGAAGTTACGTCTGCGTATTTCGGTGAATCCGATCGGTCGTTTCGGTTTTATCCGATCACTTTTTCTTCTTCTTTTTCGTCCTTGCCAGTTTTACCTTAAGTGATCGGATTGGTCTAGTTTTCTCATCGATTCGCCAGTCAGTTCAATTCGATGACTGTTGTGCAGTAAACGGTCGAGTAATGCATCGGCCACAGTGGGGTTAGTGATGAGTTTGTACCACTCGGTAACGGGTAACTGGCTAGCGATAATGGTACTGGTGTTTTGGTATCGTTCTTCCATCACATCAAGTAAGTCATTAGCCTGACGTGCATTCAGTTTTTCCATTCCCCAATCGTCCAGGATGAGCAGCTTTTTCTTGGCGAGTTGTGCCAACTGCTGTCGATAACTGCCATCAGCGTGACCGATATTAAGCTCATCAAGAAGCTGTCCAAGTCGGTACTATCGCACTGTATGATGCTGCTCACAGGCTTGTCTGGCTAACGCGCATGCGAGGTAGGTTTTACCGCACCCTGTTGCACCAGTAACGATAATGTTATGGGCGTGATGTAAGTATTGGCCGCTCAACAGTGTGGCGACTTTATCTTTGCGTAGGCCGCGCTCTGCACGGTATTCCAACCGGCTGGCGTGAGCCTCTAAGCGCAAGGTTGCTTGGCGCAGTAAACGCTTCACTTTGCTGTCTTGCCGACAGTGAATTTCGTGCTGTGCCAGTAATCCTAAGCGTTCTTCGAAGCTCATGTCATCGTAGGTTGTCGCTTGGCTTTGTTGTTGCAGTAGCGCTTGAGCGAAGTGCCCAAGCCGTAAGCTACGAAGCTGTTCTTGTAATTGAGATTGTGTCATGGGTTGTCCTATTGGTAGTAATGTTGGCCACGGATATTGTGATGGGTGACAGGCTGTTCATCGTGCTCGACAGCAGTGCTCGGTACGCTTTCTTGATGATGTTTGAGTAAGTTCATCACAACGCTTCGGTGCGGACGTTCAAGCAGCAATGCCTTTTGACAGGCAGCTTCCAGCCGCGCGGCACCATGTTGCTTAGTGAGGTTTAGGATAGCTAAGCAGCTTTTAATCGCTTGTTCTGGGTGTTTACGGCTATGGATGTGCCACTGCACAACACCGCGCGTACCTGCACCAATATTTTCAGCCCAGTGCAGTAAGCGTTCAGCACTGAAGCGCCATACCAATAACGCGAAAATTGCACACTTGAGTAACTTATCAGTAGATACAGCCAATTTTACTGTTACACCATATACGTTTGAGAAAAGAGAGAAACGTAGGGAGACTCTATATTGTTCACTTTTAAATATCGTTCACTAAAAATGAACAACGACTAATAATGAACAAAAGCTTGTTATTAAGTTCACTTTAGTGCATTGTTCAGTAGTAATGAACAAGATTAATAAGTGAACAAATGGACACTCTACTAGCTGAAGCAGCCGAACTGTTAGCAGTAACAACAAACCTAAACGTCACCCAAACGCACAATGATGGAGATAATATTCAAGAAGCCGACGGGCGTTTAACTATTACCTACGGACAACAAAAATTTACCTGGGGCGTTGAAACAAAAAAAAGGCTCACTCGTCAAATACTGGCAAAGCTCACACTAGTTAAAACGGTATTTAACGATGAAAAAATCCTCATCATCGCTCCTTACATTAATGAGAAGCTTGCCGAATTTTGTCGGGAAATTCAGATAGATTACTTAGATCTTGCGGGAAACGCTCACCTCAATCATCCACCGATTTATATAGACATCCGAGGCCGTAAACCACCGCCAGAACATCAGATACAACTAACTCGACAGCTAACAGGTAAAGCGTTCCAGCCTAAAGGGATGAAACTGGTGATGATACTGTTGTTAAGACCAGAACTCGTCAACCAACCAATGCGCGTACTCGCTGATGAAGCAGAAATTGCATTAGGCACCGTAAAGCAAGTCCTGGATGACCTTAAACAACTCACCTTTATTATCGACAAAGGAAAAAAAGGGTATGCCATCAATGAGCAAGACCTGCTCCTCACGCGATGGTTGGATGCGTATCCTCACAACATGGAAGCAAAGCTGACACAGACACTCTATGTTGCTCAGGATTTAACGGAAATCCGTAATGCCCCGCTTGAACCATATGGCGCACTGTGGGGTGGTGAAGTCGCCGCCGACGCATATACCCATTACCTCAAACCGAAAACCTATCAAATCTACGCAGATGCCGAGGCGCATAAAGCACTGTTAAAAAAATTCAGACTGCGCCGACTACGTGCTAATGAAACAGACGTTACCCCAATCAGGGTTGTAGAACCGCCTGTAGCCATTGAGAAAATTAAAGGTAAGTTACCAGGCTATGTCACGCCTTTACTGGTCTATGCAGAATTGCTCAACAGCGACGACCCTCGTAACCTGGAAACCGCCAAAAGGATCTACAATGACTATCTCGCTTGATGTCAGCAACAAACTACCAGACGGACTGGTTGAGGTTTATGGCCGAATTCAGCGTGTTGCCTCTGCCTTAAACATAACACTGTTAATCGTTGGTGCTACGGCAAGGGATATCATTTTAGTTCATGGTTATAACGCTGCGATTGAACGCGGCACGCGGGATGTGGATTTTGGCCTGGAAGTTCAGAGTTGGGAGCATTACCAAAAATTGCTAGATGCCCTGATCCAATCTGGGTTTACAGCACACCCAATGAAAACACATCAACTCAATACTACTGACAGTGACGGCCAACCCTGGGAAATCGACCTTATTCCATTTGGGGGCGTCAGTGACGCCGAGGGCCAGATCACCTGGCCGCCAGAACATGCTTTTCAAATGAGTGTGTTAGGCTTTGATGAAGTATACAAACATGCCTGGGACGTGCTCCTTACCAGAGAACCTGCGCTTAGCGTGAAAGTAGCCTCTCCGGCTGGCATCCTGTTACTCAAACTCATCGCCTGGACAGAACGGGGTCGCGAGTACCAGGGAAAGGACGCTATCGATATTTATTTCGTCATAAAACACTACAGTAAAATTCCCGACGTATTTGAAGCCCTTTATGAGCGCGATTATATGGAATTACAGGATTATGACGATATGAAAGCCAGTGCAATGAAGGAGTATTGGAACGTCTCAAGACAGATATCGCTAAATTCACCCGTGCAGGCTTCGAGGAAGCTGAGACGCTGATTGAAATAATCAAAGACCAATTAAATGAAGAAAAAAACTAACGTGGGTTTCTGGTTTTTTCCGTCTATTTCAGTAGACTGAGGAACATAATGGGAATACAACAATTGTCACTTGTTGTTGAAATTACCTTATAAATCAACGCTATTGTAAGTTAGTCCTGACTATCGAGCATTGGAGCGACAGAGAGACGCCTGTCGATAACCGGTTTGGTCTGACTCATGTCAATTTTATTTGTATCAGCCACTTAGCTAAACTCTCTTACAGATTCAGAGCTTCTCTCAGGTATTAACCTCTTTGAAGGAGGGGCGCAAACAGGAAGCGATGGACTTCAGGCGGCCTTAGAAGCAAAATTTATTAATGCGTAATATTACCATAACCCGTAACGAAGCAGAAAACGCAAAGTGGTGCGCATCGGCTGTCGCAGCCAGTTAACCGTGGAGTCATCAGGATGATGAAGTCATTCAGCTGGGCTTATTCCATTCGTTCGGTAAGTAAGCGGCGTTGTGCAGGAGTGAGCTCAGCCCGGTCTATGATCTGCTGAGCCTCAGCGTGTCGCCCGGCATAAAGATAGTGCTGCGCCAGATGGTAATTGTGTTCATTCGTCACTGCCCGAATATTCTCCTGCTGCATTCGAGGTAAGTTATCCACCGATGGCGGAACAGCTAAATCGGGCATCAACCCTTTGAGCATACTGTTTCTGGCTTCTTCCGCAGTTTGCCACTGGCCGCTAATATCGATGAGCGGGGCGTCGGGCGAATAGATAGATTTGCCGTTTAGTTCAGTTGCAGCATATCCAAACAGCGCCAGCAAGCTGGGCGCGACGTCATAGAGGGAAAACTCAGATGACAGCAATTGATCAGGCTGTGACTGGGGAAGCCGCAGAATAACAAACGGATTGTCACCACCACCGGTAATGCAAACCGAAATATCCGGGCAAACCGATAAAATAGCGCCGATGCAACCATCAATAAACGCCATGATTTTAATGATAATCGATGCGTCATCTGTGAGTGCAACATTGCTGAACAGGGCACGCAGCGGGTCGAAACAGGCAAAAACTGCCGTTATTTCGTTGCTGTGCAGCGCATCAATAATGATGTTTTGCGTGTTCGCCACTTGGCAAAGCGCTTCCTTCAGGGTGCTGGTAACAGACTGTGATAAAGCCCCCGACTGAGCAGCCAGAGCCGCTATCTCTTCATCTGTCATTAATGACGGGTGCCATCGGTTTTTTAATAACTCTTGTCTGTTGCTAGCCGGATAAATGCTACCGGGTAAAATTGAAATATCGGCCGGTTCAACGGCTTTATTTTTTACCATCACATCGCTGAAAATATGACTGTGGTTAACATGGCTGCCGTAGGTGGCCATCATGTTCACTACCGCACAGGGAACGCCTTGGTTATCCAACAACTCCCAGATAAATGGTTGTCTTGCCTGAAACCTGGCAAACGGCGCTACATTTAGCCCATCGGGTCTTAGCGCATCGTACCCCAACACCCCGTGAGAATCGGGAGCACAACCACTGTAAATACTGCCGTAAAGCAATGCCTCGTGGCCAAAAGTGGCAGTAGCACCCGACTCGCCTGTCTCACATAGAGCTGTCAGCACAGGAAACTGCCTGGCAAGGTCATCATTCATCAGAAGCCGCCACTGCAAATCGGCGAGGTGCAGGCACAATAATTTAGTCATCTTCGAGCACCATATAAAGGGTGGCCTGACGATGAGTTTTACGCCCTTTCAGTCGCTCAACAAATCGTATCATGGGCTTATTATCTTCCAGTATTTGCACCTGTGCTTTGGTGATGCCCTGCTCGACTAAAGACTTGCTAACCCGGCTGATTATATTGCTGAATAACGCCGTGCGTCGGTACCTGGCGTCCACCAGGATAGGGTCCAGATACGCGTAAGCTTTGGATTGGTCGATTAACGCAGCAAACGCAGCGATGGCTTGGCCCTGATAAAAGCAGGAGAGCGATGAAGACGTGTCGAGCTTAGTCGGCATACTTCCTGTTGCTTTAAAATGACCGTGGGTAAGCAGGCCCATATTATTGAGACACAATGCATCTACTGCATTTACATCGTGAGTATAAGGATGATAAGACATGCCGCTTTTTGCAAACTCGGGGACAGCGGCCAGGGAACTCGCTACGTAAGCAGGATCCATTTCATAAAAGCTACTCCAGCGGCCTATTTGCATACCGGCATCAAGGTAAGCCGGCACATCCTGCGCCGTCACCAGGGCTGGCTTAAGCAATCGGCGTATACCGTGCTCGGCAGCATAGGCCTTTATGTGCTCAAGTGTTTGAGTAATTTGCTGGTGAGTTTGTAATGGACTCCCCTCGGCAGAACACATATCAAAACAATAAAAGTCATTATCGCTTTGATCCATTCTGGCCATGGCGAACACCGCTGCACAGGCGTTATTTTCAACAATGGCGGCAAAATGGACCAGACCATCAACAGTAAGAAAGTCCGGGAAATACGAAAAGAGTGCGCCTGAGCACACTCCCGTTACATCTTCTACCTGCATGTGTTGAAGACCTGAAACCAGCAAAAACCTGTAGAGATTATAGACTGGTTCTGCGGCGACGCGCCAGGGCAAGACCGCCTATACCCAGCGACATCAGGCCTAGTACACCAGGAGCAGCAACCTCAGTGGTTCCCTGATCCTGCGGCACTGCAACGGGCGCGGGCGCCTCACCGGCATTTAAAGAGTTAATATTGCTTCCTGAAACCAGACCATAACTTCCGATCGTCCCTTCTCCGAGCGTATTCAGTGAGAGTTCCAGCCAGCCAAGGTAATCATTACCTTGCTCATCTGTCTTTTTAAAACCAACGTATCCGCTAACCGATCCACCGTTAGCAATCGCATCGTCAATCCAGGAGCCTGTCTGACCTTCATATGAATAACCCTGAACAGTATACTCAGGGCCCCATGAGGTATAATAACTACAGTTACGGCCCCAACGATTACAAGAGCTTCTGCGACTGCCATATTGATATTCGTAGGTAGTTCTTTCATTTTCGTAGGACTGAGCCAACATGCCGAAAGTGATGAAATTATCATCAGCATTAATTGTTTCGCCGAGCATTAAAGGAGAAGCTAAAAAGCTGAACCCGCCTGATGCAGTTAAATTGGTATATTGGTTTTCACTACTCGTAGTGTATTCAGAACGTCGAAACGTAGGGTCGTCTACTGCTGGCGAAAAATCGTAGCTGGAGTAGTCATGATGGTAAAAGTTAAAATCGTTGACAGAATCACCATCGATATCAACGTAATAATTTCCCTGACCAGAGATTTGCTGATTTACATCACCGGTGACTAGTGAAGCAGATGCCAACGGGCTGAAAGCAAATAATGCAACACTACCTTTAATAGCACAGTTTACAACGTTCATAATTAATACCTCTACATTTAACTACAACAGAACTGTCATCGTTTATGAAATAACCGTGCCAAGATGATTTTTTAACCATTTTTTAGGTATTTAGCAGAAATTGTCAGATTTCATTACAGTTCATTGTAAATTTTACTGACACACTTAAAGGGTGTTCCGGCGAGTAACCAATTATGAATGACGAGTGACATTCAGCGTGTACCACACCGGTTTGTTTCAGAGTAGTATTGGTTGCATATATTAATCTGCCGCTGCCATTGATGTGGCGGCGGCAGACTATTCTCTAGCCGTTAGGCTCAGCGTTTATCTTAATTTATAAGATTAAAAAAGGGCCTATTTACATAAGCCCTGTGTATTTTTCGATAATTATCAAAATGAATAGGCGTTGTATCCCTGACCGAAACCAGGACACCTAAAATTTAACTTAAATTACGCTGAATTATATTAATACTCATAGGTAAACTCTAAGCCATAAGTCAGTGGCGGTGCAATCGCCCATAGCGAATTCAAGCCACCCAAAGCAAAGTTTGTATATTCTTCATCCGTAAGGTTTTTGCCATATAAAGAAACACGCATACTGTCTTGGGCAAATACATAAGCAATGGAAGCGTCAATTAGAGTATAAGAATCCAATTCGATTGACTGATCATTTTTAACATCACCAAACTGACTATCAGTATAAGAAGCCGATAAACGGGTTTCAATGCTCCCGTCAGCAACATCCTTATAGTAAACAAAGGATAAGTTTCCACTGGTTTCCGGTACATTCGCTAACTGTAAATCGACGTTCTCAATATCGGGGTTTAACTGATCACTCTCAAATTTGTCGTATTCAGCATCTATAAAACCTGCCGAGGCATCGATACGGAAGTTTTCTGTTATTGAATAACTTAATTCAAGCTCAAGACCATTAATGGTTGCGTCAGCCGCATTCGCTTTAAATTGCGCGACACCAGTATCACTGGAAACGATAATGGTACGTTGCAAGTCTTTGTATGAGTTGCTAAATATTGAAGCATTGAAGCGTAAGCTGTCATCTAACCAGTCGGATTTCAAACCTAGTTCTAACGCATCAACCTGTTCTTCATCATAGGGGCCCGGGGAGGCTGGCAAGCTATTCCGCAAGTTATAGCCACCACTTCGGAAACTTCGTGTCCAGCTGGTAAAGACCTGGACATTGTCCTCTACTTTCCATTTAATACCCAAGTTACCACTTACAAAACTCCAGTCTTTTTTCTCATCAAAAGCAAAGTTACAGTTTCTGCCCACTTCATCACATTGACCAAAGCTAGCGACTTTTGCATCTTTCTCTTCAAAGGTATAACGACCGCCCACTGTTAACGTCACATCATCGGAGATAAAAATATCTGACTGACTGAATAACGCGTAAGAGTAATGCTCTAACTCAGCCCCTGCGCCCACATTTACATCAGCAGGGTAGCCCAGGTTCAGTACGCGTGATTCTATATATTCAATTTCTTGATCAAATAAATAGATACCCGTGGTGTTATCCGCCATATCTCCAAGTGGGGTGTAATAACGTATCTCTAAACTTTGTTGCTGTTGGTTAGTTGTCCAGGGGCCATTTGAGTGGACTTTGGGAATGGGATTCGATGCCCCGTCGCCATCCAGTTCACCTAACACCTCAGTATCACGCCAGCCGGCTATCACTCGTATATTGCCTTCGCCTACAGTCCAATCAACGTCAGTAATTAAGTGTTTTACCGTATATTCAGCTTTATTATCTATATCTGAATCCACTTCATGATCTTTCAGGGTATCCAGCAAACTAACGTTTTTTGATATGACACCATCACCTTTAAATTTATTGTATTCACCTATAAGTGTGATACTCAAATCTTCATTAGCCACATACGTCAATGAGGGGCGAACAAAATGCGTTTCAGCTTCACCACGATCAGGTACATTGGGGTTTACGTTATCAAAATAGTCATCATTTGACTGTGTACCTACCACTAGTCGGCCTAACCAATTGTCATCTGCAGACAAAGCGCCGCCAACGGCCACATCAACACTTTTCTGTCCATAATTACCTACCCTTGCTCGCACCTTGGCTCTGGTATCTTCAGTTGGACGGCGACTGTTCACCACAACGGCACCACCTGTCACATTACGACCAAAAAGTGTCCCCTGTGGCCCCCGTAAAACTTCAACTGATTCAATATCAAATAATGTAGTCAAAGCACCTGAGTTCACACCTAAATACAAACCATCTTGTATTACCCCTACACTGGTTTCATCTGACGGTATGCTTCCGAACACCCCCATACCACGAATAAAGAAGTTTGCCGTACCAGGCGTGGTACCGGCTGGGCTTAAGTTAACATTGGGCGCAATATTGGCGACGTCTGTTAAATCTGCAAAAAAGCGTTTATCAATGACATCACCGCTCACCGCAGTAATGGCCATAGGTACTTCCTGAATAGACTCTGTGCCTGCTTTTTTACGAGCCGACACGACAATTTTTTCAATAGTTTCTCCTCCTGAGCTATCTTCAGCATTTTCCAGTTCACTTGCGTGCAATGGGCTATTAACAGCTGTGCAGGCAAAAAGTATTGCGCTAATAAAGACCCGGGATTTAACAATCCCGGTGGTGTAGGTTCCTCTGATATCCTGATGCATTAGTGTTGAGTGTTGTACTTTCATATTGTAAGCCCCTTTATTTTCGACATTTTTATATCCATTATTTTAATAAACCGACTGGACGGACTATATACAAGACGTGTCTTAGTAAGCGTTTAAAGGCTCTTTGTAGATAGTTGGGAGTGCTTACAATTTCGACATGTTTGCTATCAATAGTAATAGCTCGATGAAGTGAATAGTGCAACGAAAGGAGGGGACACTTTAAGCCGTATTAGGGGTTAATTGAAGACACCATGCCATTCTCAGCGCTGAGTATCCACAACTAAAACGAAATAATGTAATGACATTAAAAACGCGTTTGAAAACGAATAGTAAGCCGCAAGGGCCTCTTGCCGGAAACGAATTTAAGAAGGACAAATCCCACTTTTTTATGCGGTCGGATATTCTCAGGTTTGGCGGCAGAAGCGATTGTAATAACCGGCAACTCCTCAGAGGCCAGCTAGCCTATGCTTAGGCGGCAGTCGGATTCGCGGCACAGTAACGGCGAATAAACTCGGCGTGAGTGGGCATCGACTCCGCCGTTTTCGCTACCGACATGCGCAACATTTGCATGTTTTTAAGTAACGCCTGAGGGGGCACCCGATCCACCAGCACATCGTAATTTTGCGGATAGATGCCCTGTCCTAACATTACAGCCAACCAGCTATGCGGTGTAAACAGATCTTCGGGGGAAGGGATCACCCTGCCACTGCTGCGAAAAATTTCCATCTTGGCCGCCAGTGTATCCGGAATGTCCATATGCTTCACGTAGCGCCAGAATTCAGTATCTTCGCGCGCGGTTGCGTTATAGTGAAGCACGATAAAATCGCGCAGGCGCTCATAGTCGGCGGTCATCAATGCATTATACTGAGCTATCTCTGAGCGGTTACAGCCGCGCCCCGGCCACAAATTCACTAATCGCTGGACCCCCATTTGAGTGAGGTGAATACTGGTGGATTCCAACGGCTCAATAAACCCACCAGCCAGCCCAATGGCTACGCAATTCTTCTCCCAGAATGCCTTACGATGCCCGGTACGAAACTTAAGTGGTAGCGGCTGGGTAAGCGGCTCTCCGTCGATGCCTGCGAGTAGCTTTTGCAGTGCCTCATCCTGATCCATAAAGTCACTGCTGTACACATGGCCGTTGCCTAACCGGGTTTGCAATGGTATACGCCAGCGCCATCCGGCATCATCGGCAGTGGAGCGGGTAAATGGGTCGGGCGCACCAGCTAACTTTGTTTGCACAGCAATAGCCCGGTCGCAGGGTAAATAATGATGCCAGTCAACAAATTCACTTTGCATCGCGCCGTCAATCAACAGCGCCTTAAAACCACTACAATCAACAAACAAATCGCCTTTTAGAACTTGCCCGCTGTTTAGCGTTACCGATTGTAGCAGGCCCGAATTGGGTTCCTGCTCAACACTGTTAACAATGCCTTCAATGCGTTCTACATTGCGTTGCTCAGCATAGCGCCGCAGCATCTGTCCATAGCGGGCAGAGTCAAAATGATAGGCGTAGCGCATGGTCGATAAGATGGTATCGGCGCCTCCCTGAGGCGGGGCAAAACGCCGTTGCTTAGCCGCTACCGTACACAGGTTATAATCGCTGATAATACCCGGTGCATCGGCAGGAATTTCGCCCTTTTCCGCCATTGCATTTAAGCGCAACCACAGTTGATGAAAAGCGAACTCCGGCGTATCGCGGCCATAAAACCCAAACGGATGAAAATAGCTTTGGCCTTTTTGATACCAGTCGACAAAATC
>CATMRP010000151.1 GCA_950073835.1 uncultured Alteromonadaceae bacterium
GTGGCTACGGCGAGATTCGAACTTGCGACCCCATCATTATGAGTGATGTGCTCTAACCAACTGAGCTACGTAGCCTCCGATTGTTTACTTCCCTCTCAGGAAGTGGCGCGTATTATGCGTATATGGCGTTGGGTCGTCAACCCCTTTTTTAACACATTTGTTCAACTGCCTAATATCTGTGCGCCAGCGCTGGAAATTCAGTCAAAAGCGGCCCTGAAGGTGTTATTTTAACCTTAATCAGGGGAATGCAAAGCGCATTATTTCTTTTAATCAGGCAATAAAAAAGCCCTCGTGATTGAGAGCTTTTTTAAATTTACGGGTTTAAACCAATATATTTACACGTTGAAACGGAAGTGGATAACGTCGCCGTCTTTCACGATGTACTCTTTACCTTCCAAACGCCACTTACCGGCATCTTTGGCACCTTGCTCACCATTGTATTCCACAAAGTGGTCGTAACTGACGATTTCAGCGCGGATAAAGCCTTTTTCGAAGTCGGTGTGGATCTTACCGGCCGCCTGCGGCGCCGTTGAGCCTTCAGGGAAGGTCCAGGCCCGAACTTCTTTTACCCCGGCGGTGAAATAGGTTTGCAGTGTCAGCAGGTTATAACCAGCACGGATAACGCGGTTGAGCCCTGGCTCTTCCAGGCCCATGTCGGCCATAAACTCTTCGCGGTCTTCGTCGTCCAGCTCGGCGATATCAGACTCAATAGCGGCACAGACGGCAACAACCACGGCATTCTCGCCTTCGGCAATGGCACGTACTTCATCGAGGTACGGATTGTTTTCAAAGCCGTCTTCGTTGACGTTAGCGATGTACATGGTTGGCTTAAGGGTAAGCATGTTCATGTAGCTGATGGCAGCCAGCTCTTCCTTGCTAAGCTCCAGTGAGCGCAACAGGTTGCCTTCATCCAGTGTGGGTTTAATTTTTTCCAGCACTTTTAACTCAAACTTGGCATCCGCATCGCCGCCTTTGGCGCGCTTAGCTACACGGTGAATGGCTTTCTCGGTGGTTTCCAGGTCAGCCAGTGCCAGCTCGGTATTAATGATATCAATATCGTCTTTAGGGCTCACTTTGCCGGCAACATGAACAATGTTTTCATTGTCAAAACAGCGCACTACATGGCCGATAGCGTCGGTTTCACGGATATTCGCCAGGAATTTGTTACCCAGACCTTCACCTTTGGACGCACCTTCTACCAGTCCGGCAATGTCCACGAACTCCATGGTGGTAGGGATCACGCGTTGAGGATTAACGATTTCTGCCAGCTTGTCTAAGCGCAAATCCGGCACCGGTACTACACCGGTATTGGGTTCAATGGTACAGAACGGAAAGTTTGCAGCCTCGATACCCGCTTTGGTTAATGCATTAAATAGCGTTGACTTACCGACGTTCGGCAGGCCGACAATGCCACATTTAAATCCCATAATGGAGCCCTTGAAAATTTGAAGTTAATTATCTGCTTTAAAACTATGAAGGCGATTTTGCGCCATTTTCAAATCGTTTTTAAGTAAAATTTCGGTGCAGCGAACAGCTTCATCGATCGCTTGTTCTATTGCTTCTCTTTCCTGCTGCGCGGGCTTACCCAGCACATGGCCGGTGACCTTACTTTTATGGCCCGGATGGCCAATGCCAATGCGCAAGCGTAAAAATTCTCGGTTGTTACCCATACGCGAAACAATATCGCGTATACCGTTCTGGCTGGAACTGCCGCCCATTTTAAACTTGGCAACACCGGGAGGTAAATCCAGTTCATCGAAAGCAACCAGCATTTGCGAGGGTTCAATACGATAAAAGTTAGCCAGCGCGGCAACAGATTGCCCGCTTTTGTTCATAAATGTGGTGGGGTAGAGCAAACGGATGTCCTGACCAGCAAGGGTAATTCGGGCGGTTTTGCCAAAGAATTTGCTTTCAGGGGAAAGAGAGGTGTTAAACGTCGATGCGAGTTCTTGTAAAAACCACGCTCCCGCATTGTGGCGTGTTTGTTCGTATTCGGGGCCTGGATTACCCAGGCCCACAATAAGACGAATGTCTGCCAAGGGAATTATTCCTCAGTAGCGTCTTCTTCACCTTCTGCTTCGTCAGCGGCTGGCGCTTTTGGCGCTGGCTTGATGGTAACAACAGCAAGGTCGTGTGCTTCGTCATCTTTTGCAAGTTCTACAGAAGAAACGCCTGCTGGCAGAGTCAGATCTGACAGGTGCAGAGTTTGCTCCATTTCAACGTTAGCCATGTCTACTTCGATGAATTCAGGCAGGTCTTTAGGCAGACAAGTGATTTCAACTTCGTTTACGTGGTGTTCAGCAATACCACCGTCTTTAACGGCCTGGCATTTCTCTTCGTTGATGAAGTGGATTGGAACAGACGTGTGTACGTCCTGACCAGCGATTACACGTTGGAAATCCAGGTGAGTAATTTTAGGCTTGAACGGGTGACGTTGTACGTCTTTCAGCAGCGCTTCAACTTGCTTACCACCGATGTTCAGGGTCAGAACGTGTGAGTAGAACGCTTCGAAATCAGCAGCGTTGATCACTTTGTTGTGGTCAAGCGTTAAAGAAACAGGCGCTTCTTCGCCACCGTAAAGGATCGCAGGTACTTTGTCAGCATGACGAAGGCGGCGGCTCGCACCTTTCCCCAGGTCAGTACGGACTTCTGCATCCAGATTAAAAATTGCATCAGACATCAGATGTCTCCAAATAAAAATAATTGATGTTCACAGATTTTTGCGACCAAAATCTGCCATGAATGGGGTAAATGCGCCTTATTTGGCTTAAATAATACCCGGCCCTAAATTAAAAGGCGGCGAATTCTACCACCCGATGCCAAAAGATACAAACCTCAAAGGGATTTTAATTTGCGCGGTCCCGACTCCGGAGGCCTGGCACGGCTATCATCCAGCACTTTCACGGCATCCACTTCGAGTAAGTCTCCAAATTGGGTAGTGGTAATGATGTTTTTATTCACACTGCCGGTGATCTCTACTATCAGTCCGTCGAGGCGGTAGTCCTCGGGTAAATGGCGCAGGGTAAAGCGTTTATTATCGGTACTGATCAACGCAAAAAAACCGCCTTCAAAGGTTTTATACACGATGGTGCCGGTATACACCGCCGACGCCGGACTGGCCGTGGGCTCATTGTCCTTGTTCACTGGCGAGGACTCCTTACTGTCGGCGCAGGCTATCAGCCCGCATGCCATGGCTATGGTTAAGAGTAATGTACGGAAAATACCCATTGATTATTCCTTCGTTAAATTAACGCCTGATATCACCAGTATGCAAGTCATGGCCTGAACGGGCAATGAATTAACGGGTCAGGTCTGCCGTTTGCGGTTGAGCCTGGCAAACCAGCAGAATATAGCAGAGTTCTGGCCCTGCTCACACCCAGTATGCTAGAACAGGTTAATTACAGGGGCTTAGCAGCAATGATCCGTTTTACTCAGGTTGCCAGTACCCCATTGCAACTGTCAGACACAACAAGGAAGACACGATGCACTTTTCTTCTCAGCTTATTGTTCTATTTGCCTTAGTGGTTAGCCTGCTTTTCCCGGTTAATGCTGCAGCCGGAAGCGACGCTATTCCACCTTACAATGCCACCCTCGACAATTTTGCTTACCCTTTCAAGGTCGCCAGATTTTCCTTCGAAAGTCAGGGGCAAACACTTTCTATGGCTTATATGGATGTCAAACCACAAGGCGATCCAAAAGCTACGGTAGTGCTATTACACGGCAAAAATTTTTCTGGGTTCTACTGGGAGCGTATTGCCAGCGAGTTAGCGGGTATGTCGTACCGGGTAATCATTCCTGATCAGATAGGTTTTGGTAAATCCAGCAAACCTGAGCACTACCAGTATTCCTTTGCCGGGTTAGCCAATAACACCAGGCAACTGCTTGAGCACCTTAACGTAAAACAGGCGACAATCGTTGGTCACTCAATGGGCGGTATGCTGGCGGTCAAATTGGCAAAATATGCAAAAAATAACACCACAAAGCTTATTTTAATTAACCCCATCGGGCTCGAAGATTATTTAAAGTGGGTGGATTATCAGGACCCGCAGGTGTTTCTTACCAATGAACTTAACAAATCACCAGAGAGCATTCGCCGTTATCAGCAGAAAAATTACTACGACGGTAAGTGGCAGCCCGCCTACCAGGCGCTGCTTGAACCTCATATCGGCCAGTTAAAACACCCTGATTACCCGCGCGTTGCAATGAATAATGCATTAACCTATAACCCTATTTTCAGCGAGCCCATCGTGTATGATTTGCCGCAGCTAACGGTGCCGGTAACCCTTATCATTGGTACCCGCGATCGTACCGGCCCCGGCCGTGCTTTTAAGAAGCCTGGCATTACATACACTCTCGGGCAGTATCAGGTGTTGGGTAAACAGGTTGCCGATACCCTGCAACATGGCCGCCTTATCGAACTGGATGGGTTAGGGCACATGCCTCAGTTTGAAGACTGGCAACGGTTTAAGGCTGTCTTTTTTCCACTCTTCACCGGCGACTAATCGGCTGCCGGCGTTGATGCGGAAGCAGAAACCCCTTCTTGTTTGGGCTTGGTGTTATTCAGCTCATCGAGTTTGGTTTTGGTAAAGTCTAATTGCTCTTTTAGCAGGTTTTTTTCTTCGCTATTGGCATCTTTTAATGCTGCTTGCAGGGTAGCGAGTTGTGCTTCCAGGGCAACTCGATCCTGTTGAACCGCTTCTGCTTCTTCTGCTTTATCAAAAATGACCGCTTCAGGGCGGTTGTCCTGCTCGCTTGCGACCTTTGCTTTGCGCGGCGCTGAAGGGATCATCACGCTTCCGGGTTCCTGGGGACGGGTATTGGTGAAAGCCGGTGAGACTATTTCAATCCCTGCCTGATGCAAACTATCCAGCACCGCCTTGTGTAACTTAGAGCGCGCACTGAGCATACTTTTTACATCAGTCAACAAGCCGGCAATGCGATAGGATACAGAATAATCGCCCAACGCGATGACCTGAACAAAGCTGTCTTCTAATCCGCATTCAGCAGCGGCGGACAACAAATGCTTTTCAACCCTGGTGTGGTGAATCTCGTAACCTAAGCTGAGTTCAACCGAAATAATTGCACCTGATGAGCGAACAACGGTCAGTGGGCTGTTAACCAGTACGGAATTTGCAAAGGAAATGAGTTCTCGGGTTTCTGTTTGAATTTCAGTATCCAGCAAGCCCATTTCGGCAACTCGCCCCGAGAAACCATTAACTCTGACAAAGTCACCAATTCTAAAGGGTTTGTTGAAACGTAACACCAGGCCCGCCATGACGTTAGTCATAATAGAAGTAGACGAAAATGCCACCATACCAGAGAGTAATATACCGATGAGGGCGAGTATCTGATTCTGAATGGCTTCACTGACTGGTAATGTCAGCACGATGGCAATAACACCCACAATGTTGGCTACCAGCATGGTGAGTTGACGAGGTAATTTTTGTTCCCCGTTTAAATGGGTGTGGCGCTTTAATAACAGCCAGTTTAATAAAGATAAGAAAAAAGTGACTAAAACCAGACTGACCAACAATGGCCAGAACAGGGTGATTAAATCAGGCAGCAAACCTATGTCTCTTTAACGGTTAGTGTTTTCACCAATTTAGCGGTTTATATGATGTTGCGCAACTCAGCTGTGGGGTGTGGCCTCGCTGACTATCACAACTCGGTTACGGCCTTCATTTTTAGCCTGATAAAGAGCGTCATCGACTGCTTTCAGTATCATTGCAGGGGTAGTGTCCGGGGCAGGAATAACGCAATATACACCAATGCTGATGGTGTAGCGTATTAGTTCGTCACGATACTTTACCCGTTCGGCCGCCGCACTTTGTCGAATGGACTCTGCAAGGCTGGCTATACGATCTTCGGTATCATTGCAGATCAGCAGACAAAACTCTTCACCACCGACCCGGGCGGGCAGATCGCTGGCGCGCCCACTGACCCGCTGGATCAATGCCGACAGTGACTGAATCACATGATCACCGGCCTGATGCCCCAGGCTATCATTGACCTTTTTGAAGTGATCAATATCCAGCATCAGTAAGCCAATAAGTGAATGATTACGTTTAGCGCGCTGAATTTCCTCGGTAAACCGTTTGTCGAAATAGCGCCGGTTGGCCAGCCCGGTTAACGGATCGGTTAAACTTAACTGCTCCAGTTCTTTATTCATGATTTGCAGCTTATGCATGGCTACTGTTAACTCTCTGGTCTGCTTGTTTACTTTGAGCGAAAGCTCTTCTTTTACCCGTCGTTCGATACCAAGCAGGCGTTGCTGAGCAGCCATTTCGCTTTCTTTGGCTTTGGCTGCCTCGGTGGACATTTGCAGCGCAATATCCTGCGCCTCAGAGCGCATTTTACGATCCCGGTTGATGCGCTCCGCCAAGGCCATTGAGAGTAATAAAACTTCAATAGTGACGCCAATATTTTGTAAATAATGTAGTTCGATAATATATGGAAAAACGTCGTTGAGACTGAGCAGCATGATAATTGTGCTAACGATCAGGACAAACCAGGACAGTGTAAGATATTTGGCCGATCTATCGTCTCTGTACCACAGATAGCCAGATACGCCTATGGCAAACAAACAGTTGATAAGCCCAAACACATCGATTAGCGGAATGACCACCGACGCAGACACGACCGGCGTTATTAATAATATTGCCAGCCACAGGTAACAAACTACCTGACTACTGCGATTAAGCACCGTTCCCCGGTGCTTAAGCTGCAGGAACTGGCGGATAAACATTAACGCAGCAAAAAAACCAAGTGACACCAGAATACGGTAGGCGTAAGTCAGCAATGCCGGATAATCAGACCATAACCAGGCAATTCCGGCGCCGTTCATTATCAGGGTATAACCGGCCATGGTGGCAACATAAAAACAATAAGCCGCAAACGCTTTATGGCGCAGAAAGATAAACAGCGACAGGTTGTAGCCGAACATCGCAAATAACACCCCGTAAAATAAGCCAAGGTACCAGTTGCGTTGCAGCTGATGGTCTGAAAAAGATTCCTCAGGCCATAGCGTAACCGGTAACAGGGCTTTCTCGGGGGGCAGAATACGCAAATAGAGCAGGGTGGTGCTATCGCTGTCGAGCGTCAGGGGGATGGCAAAAGGAAACTCATCGGGCGCATCGGGAGGTATTTGCCAGTCATTGAACCGGCCCGACGATAGTAGCGTTTGCGTTGATTCCCGGTAGTGGTACCAGTCAATTGACTTAACTAACGGCCAGTCGAGGGTCATAATCCACTCTGCTGGCGCATCAGAATTGCTTTGCAGCGGTATCTTGATCCACACATAAGACTGGCTGGTACCGAGGAATAATGAGGAGTTGGGGTGAAACCGCCACTCGCTCCCGGGTAATTGCTGAATCTGTTTAAACGATACCTTGCTGAAGGCCTCAAAATAGTACATGCCTTCGTTTAAATGCACGTGCGTTTCGCCTGCTGGCAATGTATTTATCCTGCCGGACTGCGCCTTGGCGTTCTGTGATGCAGCGAGGTCACTCGAGAAAAGTATCAGAGAAAACAAAATGATACTCAGCAGAGCGTGCGTAAATGCCATGTAAGAAAGAGGTCGGTTAACCAGCATGCCTTAACTATAGCAATCGCTCACTGTTTTGCCTGAGCAAGGCGAAATTTAGTCAATAAAAAAGCCAGCTATGCTGGCTTTTTAGAAAAACAGGCGGGTAGTTAGTATTCGAACATCGCTGAGATAGATTCTTCATTGCTGATCCGACGAATGGTTTCAGCCAGCATCTCAGAAAGGGTAAGTTGTTTTACCTTGCCAATAGCTGCCATGTCAGTACTCAGCGGAATACTGTCAGTCACAATAATCTCATCAATGACAGACTCTTTGAGATTATTGGCGGCATTGCCAGAGAAAATGGCATGTGTGGCATAAGCATACACTTTTCTGGCACCGTGAGCTTTCAGCGCTTCAGCTGCCTTAGCAAGGGTACCGCCGGTGTCAATCATGTCATCAACAATAATACAGTCGCGGTCTTTAACATCACCGATAATGTTCATAACCTGGGCAACGTTAGCCTTCGGACGACGTTTATCGATAATTGCCAGGTCAGTATCGTTGAGTAATTTTGCCGTAGCACGAGCCCGAACAACACCGCCAATGTCTGGCGAAACAACAATGGGGTCTACGAAGTCGCGTTGAAACATATCGTTCAGCAGGATTGGCGTACCAAATGCGTTGTCTACCGGGACATCAAAGAAGCCCTGGATCTGCTCGGCGTGCAGGTCGATGGTCAGTACCCGGTCGACGCCCACGTTTGACAGAAAATCGGCAACCACTTTTGCCGTAATCGGCACACGAGCTGAACGCACACGGCGATCCTGACGTGCATAACCAAAATACGGGATAACGGCAGTGATTCGGCCAGCGGATGCGCGACGCAGTGCGTCAATCATCACAATAAGCTCCATCAGGTTATCATTGGTGGGTGCACAGGTAGACTGGATAATAAAAACGTCCGAGCCACGGACGTTTTCATGAATTTCTACTGCGATCTCGCCGTCGCTAAAACGGCCGACGGTGGCATTTCCAAGCTTGGTATAGAGGCGATTGGCAACTTTCTGGGCTAGTTCAGGAACAGCGTTACCTGCAAAGAGCTTCATGTCTGGCACAAGTGTTTCCTCAGTGCATTTTAAGTAGGAGGTGGCTGGGGTAGCAGGACTCGAACCTACGGATGGCGGGATCAAAACCCGCTGCCTTACCAACTTGGCTATACCCCATCAATGTAAGTCGTTCTGGCTCAGGACATCTGTTGTAATTTTAATTGCAGCGGTGAGGTATTTACGCCTTTGGCAACAAATCCGTGCCAGTTTTCAGGAAGCGCCTGTTGCACTGCCGTTGCCTGTTCCGGGTCACTAAATGTAGCAAATACGCACGCGCCTGTGCCTGTCATCCTCGACGGTGCGTAGTGTAACAACCACTGTAATAATTTTGCAACTTCCGGTTGGCTTTTACAGACAATTTTCTGACAATCATTTTGCGTTGCATCAAAAGTATAATGCTGCCAGTCGATGGGAGCCGTATTGCGCGGTAAGTCGGGGTGCGAAAACACCTCTGCAGTACTGATGTTTACCCCGGGGAACACTACCAGATACCAGCTTTCATCGAGGCTGACCGGGTGGATTTGCTCGCCGACACCCTCAGCGAAGGCGGTTTTGCCGTGTACAAAAATCGGTACATCTGCGCCTAATTCCAAACCCAGTTCCGCCAGCACTTCGGTTGACAGGCCACACTGCCAGTAATAGTTCAATGCCACCAGTGTGGTGGCCGCGTTTGACGAACCACCGCCAATGCCACCGCCCATAGGTAATTGTTTTTCAATATGAATGTCGCAGCCTAGCGGGGTGTTAACATGGCTTTGCAGTAACCTTGCAGCCCGATAGATCAAATTATCTTCGGTATTCACCCCGGCAATGGCGTTAGCCAGGCGGATATTACCGTTATTATTCGGTACAAAAGCCAGTGAGTCGCCGACATCAAGCATTTGAAACAGCGACTGCAACAGGTGATAGCCTTTATCATTGCGCCCTGTGATGTGCAAAAACAGGTTTAGTTTGGCCGGACTCGGCCACCAGTCGAGACTTACTTGAGTGTCCATTGCGAAATTCTTATTTTTATCCACTGCTCAGGTTGAGCGGTATTCGTTAGTTTTATATTGTGCGGCAGGAAAACATCGTCTACCTGTCCATATTGAGCGTAATCCACCTGCCAGCCTGCACACTGTCGACAGCCTGGCACCAGCTGTTTAAGCAAACCGTTGTCATTCAGGGAATATTTATCGCCGGCACGGGGAACGCCCTTCACCCAGCTCAGTAGCTGGTCAAGTGGTATATCCCAGCCGGTGGTCTGATAGAGTAAGGCCGTGGCCGATGGGTCGGTGTAAATTTCGTCATCAGCCTCCAGACGGGCCCCGTCCAGGGATTGTTCCATGTCCACCAGGGTTACGCCAAGAAAGTTGCTCAGCCTGAAAGTAAACAGCGGATCGCTGACCTGCCAGCGAAGGTTAGCACTCATTGATTTTTCCGGCTCTCTGAGTGCCAGTTTACCGTTAATATTCCACTTTTTGATGGCGTCGAGTTTGATCAACTGAGCCGGTAAATTAATCTGACCCTGAGGGGCCTGCGGCCGGGTGGCACAGGCACTAAGGAAGAGTACAAACAGCACAATGAAAACCTGACGAATCACGGGCTAACCTATAAAATCTATCGGGCTGATAGTTGAACATAGAACTATCGACACTTTCAATCATTTTGGCTTTTTCGTACAATGCCGCTCCATTGTAGCCGTAAACGAACCCCATGACCCTGATTGCCCTCGGAATTAACCACAAAACTGCTCCGGTAGAGCTGCGCGAAAAAGTGGCGTTTACGCCGGATTCGCTGGTTGAGGCGTTGTCGTCATTAAAACACCTGAACTGCGTGGATGAGTCGGTAATCGTTTCTACCTGTAACCGCACCGAAGTGTATGTGTCCAGTGAGACCAGTTGTGCTGATCAATTGATTGAGTGGCTGGCCGAATTTCACCACGTTGATGCCAGGGAGTTAAGTGCCAATGCTTACATTTACGAACAGGCAGATGCTATCGAACATGTGATGAAAGTGGCCAGTGGGTTGGATTCGCTGGTACTGGGTGAACCGCAAATTCTGGGGCAAATCAAACAGGCCTATAATAATGCCAAGCATTCCGGCATGGTGAATACTCAGTTTGATAAGCTGTTCCAGCACACCTTTGCCGTGGCCAAACGGGTGCGAACCGATACGGAAATAGGCGCGAATGCCGTATCTGTGGCATTTGCTGCCGTGCAATTGGCAAAACACATTTTTGCCCGCCTGCCCGAACGCTCGGTATTACTGGTTGGGGCCGGTGAAACCATCGAGCTGGTTGCTCAGCATCTTAAGGAACAAGGGGTACAAAAACTGGCTGTAGCAAACCGTACCCGGGCTCGTGCTGAAACCCTCGCTGCCAGTTTGGGAGCCGATGTGATGACCCTGAGCCAGTTGCCGGAAACCCTGCATAAGTTTGATATTGTCATCAGTTCTACCGCCAGTCAGTTACCGCTAATTGGTAAGGGCATGGTGGAAGACGCACTTAAACAACGCCGCAACCTGCCTATGTTTATGGTCGACCTTGCTGTCCCCCGGGATATTGAAGCCCAGGTCAACGAATTAGGCGACGCTTATTTATACACAGTGGATGATTTACAGCACATAGTGCAACAAAACATGGCTTCCCGTGAGCAGGCAGCCGAAGAAGCTGTTAAAATTATCCAGCAACAGGTCATGAGCTATCTGCAGTGGCAACAGTCGCGTCAGACCGTTGACCTGGTCAAGCAGTTCCGCGATCGTGGCAACCAGCAACGTCAGGAGCTGGTCGATAAGGCCTTTAAGCAGTTACAGGAAGGCAAAGAGGCCGAAGCCGTAATAGAAGAACTGGCCTACAAGTTAACCAATAATTTATTACATGCGCCCACCCGTGCGCTGCGGGATGCGTCAACTCAGGTTGATCAGCGCACCACTAAGTGGCTGAGTCGTGTGTTTGAACTGGACAGTGACGAGTCCAGGTAATCTGTATTTTATTTCAGGAAAAGTATGAAAGAATCCGTTGTCAT
>CATMRP010000152.1 GCA_950073835.1 uncultured Alteromonadaceae bacterium
TGGGCCCAGGCGAGCTTTTCCTGCTGGCTTAAATAGGCCACGTTGTTCACATGATTGTAGTGGTCGATGTCCTGTGGCTGAATGTCCCACGTAATGATAAACGGAGCCGGATACTGCCAGTCAAATAGGTCAGACATGGGGGAGCGGGTTCTCTTCTGTCAGGTTAACACCAGGGTCGAGCAATTTATTGTTCAGCGCCGTTTCTGTAGCGATAACCGGCTCGATAAAGGCCTTTACGTTGCCGAGATCCTTAAAGGCTTCAAACCCTCGTTGTAAAAATTCATGCATACTTAATAGTCCGGCTATTTTTGCCGGGCGGCGGGAAAGCTTAATCAGCAGGCCGATGCCCGGGATCTTTACCACATCGGCCAGTTGCTCACCCAGTCCGGCCACAATCTGAATTTGTTGCGCGCGGTCTTCACCTCGGCCCACTTCACGGTAGGCTAACGCATAGTTCTTTCTGTTCAGCGACGCCTCACCGAGCGCCTGAGCCATCGCCATATCCAAATCGAATGACAGAGCGTTAAGCCACAGTGCCTGCTCAATGGCGTGCATGGCTTTGTTGGGTAACGCTTTAGCGAGTTTGGGGATCACCCGCATTAGGTCGGCATCACGCTGACTAAAATCTTTAGGGCCGTAAAGCTCATCTACAAAAAAGCCCATGGCTTTTGCATAAGAGGGCTTTCTAGCCAGTTCAGCGTGGGTAGCCAGTAATCGCTGACACTGCCATTTCTGCAGCGCCTGTATAGGCGTCAACAACTGCATTTGTTCTGCCAGAGAGCGCCGGGCATTCACCTGGCGTAAATGGCCAATAATTTGTTCAACCACACAGCATCCTTGTAGCTCAGCGTTTAACATAATTCATGTTGCCGCTTATGTTACCTCAAATTGCGTGCTCCGTACCATGGTCTGCAACAAGGAGGGCATTTAAGCCAACGATTTCTTATTGGCTAATAACAGGTAGATGGCAGCTGCGGTAAACACCCCCACAAACCAGGCATATCCATAAAGCGTATCAAAGATTGCAGGGACTTCGTCTATCATACCTGCGGCGTGCAAAAATCCGGGTAAACTGGGCACAATACCCAGCAACAGGGCGATTATGCCTGCCGGGTTCCAGCCACTGTTGTTACCGTACTGTGAATTATGCATGAATAACGCATCGACGTTTAGCTGACATCTGCGTAGTAAAAAGTAATCGGCCAGTAACACGCCGGCGATTGGGCCGAGTAATGCGGAGTAGCCAACCAGCCACACAAATAAGTAGCCGCCGGCACTTTCCAGTAACTTCCATGGAAAGATGGCAATACCAATGCCCGCAGTGATGTAACCCCCCATTTTGAAACTGATGGCTTGCGGGCGCAGGTTGGAAAATCCATAGGCAGGTGCCACCACGTTAGCTGCCAGATTCGTTGTGAGCGTGGCCAATGTAAGGGCAGCTAGCGCCACCACCACACTCATGCCGCCCATTTTCCCGGCCAGAACCACCGGATCCCAAATCGCTTCACCGTAGATGCTAACTGTTGCCGAGGTAACGGCAACGCCAATAAAGGCAAATAAGGCCATGGGAAGCGGTAAGCCTATCGCCTGACCAATAATGTGAGATTTTTGAGAACTGGCAAACCGGGTAAAGTCGGGAATATTCAACGCCATGGTGGCCCAAAATCCCACCATGGCAGTCAGGCCCGGGCCGAATACAGCTAAAAACTGACCTTCTTTGGCGCCGCCCGCGATAAATTGTGAAGGCGCTGACAGCATTTCACCAAACCCTCCGGCCGTAAAATAAGCCCACATCAGCAGTGCCAGGCCAATGCCAATAAGGAAAGGTGCAGCATAGGTTTCCAAACCACGGATAGCTTGGGTACCGTAGTGAATGAATATGACATGCAACAGCCAGAATGCCACAAAGCAGATGCCCTGTGCGACATCGATCCCCAGCCAGGGCAAAGGGGGCCCAACCAGGACATTGTTGGTCAGGGCATTAACTATCACATAGATGGCCGAACCCCCCACCCAGGTTTGAATGCCAAACCAGCCGCAGGCGACTAATCCTCTGGCTAGAGCCGGGATCCGAGCGCCCCTAGTACCAAAGGAGGAGCGCAATAAAACCGGAAAAGGCACACCGTAGCGGGCCCCGGCATGCCCAATTAGGAGAATTGGGATAAGAACAATCACGTTGCCCAGCAACACGGTGCCAACCGCCTGCCACCAGTTCATTCCTTCAGACACTAAACCTGCGGCCATCATATAGGCGGGCACACAAACCACCATGGCAATCCACAGCGCGGCAAAATGGTGCCAGGTCCAGGTGCGCTCTGCCGATGTGGTTGGCGCTAAATCCGGGTTCCACAGATCATCGCTGTACTGATGGGGTTTCGCTGTTTTTGTCATAAGTCGGCCTCGCCGGGGCAGCCTCGGTTAGGTTTTTATGAGTCAGGCCAGCTGACAGTATCCGCGCTGGTAATACAGCAGTGCGCCGGTATCCTGGCGCTGCGCAATAGCTACCACCTGACAATAAAATACATCGTGTGTGGCCACTGACTTGATGTCAATAATTTCGCAATCAAAGGTTACAGCGGCATCGCTAAGGGCTGGAGAGCCGGTGCTCAGCGATGACCAGTTTCCCTGTGCAAACCGTTCAGCCATGGGCGCGCGTCCGCCAAAAAGATTGGATAAGTCGTCCTGTCCGGCGGCCAGGGTGTTCACCGCGAGGTAGCGGCTCTGGCTAAACGCCTTATGCACCGACGACTGACGGTTTAAACACACCAGCAAGGTTGCCGGGTCGTCACTTACGCTGCAGACTGCCGTGGCCGTAAAGCCCGCGGGCGTACCGTTAAGGCTGGTGGTGACGATATTTACTGCGGCGGCAACACTGGCCATGCCTTGTCGGTAGTCTTGCGCGGTAACGGTGCCAGCGCTTGTTGTTTGTCTTTCAGTTAAGGCACTAAGAGTCATAGGATTTCCTTGTTAAAGTACTTTGCAGGCATCGTCGAAGCTTAACCGCGGCAGACGTTGGTGTACCTTGTCTGGTACCCCATAGCCCAGGTTAATCAAAAAGTTGACTTTCCAACTGCTGTCGGCAAAAAACGTGGCATTTAATTTGTCGGGATCAAACCCTGACATCGCGCCGGTATCCAGGCCTAACGCACGGGCCGCTATTAACAGGTAAGCACCTTGCAATGAGCTGTTACGCATGGCGGTTTCATAGGCTGCTTCGGAGCTCGACGTAAACCAGCTTTTCGCATCAGCATAGGGGAACAACGTGGGCAGCTGGTCATAAAATTGGCTATCGTAGGCTACGATAACGGTGCAGGGGGCAGTCATGGTTTGCCCAACATTACCACTGGATAAACAGGGTTTAAGTTTTGCCTTGGCGGCATCAGAAGTGATAAACACAAACCTTGCCGGACAGCAGTTTGCTGACGTCGGACCCAGTTTAGTCAGCTCATATAGCTGCTTAATCACCTGGTCGGAAATGGCTTTTTCCTGCCAGTTTGAATGGCTGTGAGCCTGGCTGAAAAGCTGCCCCAGAGCGGTGTCGTCGAGTGGTGTATTCATGATAGTTCCTTATCAGGCGCTTTATCGTTGTGGTGGAATTTATCGAGGTGGGCCTTAAGTAAGGCATTACATTTGTTTGCTACCGTTACGGTTGACGCATGGCCGCCGTAATCGAGTAACGACAAGCTCGCACAGGGCAGGGCTTCGGCCAGCAGCGCTGAACAATACCAGGGCACCAGCATGTCGTCTTTGTTAGCTATCACCAGAGCGGGGATGTCTAACGTGGGCAGTTGCGCATGCATGTCGAATTGACTAAGTGCGCGTATTCTGGCCAGTAAATTTTCTTTATCAGGAAAATGCGTTGCCAGGTGCAGTTCTTCCTGTGTGAGTTGCTCAGCATGGCGGGCTATCCAGTCCGGAGGATAAAGCAACAGGGCCTGCATTTGCAGAAATGTGGTCTTCGGGCAATTGGCCAGAATGGCTTTACGGATATCAAAACAACGCAACGTGTGCGGATTGGGGGCACTCCAGGCGTTTATCAGGATCAGGCTTTGAATATTTATCTCTGCGTGTTTGGCTAACGACAGCCCCACCAGGCCACCTAAGGCATGACCAATGAAGTGACAGCTTGTTACCGCCAGTGTAGTCAGTAAAGAGACTAATTCATCACGCATATGTTCAATGCTGTAGGGGGAGGGCAGGGTTGCCGGACTTCGCCCGGTGCCGCTATGGTCGTAGAGGATAATCTGGTAGTCATTCTTAAAGGCTGCTAATTGGGGCTGCCAGAAGTTGGCTGAGCCCCCTAAACCGGCGCTAAACACCAGTGTCGGGGCCTGCTTAGCTCTATTGCCATGGATTTCGTAATACATGGCTAGCCTATGTGAGCGATGCTGGCAATTTCAACCAGGGCTTCAGGCTTCACCAGGCCCACCTGAATGCAGTAACGAGCGGGTTTTTCGCCGGGAAAATACTCGGCGTATATTTTATTAACCGCGGCATAATTACTCCAGTCGGTAATTAATATCATGTTAAAAGTGACGTCATCCATGGTGCCGCCGGCGGTTTCAACCACGCCTTTTATGGTTTCCAGTACATGACGGGTTTGGCCCTCGGCATCGCCTACGTGCACAACATTGTTGTCTTTATCAAACGGCAGTGTGCCGGATACATACAACACATTATCGGCCAGTGAGCCGGGCACAAACGGCGCGATAGGGTTGCCTGTCCCGGGGGGAATGATAGACGTTTTACTCATGATGTTATTCCTTAAACTGATGGGTTGGTTGGATTCGTTGCAGCAAATAATTCGCAAAACTCATTCACGGTAGACACCCAGCCAAAAAAGGTGGCAATGTTAAACAAGGATGCTTGCTGGATCTCGGGTGGTCCGGCCTGGTGAGTGGCGTCGGCCAGTACTACACCAAAATATTCCAGAAAGAAGCCATCCCGCAGAGTAGATTCCACGCAGACGTTGGTGGCAATGCCGGTAAACACCAGGTTCTTAATTCCCCGGCTGCGCAGGATGCTATCGAGACTGGTATTGTAAAAACCACTGTAACGGGGTTTGGGGATAACAATATCGCCGGGTTGAGGCGAAAGCTGGTCTACTAATTCGTAATCCCAACTGCCTTTTGCCAGCAAGGTGCCCATCAGTTCCGGATGTT
The DNA here is from genome assembly GCA_950073835.1 of uncultured Alteromonadaceae bacterium. GTDB lineage: Bacteria > Pseudomonadota > Gammaproteobacteria > Enterobacterales > Alteromonadaceae > Alteromonas. The sequence continues at coordinate 5,163 of CATMRP010000152.1, forward strand.
TACGCATGGTTTTCAGCGCATTGGACTTATACCAGTTTGGTGAGCCAGGACCACCGGCTTCCTGATATTCCTTGTCCCAGCCATTCTGGAAAAAAACGACAGGCATACCTGCCGCTCTGGCAGTGTTGATGACTTTCAGGGTGCTTTCAATAACCGGTCCGGTTGCAGATACATCAAAGCCGGCTTTATCCAGATAACCGTCCTTGCTGGCATAGGCATTTTGTAAATCCACCACAATCACAGCAGTTAGCGCAGGATCTAACGCTAAGGGTTCAGGTTTGGCCGGCAATACGGGCACGCCGGACGACAGGGCTGGGTCTGCCTGAAAATAGCCAGCGACCTCTATAGGCTGGTTGGCTGACATCAGGCGGCTCCTGATGCATTAAAAAGATGCTGGCGCGACTTCATCAACGGTTGAATTTTATTGCCGAAATCATCCATACCCACAATAAAGTCATCGAAGGTGAGTAGTACGCCTTCACAACCCGGTACGGAATCGATTTCATCCAGCATGGCGGCCACTGAAGCATAACTGCCAACCAGCGTACCCATATTTAAATTGACCGCAGAGGTCGGATCGGTCATATCCCGTACGTTAGTATCCTTGCCTGATTTTTTGTCCGCCGCACCCTGTTGCGACATCCAGTCCAGCGCAGCCTGATCTTTGCCCGCTTTATAGTGCTCCCATTTGGCCATGGCTTTGTCATCGGTTTCATCGGCAATAATCATGATCAATACCGCCGAGGTCACGGTACGTTGTTCTTTTTTAGCGGCTTCGATTAACCGCTCTGCGGTAGGGGCGAATGCGGTGGGCGTATTTAACCCTTTGCCAAAGCAAAAGTTGTAATCGGCATGCTTGGCCGAAAAGCCCATACCGGCAGCACTCTGGCCGGCACAAATCAGCGGAATTTTGCCTGCTGGCTTAGGCAGCATACGGCAGTCGTCCATGTAAAAATGCTCGCCTTTAAAATCACTTTTGCCGGTTTCCCACAGCTCTTTGACGACCGTGATGTATTCCTCCAGGTACTCGTAGCGATTACCGAAGAATTCGTCGCCGGGCCACATGCCCATCTGGGAATATTCAGGACGCTGCCAGCCAGTGACCAGATTGACCCCAAAACGACCGTGAGAGATAGAATCGATGGTGGCCGCCATGCGTGCCATCACGGCTGGCGGTAACACCAGGGTTGCGGCGGTGGCATAAAGCTGAATTTTGCTGGTCACGGCGGCAAGTCCAGCCATCAACGTGAATGATTCGAGGTTATAGTCCCAAAACTCTGTCTCGCCGCCAAAACCCCGCAGTTTGATCATGGAGAGGGCAAAATCAAGCCCGTAATGTTCTGCCTTGAGTACAATTTCCTTATTGAGATCAAAGGTAGGTTTGTACTGCGGTGAGTTTTTTGAAATGAGCCAGCCATTATTGCCAATGGGAATAAAAACGCCTATATCCATTTTCTTTCTCGCTTCGTTGCTTATCGTTGAAACGTCAGCGGCTTTGACATCACGGTCGACCCGTATCACTGACAGCGTATAAGAAATGAACAGCAGGAAGTGCGCCAATAATATTAAATGTTTATTATCAATGGATTATGGTTATTTGATGTTCGAAGTTGGACTAATTGGTCCAATTTGGTTCAAATTCAAAAACAGGACTGATCCTTTCTGGTGCAATTTCAATGTTTGCCAAAATACATTATTCTGCGATTTAAGCATGTTGGAGCGAAACAAATGGCGAAGCGCATGACTTCATCGAATAACCAAACTAAAAGGTCGGAAAAATCCACCCGGGTTTTTAAGCCCGGAACTCAGAAAAAACGAGACGAAGCGTTAAAAAATAAACGCCAGCGGATAATGAATGCGGCCTTAACACTTTTTGCAAAATATGGGGTCAACGGCACTACTGTTGAGCAAATTGCCGAAGCCGGCGAAGTGTCAAAATCTAACTTACTGTATTACTTCGCCAGTAAAGAGCAGTTGTATATAGAGGTTATTCAGCATTTATTGGAGGTATGGTTACGTCCGCTCAAGTCTTTTGAGACCCATCAGGATCCCATCGCCACCTTGTCTGAGTACATTGAAATCAAACTGAAGCTGTCGCGGGATCATCCTGCAGAATCCAAGTTATTTTGTATGGAAGTCGTGCAGGGAGCCCCTTTACTACTGAATGAGCTTGAGTCGCCATTGTGTGAGCTGGTTGAAGCGAAAGTAAAGGTCATTAATAGTTGGATTGAGCAAGGAAAGTTGCTACCCGTGGACCCCTATCACTTAATTTTCAGTATTTGGGCGATTACGCAGCATTATGCGGATTTTAATGTGCAAATAAACGCGGTTACCGGCAAGGATCTCCATCAGCCCGCGTTTTTCAATAGTGCGTTGAAGTCTGTAAAACAGCTTATCTTAGGCGGAATTACCCCCCGAATGACGATCTAGAACCAGGCTGGGGTGTCAACAACAGCCCAAGAAAGCCCTATTTCAGGCCAGGGGCTGACCTGCAGTGGTCGCTGCGGGCAGAGTTTGTTATGCTGCGCGCCTGATAACCCCAGTTTCCATCAATAACATAGTCATTTTGGCATGCAACAGGTAATGGCTTCGGCCGCAACATTTGATGACGACGCAGATGTCGAGCCATTGATCGCATTGTTTGATCAAACTTTTATAACGCAGTTTAATACGCGTCTGGTCAGAGGCGGCGATGAGCCGGTTTACCTGCCTGCCAACGCCACTGTTGCCTATCATCAGATCGTTTTTGCCCATGGCTACTTTTCCAGTGCATTGCATGAAATTGCCCATTGGTGTATTGCTGGCGAACGGCGCCGGCTGCTGGAGGATTACGGCTACTGGTACTGTCCTGACGGGCGAGATGTCACTCAACAGCGGGAGTTTGAACAGGTCGAAGTTAAACCGCAGGCTATAGAGTGGGCTATGACTATTGCCGCCAACCGACGCTTTCAGGTCAGTACGGATAACCTCAATGGCGCTGAGCCGGATCGCGAAGGCTTTACCCGCCGTGTGCGGGCCCAATTGCTGACCTTTCTACACTCTGGCTTTCCGCCCCGGGCCACTCTGTTTATTGATGCGCTGCAAGAAAAGTTTAACGGGCCTGAGTTAAATCAGGCCTGGCTGGATAAGGAGTACCCGCAATGACCAAAGCCTTTCGATTGGGCGTAGTGATCAATCCGTTCGCCGGGATCGGTGGTGCCATGGCGCTAAAAGGCAGTGACGGCGAGGCGATTCGGCAGCAGGCACTGGCCGCCGGAGCCACTAAACTGGCTAACGATAAAATGGCCAGAGCGCTCACAAAATTAACCGCGTTTAGCAATCTCTTAGTACTGACTGCCAGCGGCGAAATGGGTGAACATTGCTGTGCGGCGCTGGGCCTGGAACACCAGGTTATTTATACCAGCCAGAGTGCCGAAACCACGCCTGAAGACACCGAAAACGCGGTGCGCGAACTGGTAAATAAGGGCGTGGATTTAATTCTCTTTGCCGGTGGCGACGGCACGGCGCGTAATGTGTGCAGCATTGTTGCAGACAACGTGCCGGTACTTGGTGTACCGGCCGGAGTAAAAATACACTCGGGTGTTTATGCGGTAACGCCGTCGGCAGCCGGTGATGTGGTGGCCAAAATGCTGACCGGTGAACTGGTCAGTGTACGTCAGGCTGAGGTGCGCGATATTGATGAGTCGGCATTCCGCCAGGGTAAGGTGCGCGCCCAGCATTATGGCGAAATGCAGGTACCCGATGAGCTTACCTATGTGCAGTCGGTTAAAATGGGCGGCCGTGAAGACGAGTCCATGGTGATTAACGAGATTGCCGAATACTTAAGCGAAATCATTGCTGATGACGATGAGCATCTGTATATCATGGGGTCAGGTTCAACTGTTGCTGAGGTGATGGCGCGGCTTGGTCTGACTAACACCTTGTTAGGCGTGGATGTGGTCAAAAAGGGCGCAGTGATTGCCGCCGATGTCACTGCCTCAGAGTTACTGGAGCTGGTTAGCCAGTCTCCGGCACGACTGGTGATCACCGCTATTGGCGGCCAGGGGCACGTGTTTGGCCGCGGTAATCAGCAGCTAAGCCCTGCTGTGTTAAGGGCCATTGGCCGTGACAATTTCTGGATCGCTGCTACCAAACAGAAGCTTCAACAGCTTGATGGCCGGCCACTCAGAAGTGACAGCGGCGACGAGGAGCTCGATAACGAACTGGCCGGTATCATTGCGGTTATCACCGGTTATGACGACCGGGTGTATTATCCACTTCAGTAGTCACTGCAATCAATTAACAAAGAAATAAGCGAGACACTATGCAACAACAGGTTAAAGCCAACGATGAATTTGTCACAGCAGTGGAAAATATTGATAGCGCACTGGATGGCGTGGTAGATCACGGCAGTGATGACGAGCTGTTTATCGCCAGTTATCTGCAGGGGCATTTTGCCGTAGAGGCCCGCAAGCTGGAGCTTGATGAGACAGCCTCCGTAGCCAAACTCAGTCAAACCATGCAACACAGTCTCGAGCAGGCTTTTGCCAATAACGAACTGGAACCTGACGATCAGCAAGCGGTGGCGGCATTGTGGCAAAAATTGCTGAATGACCTTTAACGGGTGGCAGGTCTTTGCCGCTTCTTGACTATAAAACGCCATTAAATCAGGGTATACCAATCCCCATAGGAGTTTACCCTCTCAGAGTGATCCCTGAGGGCTAGTCGAAAACGACTTAGATCACGACGCGTTTTCTGAGGCATAGTCATTCTATGTCCAGAGGACGCAACACAGATGTAAGTCGTTTTGGCCACTCCATTTGGGCAATGCCCTGAGGGCGAGCTGGCAGACTTTCTGGCGTTGTTACACTTGCTTGATTTGGAACCACCAAACCTGTGCAACCAAGCCTAGCCAGAAAGCCTGACAGTCTTGCTGAGTGAGCAAACTCCTATGGGGATTGGTATTAGCTGGTGCGATAATTGCAGAAACTGAACTGTTAACTCAGGTTGGATCCGATTATGCGTCAATACTCTTTGCGAACCACTATTATTACCACCTTGCTGGGGGCCAGTTTGCTTGGCGGCTGCAGCTCTGGAACGCCGGTGATGGAAATGACCAACGATCAGGTGCCGGTACCTGCCCTTGGCAATGTGGAATATCACACCTATGTGCTGGCCAACGAACTGTTTGCTAACGTTCGCCCGGCCCGGCAAACCCGTTATGCGGTGACCGGTTTTGTGCCGGTGGACTCCCTGACCTACGACGAAACCTTTCAGCATCCATTGCAATTGCTCGGCCATCAGTTGGAAGAAGGGATCCTTACCGAAGCCACAAAACGAGGATTTACCGCTCAAGAGTTTAAGCTGACGAACGATATAATAGTAGGAGAAAAGTCCGACAGGGTACTGTCGCGCGATATCGACCAGCTTTCTGCTATGGAGCGGGTCGACTTTTTCATTACCGGTACGCTGGTTTACCAGCAGGAAGGAGCTATGGTTAATGCGCGTATTATTAATGCCCGGACCCGCGATGTGGTAGCCGCCGCAACGCGCTTTTTCCCGGCAGAATTGTTTTGGCTGGATGAGCAGGTGACAACCCGTAATGGCCGGCTATATCGTACAGAGAATAAAGGGTAATCATTATGCAAAGGGCAGTAAGGGCAACACGACTTGGCATACTTCTGGTGGCAGCCGCCGCGGCAGGTTGTCAGAGTATGGATGAGGACATGGTGCAAACCACTCAGCCTGAAAGAATGCCAGCGCTCAATGTGGTGGATATCACTGCAGCCGATCGCGCAAATCATCAGCCCATGATGGCCGAAGATGTCGATAGCTTTGGTGCACTGGGTCAGCCACCGTTGTACTCCAGTGTTCAGGGGGCTTATAAAGGCCGTCCTTTAACCAAACATGTGGGTGATTACGTGAAGGCCCTGACTCAGGACCTGATTGCCAATATGGAATACGTGACCAATAAAACGCCGGTGGGAGTGACCCATTTTGCGTTACTGGACTCTGATCTGCAGCAAACCAATTTGCTTGGACAGCAAATGGCCGAATCCTTTGTGCACGAACTGCATAAATTTCGGATACCGGTGATCGATTACAAAGCCACCGACTTTATTCGCATTACCGAAGAGGGCGACTTTGTGCTTACCCGGGACTACCTGGAGCTCGATGCCGGTTTACCTATGGAATATGTGCTTACCGGCACCATGGCAAAGCATCAGGGCGGCGTGATGGTGAATGCCCGCATTATTGGTATTCAGTCGCGCGCGGTAGTCGCCAGCGCTCAAATGCTCATACCGTTTTACGTGGCAGACGCGCTGATCCCCAGTGATGGCAGTGAGCGCGGCGGTATGCGTGATGGTGTTAAATTAAGCCGGGGGTAATCATGCGTCAGTT
>CATMRP010000153.1 GCA_950073835.1 uncultured Alteromonadaceae bacterium
GATTGCTACGATTATGAGTAATTGAATTAGTGAAAATCCGTGGGCGCGAGCAGTCATTTTTCATTCCTTTCAATTAATTGGCGTGAGATAACAGTGTATCTTGCTCACTTTGGCAGGTGACCTGATCGGAAGAAGGGTAAATAGAATTACCCGCGGGAATGGATAAAATTTGTTATTGCAGACAATACCTATTACCCAACTCAAGTAACCAAAATAACGGAAAAATAACCGGCAGTTGGTTAGTATAGAGTCATATGGTAGGAGTCAATGATGAGCATGCAACCCCCCACATTACATAGTCAGCAAAAAGTCGCTGGCGTCGGCATGATCGAAATCCTGGTCAGCCTGTTTGTGCTGACGATTGGCTTGCTGGGCGTAGCATCCCTGCAGTTTACCGGTACTTTTAATAACGTGCAGGCTGCCAGCAGAAGTCAGGCAGAACTGGTTGCCCGCTATGTCTCTGAACAAATGGTCAGCGCTGCGCAGCCCGCTCAGACCGACGATGGCTGGGAAGTCGATGACGCCTTCTTTAATACTGATTTTTTCAATTTTGAAACCCTTTCCTGCAACGACAGTAACCTCTATCAGTGTTACTGCCTGGCGCTGCCTGCCTCAGTTCCAAATTGCAGAACGGGTAATTGCACAAGCGCTGAGATCGCCGAATACAGTGGCTGGGAAGCCAGTTGTCAGGCGGTGGGCAGTAATCCGAATATGCGTATCAGTGTCAGCTGTAATGATCGTGACAATGGCGATGCGAAAGCCTGTTCCAGTGGTTCATTAGTCAATATAGCGGTTAGCTGGCCGGTCAAGAGTGACCAGCAGTCTACGGTGGCCAATGACAGCCGGTGTACTTTTGATTCCGACTCAAACCGTGCCTGTGTTATTAAAGAGGTTACCCTGTGAAACAGCAGTCTGGCTTTTCTCTTATCGAATTAATGATCAGCCTGGTGTTGGGCCTGATCATTTTATCCGGTGTAATACAGGTATTTGTTAGCACCCGGGCAACAAATTCATTGAATCAGGCTATAGCAGAGATTCAGGAGTACGGGCGTTACATTACCTTGCGGATTCAGGACGAACTGCGGGAAGTTGGGCGTTACGACATGAATACCACCAATATCGAAAACTCAACGGACCTGGTGCTGGAGTCCAGTTTTGTACTGCGTCAACCTGTGGCTATTGCCAATGATTACCCGGCCATGGCGACATTGGCGAGTACCGAGGGGGCGGGGAGTGCCAGCGATGAACTGGTGGTCAATTTATTAGCAGAACAGGATTGCACCGGCAACCGGTTTAATGCCACAGCCCCAGAGCATCTGCACATCGTGAACCATTATTTTGTGGAAAACGGGCAGTTAAAATGTATTGGCTATAACGGGCGCTACCTGCGTGGATTCAGCGGAAATCCCACACCCAGTTCAGAAGTGGTTTTGCTTGATGGCGTGGACAATATGCAAATTGAATACGGGCTATCGGCTGATGTTACAGATAATGATGGTCGAGTCGTGACCTATGTGGACGCCAGCGAACTCAGTAATGCGCGCCTGGCAAACCAACAGGTTGTAGCGATTCGCCTGGCTTTGTTGCTGAAAAGCGCACCCATTAATCTTCAAAATGTCGCCAACGAAAAAGTCAGATTACTTTCTGAGGCCCCCGTGACACTCGACAAACAGCATTATTATCAGGTTTTTACGGTTTCCGTTGCGCTACGAAATAGTCTCAATTATGTAGGGAGTGCCGTGCTATGAAACAGCAACAACAGGGCATGGTGCTGGTCTTTGCGCTGATCATGCTGCTTTGCGTAACCTTGCTTGGGGTGGCGGCGGTCAGCACCAGCTTATCTCAAACCAAAATGGCCAACTCAGTACAGGCTCAGGGGCTTACCTTTGACGCTGCGGAAGCGGCAATTGCCGGCGTTGTATTTGAATCTGAGGACCAGATTGTATTGTCTGACGTAAACCTCGATGACCCGCTTACAGCGGCGCGTCAGGGGCTCGCCTTTAACCCGCAAACCGATACGCTTGAGTGTGTCAATGATACCGATTGGATTAATCGCCAACTCACCAGCGGCGGTTTAAAAAAAGGTCAGCAAAATACCGCTACCGGCAACTTCCACACCCAACCGGACGTAACCAGTTGGTCACGTACCGCGTTTGTGCAGGAAAAGCCTTGCCGGGGCTCAAGTAATGTTATTGGCAGCGGCGGATTACGCTGCCACGTTTTTGTCGTGCGCGGATGTGGACAGATTGATGGTAAACGAACTATCACCGCGAATTCACTGACAGTCGCCGTGTTCGGTCCTTCATCGGAGGCTCAATAATGAAACGAGTATCACCCGCCTGGTTAGCCAGCCTTTTTTTATGTGCGGTAGCACAACATGCTACAGGCGATGACCTGGATATCTTCCTGGGCACATCGAATGCCGCGCAAACTTACAATCCGAATGTGCTGTTTATTATGGATACCTCCGGCAGTATGGGAGGCAAGGATGGTGGTTCCGAATCGCGAATGTTGCGGGTCCAGAATGCCCTGAAGGAGGCGCTGGCTTCGGCGACCAATATCAATGCTGGTTTAATGCGGTTTTCCGATCATGGCGGACCAATATTGTACCCTACCACGAATATTGACCAATCCATTGACGCTCAGTTAAGTAGTTCAACCAATGCGTCTGCCAATGATGGTTATGAAATATCCTCCTCGGTATACACTAATACTGATGAAATTATCCTTAGCTTTTCTACATCGCCGGTAACATCCGCTTTTCGGTTTGAAGACCTCAATATTCCCCGCGGTGCCAGTATTACCTCAGCGTACCTTAAATTTACCTCAGCCCAGTACAATATCGCCAGTACAAATATTACCATTGCCGGTGAGCTAACTGGTGATAGCTCGGCGCTTTCCAGCTCTAATGGTTCTATTAGTAGCAAAACGCAAACTGCTGCAGTGGTTGACTGGAGTGTGGATAATGATTTTCCTTCCGGGGGAGACGATGTTAACTCGCCGGATATTGCACCGGTTATTCAGGAAATTATTGATCAAAGTAGCTGGTGTGGTAACAATGCGCTGACCGTGCTGGTCAATGGTCAGGGCACCAGTACTTCCAGCAACCGTCGCGTAATGGCCTATGATGATGGGACAGGTACCGCCCCACAACTGGTTATTTCTTACGATCAAACCTCGGCAACCGGCTGTGTGGCAGGTGAAGCTCAGTATCAGATTGCAGACTCCTATGACAACGTGGAAGAAGCCACCAATGGCTGGGAATCCACCGGCCGTGAGCTGACATTCCGGGATAGTTCAAATAGCTATATTGGTTTACGTTTCACGGAAGTTAATATCCCTCAGGGCGCGACAGTGACCAATGCGTATCTGGAATTTACCGCTTATGATACGGACACCAAAAATGGCGCCACCATGCTGATAAGCGGGATAGATCAGGACGACATTGATAATTTCAAGAATCACAATCGCAATGATTTACAGAATATTGCTAAAACCGGCGGTATCACCTGGAGTATTCCCGACTTCAGACGCAACAGGACCTATCAGACCGGTGACCTGAGCAGCATTATCAATAGCATTGTTGGTCGCAGTGGTTGGCAGGCGGGCAACGCCCTGGGATTTGTGTTAAGTGATTTTGACGAATTACGTGGTGCATATTCCTACAGTGGCAAACCGTCACGGGCACCTAAGCTTTATATCGAATTTAATGGCAATGCCACAGCCGGAAACAGTTTGTCGGTCAGAGATTTATTAATCAGTCAGGTTGATGACCTGTCGGCAAATGGCTTAACCCCTATTGTTGACACCCTTTATGAAGCGGCCTTGTATTATGGCGGCCAGCAGGTGGACTATGGCTTAACCCGGGGCAACTCATCGGTTTCTTCCAGTGTGCGCCGCAGTACTCGAGTAAGTCATCGCGACGCTTACACCGGGGCCGATTCGGTTCTTCCCTATGGCTGCGACTCGGAAAACCTCAGCGATTCTGATTGCATTAACGAATATATACCCAGTGGCGCACAGTACATTAGTCCGGTAACCGACCTGCAGTGTCAAACCAATAACCACATTGTGCTGCTGTCAGATGGCGAAGCGAATAACAACCACAGTTCGTCAAAGATTCAGTCGTTACTTAACAGTAATTGCCAGAATGCTTCATCCGGAGAGTATTGTGGTTTGGATTTGGTTTCAAATATCAGCAAATCGTCTACATCGGTCATCGGAGCGAAGGTCACCACGCATACCATTGGCTTTGCGGCGAACAATAATGCAAATAACTTCCTGTATCGACTGGCGCTGCAAAGTGGAGGGGGCTTTTATACAGCAAATAACTCCACCGATCTGCTGAATGCTTTTGAAACGATTTTAAGAGCCGTGAAAGACGTTAATGCGACCTTTGTGTCCCCCGGGGTAGCCGTAAACCAGCTTAACCGGCTGACTCACCAGGATGAGCTTTACTATGCGCTGTTTAAACCGGCTGAAGGCACTTTATGGCCCGGTAATCTGAAAAAGTACCGGATTTCCGGGGACACGGTCTACGATCAGAACGGCCTGGCTGCCATTGACACCAATACCGGTTTCTTTGCCGATAGTTCACACAGCTACTGGTCGCTGTTTCAGGACGGCGCGGATGTCCGGGAAGGAGGGGCAGCCTCGCTGCTGCCGTTATCCCGGAATGTATATTTCTTTGATGGCCCGGGTAGCATTGTATCCAGCGCCAATCAGGTACATGAGAATAACAGTGCCATTACAACATCGACCATGGACACCGATGGTGAAGCCGACCCTCAGGGGCTGCGAGAGATACTGCTTAAATGGACAAGAGGGGTGGATATTAAAGATTATGACGGTGATGGGGATATCACCGAGTCCCGCTTGCAAATGGGCGATCCGATTCACTCGCAACCCGTGATTGTTAATTATGGCAACAATGACTCAGTTATCTTTATTGCCACCAACCACGGCTTCCTGCATGCCTTTGATGCAGAAACCGGAACTGAATATTTCTCGATAACCCCTAAATCGCTGTTGTCCAATATCAAGGACTTTTATCAGGACAACTCCAGCTATCGTCATATTTACGGACTGGATGGCCACATGGTGTTGCGAGAGTTTAACAATAAGAAATACCTGTATGTAGGTATGCGCCGCGGTGGTCGGGATTATTACGTATTTGACATCACCAGCAAAACATCACCGTCTTTGGTGTTTAAAATTGAGGGCGGCAGTACCGGGCTGGATAAACTTGGGCAAACCTGGTCACGACCAATCATTACCAAAATGAATATGGGTGGAACATCTTATAACGTAATGATAGTCGGTGGTGGCTATGATGAAACCCAGGACACTAACCAGGTCAAAACCGCCGATGCGGTAGGCAATGCCGTGATGATATTTAACGCTGATACCGGGGCGTTGTTATGGCAAGCGTCTGACAGTGGTGCCGATCTGAACCTGAGTGAAATGCAATACTCCATACCCGGCCATGTTGCAGCCATTGACCGTGACAGTGATGGCTATGCCGACCACTTATACGCTACGGATATGGGTGGCCAGATATTCCGCTTTGATGTTTATAACGGCGAGTCCGGCAGCGACTTTATTAAAGGTCAGCGGATCGCTGATTTAGCCGGCACAGGCAATGCTGATAACCGCCACTTCTATTACGGTGTGGATGTCGCTGAGGTAGCCCTTGGTAGCAGTAATTTTTATGCAGTTGTGGTTGGCAGTGGCTGGCGGGCAAATCCATTGGATGATGTGGTCAACGATCGTTTCTACATGATTAAAGACACGGGCGTATTTTCGCCAGACACCAATGGTGACTTTACTTTTCCAACCACGATTACGGAAAATGATTTGTTCGATGCCACCAGTCATAGCCTGACCCACAGTAATGACTCTACCAGAGAGCTTGCGATTGCTGAGTATGAGAGTAAACAGGGATGGTTTTTAAAAATGCAGACCACCGGGGAGAAAATTCTTTCTTCGCCGGTAATTGTTAATTACAAGGTCTTCTTTACCAGTTACGTGCCAGCGTCGAGCAGTACCAGCGCATGTGCACCACCGGCGGGAAACAGCCGGGCATATCTGGTAAATCTGGTTGATGGAAATGCGGTGGGCGATCTGAACGGTGATGATGAGCTGGGTGAAAATGATCGCTTTGCAACGTTGACGCAAACCGGTATTGCCCCTGATACTAAGATCCTCATAGAAGACGCTACTAATCCTACAATTTGCCTGGGTACTGAATGTGTCTCGGCAGTAGTACCAGTGGATGAGGATGGCAATCCAGAGGCCTGTGCTTCAGAGTTTGAATGCCTGAGTCAGAACATATTTGGCCGCTACCAGCGGGTAATGCGGGGTAGCTGGTCAACTGAAGTGGAGCAATAATTGTTATGAGCAAATCGTTGGGGTTTACCTTAGTTGAAGTGATGATTGCGGTGGTCATTGTCGGCATTATTGCCGCAGTGGGGTATCCGTCGTACCAGTCAATGATGGTGAGTGCTAACCGCAGTACGGCGCAGGCTGATCTGATGGGCTTCGCCTCGGCAATGGAACGCCATTATGCAACAACGTTCAGTTATAACGGTGCGGCTACAGGTAGCGGTAATACCGGGTCGCCAGAGGTTTTTACGGCCTACTCACCATCAACTGAACCCGCATCCAAGAAAAAATATACACTTACTATTCATGCTGTGAGTGCCGATGGCAACAGTTATGAATTACGTGCGGTGCCGGTTAGCGGCAGTACACAGGTGGGCGACGGTACGTTATATATATTCAGTGACGGGCGAAAAGCCTGGGATCAAAACAGTGACGGGAGTATTGGCAGCAGCGAATATTGCTGGTCTTGCTAGCGGTCATTAACTGCAGGATAACGCAGCACCCGCATGATTTTCATTTATGCCGTCATTGTCTGAATCCTGGGCGATGGCAATTTTACCGTAGCCATTGATAATCAGGCCAACGGCTGTTTTGGCCTGACTGGTGTCATCGCAAATCGTCAGTGTTGTGGTGACATTAGTACCGCCTCTTGCATCAAAAACAAGGGCTTGAGAAGGTGCTTGAATTTTAACACTGCTATGTAGCTTTTCTGTAGCACTGAGTAAGGTTTCATTAGTACCTCGTTTACCGTTGCCGTCCACATCATAGAAAGCTATGCTCGGGTAAGTCCAGTTACTGATACAATTTGTATAATCCTGTGAAGGGCATACAACCACCTCGGTTTGCTCTTCCATAGCTTTAAAGCGGGCAAGGCGGGCCAAAGCGCTCAGTTCATTGATTTCTTTGGTGAGTATAGAATGGTTGATGAATCCCCGGGCGCCAGGCACTACCACGGCAGCAATAATACTTAGCACGGCAACGGTTACCATAAGTTCGATCAGTGTATAGCCTGAGTGTCGCATAGGAAGCATCTTCATACAGTTGATTCTGATTGTAGTTTAACGTACAACCAAAGCTATTGTTTATGAAAATAAACACCTAAGTATCGCTGTACGGCTGTTTCTGCATCGCAGTGCGGATTAATGGTATAACACTGGTGGTGGGTATAATGCCTGCTGACAACATGGCGTCTTTTAACGTAGACTGTATACAAGTTAAAGAAAACTCTGGATTATCTAATGGATAAACAAGCGGTTATTGAGGAAATGAAAGTACTGCCCGCGATTGACGTGGCGTACGAAGTTACCCGACGGGTAGGGTTTATTAAGCAACAACTTAAGCAGTCGGGCATGAATGCCCTGGTGCTAGGCATTAGTGGTGGGATCGACTCCTGTACTCTGGGGCGATTGGCACAGCTGGCAATCGATGAACTCAATCAGGAGCATCATGAAAAGTACCAGTTCGTAGCGGTACGCTTACCCTACAATGTTCAGGCTGACGAAGAAGACGCTCAGGCCTCCATTGATTTTATTAAGCCTACCCAGTCTATTGCAGTGAACGTACAGCCCGGAGCAGACGCCATTCATCAGGAGACCTGCTCGGCATTAACCGCGGCGGGTTTGTTACCAACCGATGAGAGCAAGCAGGACTTTGTAAAAGGCAATGTTAAAGCCCGTACCCGAATGGTCATTCAATATGAAATTGCCGGTATGGTTGACGGCCTGGTGCTGGGCACCGACCACTCGGCTGAAAATATTACTGGCTTTTACACCAAGTACGGTGATGGTGCCTGTGATTTAGCCCCGCTGTTTGGCTTAAGTAAACGGCAGGTTCGTCAGGTGGCTGAGCACCTGGGCGCACCGGCAAAAATTATTCATAAGGCGCCAACCGCAGATCTCGAAACCTTATCGCCACAGAAAGCCGATGAACAGGCATTAGGGCTGACATACGATCAAATTGATGATTTTCTGGAAAATAAAGCGGTTGCAGCGGAAGTATCTGAAAAGTTACTGTATATTTATAAACGTACACAGCATAAACGTGTACCCATTCCTACTATTTACGATGAGTAAACGACGATGAAAAAAATTGAAGCAATCGTTAAGCCGTTTAAACTCGATGACGTGAGAGAAGCGCTTGCCGATGTGGGTATTGCCGGTATGACGGTAACCGAAGTAAAAGGCTTTGGGCGTCAGAAAGGCCATACCGAGCTGTACCGGGGAGCGGAATACCAGGTCGACTTTTTACCAAAAGTGAAAATTGAAATTGTGCTGGATGATGAGCGGGTGGAACTGGCCGTAGAAACCATTCTGAAATCGGCTAAAACCGGTAAAATCGGTGACGGTAAAATCTTTATCTATTCTGTGGAAGAGGCTATTCGTATTCGTACCTCTGAGCAGGGCGACGAAGCGATTTAATCCCCCGCGCCAATACTGACCAATCAAAAAAGGAGTGCTATGGCACTCCTTTTTGTTTTAACCCTTTCAGGCGCTTAGCGATGCCTAGTGATTGCAGCCGCCTTTACCGTGAACATGGCCGTGGGCCAGTTCATCCTCGGTTGGCTCCCGCACATCGAGAACTTCCACTTCAAACGATAAAGAGATACCTGCCAGCGGGTGGTTACCGTCAATAATCACTTCATCATCGGTTTTCTCAATTACAATAACGGATTGCTCACCGGCATCGGTGGTAGCGCGAAATTGCATGCCAGGCTCTACTTCCATGCCCTCAAACATTGAAGCCGGCACAGCCTGCACCAGATGATCAAGACGTTCACCATAAGCTTTTTCCGGCACAACGGTGACATCAAATTTTTCACCGGCAGCTTTACCCTGCAGGGCCTCTTCAAGACCACTGATTAAAAAACGACTGCCAAGCAGTGCGGATAATGGCTCTCCACCGGTGGATGAATCAAGCTCAGTACCATCTTCGGTGCTTACGGTGTAGTGCAGGGTTACTACACTGTTTTGCGAAATCTGCATAATCTCTGCCTTTTCGGAGGTTGTAAAAAATAAAAATACACGCCGTGCGCCTTATTTAGAGCGTATACGGCAACTCACAATGAATCAACTCCAAAGCCGGATTAGTTGACAGTCTGAAGCTATCCTCAGGGGTAGTGTCATTATTAACAATGGCCAGTAGCCAGGTTTCCTCACCCAGAACCGCCGCACGCAGAATGGAACCGCCCGAACGCCAGTGCTCGCCAGCCTGCTTTTCCAGTTGAGCCGTTGCAATTTCATCACAAGCCGCGGGCAACTTAAATATCATTGCGGCCCGCTTGTTCCTGCCCAGGTAACGGGTGCGGGCAACCACTTCCTGGCCCATGTAGCAGCCCTTGTTAAAATCGATAGCGTCCAGCGCCTGCAGGTTCATCATCTGTGGAACATACTGATTAATCTGTTCTTCGCCGGCGAGTGCGGGAATGCCGCTGGCAATGTCGAGTGCAGTGGCTGCCGTTTCTTCGAACAGAGGGAGCTCAGCCTCGTTTACCGCCTGGATGAATGCTGGCGAAGCGTCTTTTTTCAGGGCAAGCAGCAGGGCATCAACGGGGAAATCCAAAGTGATACAAAAGCCTGAATCAGACTCGACCATGGCCATCGGGCTATCAGGTAACGCTGCAAAATCGCTTTCCAGTAGCGCGGTGGTTTGCATTCCCTTTAACAGGTAAAAGTCAAAATTTTCCGTTTCGGACGCGATGTCAATTTTTGAAAATACGCCGTATTTTTTTAGTTGCTCCACCGAAGCCCCCACTGCCGTTTTGCCGGCAATCAGATAAAGGGCTGAGGCGCCATTGGCCACCAGACTCACACTCCAGCTTTTGCCTTTAAAGTCACAATGTGCGCTGCGACGCACAGATGCGTCAGCCATTTTATTGACATCAATGGTTAACTGACTGTGCAAAAAGGTCCTGGTATCATCACCACTGACACTCACGCAGGCCATCGACGGCAAAGCCACGACTAAATTATCGGGAAAGGCATTCAGTTTAGGAGGGAGTGGGGAGTACGGTCGCATAGTCATATTAACGCCTGATGTTTAAACTTATCTGGTGGTGTATATGAGGGGGACCGGCCAGAAGATCAAGGGGGGCGTTGCTTGTTGTTTTGCGTCTGGCCAGCCTTTCGCTCATGGCCGGGGCATTGGTCACTAGAAGGCTGACAAAGACTGTCCCCAACGGATAATTGGATGAGCAACCACTGCATGAAAAAGTGACGCCCTGTGGCCAGTATCAACCTGTATCTAACCGTGATATATTTGCCGCCATGACTATTTCAAACAATCAACCGGTTATGTTTACTGCGAAACGTTATGCACGATTGAAATGGGCTTGCCGCCGCGGCATGCTGGAGCTGGACGTACTGTTACTGCCATTTGTTGAAGAAGCGTTTAACGATCTGTCTGAACAGGATCAGGAAACCTTTGAACGATTGCTGACCTGTGACGACCCGGATCTGTTTGCCTGGATTATGGGCCATCAGACCTGTCAGGATCCTGAGCTGGCCAGGATGGTCGATACGATTGTTAGCCGGGTCAAAGTATAGCGTTTTTCTGCAACCGCCCCTGAGCCAGACTGTGTATCGAATGATGCTGGCCAGTGTGGCAGTCGCGATTATCCTGGTGTTAACGCCTGCTTTGTGGTGGGCAGTTTTGACCGGGTGTATCAGTTTGTGCCTGGTAATGCTCTGGCCGCTTAATTTTGAATCTCATCCTCAAACCTGGATTGTTGATGAGAGCGGCGAAGGGTACACGGTTACCACCAGTAAACAGGGTAATCCAGGCAACTGGCAAATCAGCCCGCGCTCAAAGCTGCTTCCCGGGGCCCTGTATATGGTGCGGTTTTTTCAGCAATCGCAGCGGTTTGAGTCCTGCTGGCTTTTTCCCTGGCAGATGCAGAACAAGGATTACCGCCGACTCGCCAGGATTGTGTTTAGGCAAGGACAACTCTGAATGTTAGGACTTTATTTGCAGGCTGGGTTTAA